>NZ_SOGF01000019.1:0-113971 GCF_004402355.1 Cryobacterium sp. TMS1-20-1 | reverse complement strand
AATTCCCCCATTGGCTACCGCGCCAGCAACACCCAACCCACGCCGAGACATGGACCCGTATTCCGCGGCATCAAGCCGAAATAGGCGTTACTGACTCACGCTCCTAGGCTGAATGCATGGACCTTCTGCGCAATATTCTGCTCATTCTGCACTTCGTCGGCCTCGCCTCGCTACTCGGCGGCTTTCTGGTGCAGATCAAGCCGATCATTGCCGGCAAGGGCGCGATCGTCGCCGCCATGTTCCACGGTGCGCTGACCCAGCTGGTCACCGGCCTGCTCCTCGTCGGCGTCATCCAGGTGGGCGCCCTCGGCCACATCGACAACACCAAAATCGGCATCAAGCTGCTCGTGCTCATCGTGATCACCGTGCTGGTCATCGTGAACCGCAAGAAGCCGAGCGTCTCATCACTCGTGCTCTGGGCCATTGGAGCCCTCACCCTGGTCAACGTGGTCATCGCGGTACTCTGGAAATAGCTTTTTCCCCGCGAAAGTCGGCACACCAGTGCTTCACGCGCAGTAGCCGCTGTCGCGCGTTGACCCAGACCCCCCGGGGGTAGGGTAATTGGTGACCTCTACACGCGGCCACACCATCATTCGTGCGTAAACGCTACCGCGGGAAGTCCGATCGACTTGCGGGTTTCGTTGGCGCTCAGCCATCACACCGGAGCGTTCCACCCCCATGTCAACAACCACAGCGTCTATTCCGACGCCGACCACACCGCTCAATCCGAAGAGCCGCGTCATCATGGCGAGCCTCATCGGCACGACCATTGAGTTCTACGACTTCTACGTTTACGCCACCGCCGCCGTCCTCGTGTTTCCGCACCTGTTCTTTCCCTCCGGCAACGAGACCACCGCGTTGCTCGCCTCCTTCGCCGTGTTCGGCGCCGCCATGGTCGCCCGCCCGATCGGCGCCCTGTTTTTCGGCCACTTCGGTGACCGCAAGGGACGCAAGGCCACCCTGGTCGGTGCACTGCTCACCATGGGCATCGCGACGTTTTTGATCGGCCTCCTGCCGACCTACGACATGATCGGCTGGTGGGCACCGTTCATGCTCGTCATTCTGCGCCTGGCCCAGGGCTTCGCCCTCGGCGGGGAATGGAGCGGCGCTGCACTCGTGGCAACCGAAAACGCCCCGGTCGGCAAGCGTGCCTGGTACGGCACCTTCCCCCAGGTCGGCGCCCCGCTCGGCTTCATCATCGCCAACAGCCTGTTTCTCGGCCTCGCGCTCGCACTGCCGTCGACCGACCCGACCCGCCCGTCCGAGGCATTCCTCGAATGGGCCTGGCGCATCCCCTTCCTGTTCTCGGCCGTCATGGTCATCGTCGGACTCTGGGTGCGTCTGCGCCTGGTCGAAAGCGAGGTCTTCACGAAGGTCGTCCAGGCCAAGCGTGTCGAGAAGCTGCCGCTCGCTGCGGTATTCAAGTCGAACTGGCGCGAACTCATCCTCGGCACGTTCATCATGCTCGCCACCTACGTGCTGTTCTACCTGATGACCACGTTCACTCTCAGTTACGGCCGTGCCGCAACGGATGCCGCGCTGCCGGGGCTCGGATTCAGCTACAACACCTTCATCCTCATGATGATTCTCGGCGTGGTGTTCTTCGGAATTTTCACCCTCGCCTCCGGCCCGTGGGCCGACAAGCACGGGCGTCGCAAGACGCTCATCATCGTGACCATGTTCATCATCGTGTTCGGGTTTCTCTTCGTGCCCCTGCTCGGTGCCGGCGACCTCAGCGTCATGCTGTTCCTCATCGTCGGATTCTCACTCATGGGCATGACCTTCGGGCCGATGGGCGCGCTGCTGCCCGAGCTGTTCCCGACCAGCGTGCGCTACACCGGCTCCGCGTTCGCCTACAACATGAGCTCCATTCTCGGCGCGGCCGTCGCCCCGTTCATCGCCGTCTGGCTGTGGACAATCGGCGAGGGCAGCCCGTTCTGGGTCGGCATCTACCTCTCGATCATGGGCACCATCACCCTGATCGCGCTGATCCTGAGCCGCGAAACGAAGGACCTCGACCTGCACCGGTAGGTCCAGCCGCACCAGCATCCGCTCCCCCTTGCCGCTGGCGAGGGGGAGCGTTGTCTATGTCAGGAACAGGGCTTTCAGGCGACGGGTGGTCATGACCACGCCGATCACGATCATGACGGCGTAGTAGAGCACGTGCCAGAGCAGGCCAGCATCCACCTGGCCGGTGGTCAGGCCGCGCACGAGCTCGACACCATGCCAGAGCGGCAGCGCCTGAATCACATACTGAACGCCCGGCGGATACACGCTCAACGGGTAGAACGTAGCCGAGAACAAAAACATCGGTAGCAGCACGAAGGTGATCCAGTCCATCTGCTGGAACGTCTTCATATAACTGGTCACCGCCATGCCGACGGATGCGAATCCAAACGCGATCAGCAGCACCGCCGGCAGCGCGAGCAGCGCCCACCAGGACAGGTTCAGGCCGAGCGCCTGCATCACGAGCAGGAATCCGGTCGCGTAGAGCAGCCCCCGCGCCAGGGCGAGCGAGATCTCGCCGAGCGCCACGTCGAGCGGGCCAAGCGCGGTGGCCAGCATCCCCTCGTAGAGTTTGGCGAATTGCATCTTGAAGAAGACGTTCCAGGTCGAATCGTAGATGGCACCGTTCATCGCGGCGACGGCGAGCAGCGCCGGGGCGATGAAAGCGGCGTACGGCACGCTCTGGCCGTCGTCGGTCTGTACCTGGCCGATCAGCGCCCCCAGGCCGAGGCCCATCGACAGCAGGTAAAAGATCGGCTCGACCATTCCGCTGAGCACAACGAGCGAGTTGGTGCTGCGCGTCGCGCGCCAGCCGCGCGCCATCACGCTGCGCGCATTACCGGCGTAATACTTACCGACACCACGGCTTCCGACCAGCCGTGGTGGGCGAGCAGCAGTGACGAGCGTCGACGAAAACCTCATTTGTTCAACCTCGCGGCCGTGAGGCGACGCGCCCAAATCCAGCCGACAGCGAGCAGGGCGGCCAGATAGAGCGCGTGCAGGACGCTCAGCCAGATCGGTTCCGGTCGGCCATAGGCGAAGACGCGGGACAGTTCGGTGCCGTGCCAGAGCGGTGAGATCCAGCCGAGCCACTGCAGGTAGGTCGGCAGCACGTCGAGCGGAAAGAACGTGCCGGAGAACAGCGTCATCGGCAGAATCACGAAGCGCTGCACCATGGCGAGCTGGCCGGTGTCGTCCTTGAGGGTGGCCGTGTACGCCATCAGGAGCGCGCCGAACGAGAGGCCGGTGAGTAGCGCCACGAGCACCGCCACGGCACCGAGCGGGCCCGGAACCGCACCAAAAATGAGCATGAAGACATAGAAGATGGCGCAGGTGAGCAGCATACGTGCCGCTACCGAGATGACGATGCCGTTGATGATCTGACCGGGTTGAATCGCACTCGCGTTCATACCGAAGAAGGTCGGGTTCCATTTGAAGCCGAGCATGATCGGGTAGCTGAACTCCTCGGAGGCGACTGCAAGCGCGCTGCTCGCGAGCAGCGCCGGTGCGAGAAATTCGAGGTAGCTGACCCCGTTGACGGCGTTGTCGCCGAGATTGCCGTCGACCAGGCTGGCCAGGCCAACGCCCATCGCGTAGAGGTAGACGAGCGGGCTGCCGATCGCGGTGAACAGCACCGTCTGCGCGTAAGACCGCATGACCCGAAACCGGTGCTCGGCCACATACCAGGAGCCGTAGCGGCGGGTGCGGGCGGCCGAGACGACAGCCGCCGCGACTGCCTGCGAACGGATGCTGTCGGTCGCCCCGCCAGCATCCCGAGCGTTGTCGAAATCGCTCGCGCTCATTCGATCAGGTTTCGGCCGGTGAGACGGAGGAACACGTCCTCGAGGCTGGAACGGCGTACCAGGCTCGTGATCGGGTGCAGGCCGGCCGCGGTCATCCGCTCTAATTCTCGCTCGCCGCTATCGCTATAGACCAGAATGCGGTCGGGCAGCACGTCGACCCGTTCGCCGAAACCGCTCCCGCCGAAACTCTGAAGGCGGTCGGCGACCTCGGCGTTCTGGGCTGAGCCGAAGCGCACCTCGAGCACCTCGCGGGAGGAATACCGGCGGATCAGGTCGGCCGGAGAACCCTCGGCCATGATGCGGCCCTTGTCGACGACGATGAGGCGGTCACAGAGCTGCTCGGCTTCGTCCATGTAGTGGGTGGTGACGAGCAGCGTCGTGCCCTGCTCCTTGAGTCGAAACAGTCGATCCCAGAGAATGTGGCGTGCCTGCGGGTCGAGTCCGGTGGTCGGCTCGTCGAGCAGCAGGATGCGCGGGTCGTTGATAAGCGCCCGGGCGATGGTGAGGCGCCGTTTCATGCCACCGGAGAGGTCGTCGACCTTGGCTGTGGCCTTGTCCTGGAGCTGGGCGAACTCGAGCAGTTCGTCAGCCCGGCGGGCGACTCGGGCGCGCGGCAGCCCGAAGTAGCGGCCGTAAACCAGCAGATTTTCCCGCACCTTCAGCTCGAGGTCGAGATTGTTCTCTTGCGGCACCACGCCGAGTTGGGAACGAATCTCGGGACCGTACCGATTCGGGTCGAGGCCGAGCACCGTGAGATCGCCACTCGTGCGGGTGGACACCGCGCCGATCATGCGCATCGTCGTGGATTTTCCGGCGCCGTTGGGGCCGAGCAACCCGAAGGACTCCCCCGGGGCCACCTCGAAACTGATCCCGTCGACGGCGACGAAATCTTTCGAGTTTTTGACAGGATAACTCTTGACGAGATTCTGGGTGGCGATGACAGGCGCTGGCACAGTTCTAACCTAGACCGCCCCCGCTCCGGTGGGGATGGTTCGCATCTGCGGCGGTTAAGATTCATCAGTGACCACCGCAACCCGCACGCCCGATTCATCCGCTGCCCAGAAGGCCGTCAAACCGCCGCGCGGCCGACGCGGCCGGCCAGCCCCGACCGGTCCGCGCGCGAAGTTCAGCCAACTGCTGCCCTACCTGTTCGAGCACAAGAAGGTGCTCGGCGTCGTCATCGTCCTGAGCGTGCTCGGTGCGGCCGCGAGCCTGGCCCAGCCGCTGCTGGTGAGTCAGGTCATCACGATCGTGCAGGCCGGTGACCCGCTCGGTTCGCTGGTTGGAGTACTCATTGTGCTCGTGGTAATTTCGGGCCTGATCAGCGGGTACCAGCACTACCTGCTGCAGCGCACCGGTGAGGGAGTCGTGCTCTCCAGCCGCCGCAAGCTGGTCGGACGCCTGCTGCGCCTGCCGATCAGCGAGTTCGATGCGCGCCGCACCGGCGACCTCGTCTCCCGCGTCGGCAGTGACACCACGCTGCTGCGCGCGGTGCTCACGCAGGGGCTGGTCGAAGCGATCGGCGGCTCGCTCACCTTCATCGGCGCGCTCGTGGCCATGCTCATCATCGACCCGGTTCTGCTCGGGCTGACCGTGCTCGTGATCGCGGTGTCCGTGGTCACCGTCACCCTGTTGTCCCGGCGCATCCGCACCGCGAGCCAGGCCGCGCAGGCGAAGGTCGGTGACCTCGCCGCGAGCGTTGAGCGTGCCATCAGCGCCATTCGCACCGTGCGCGCCGCGAACGCGACCGAGCGTGAGACGTCCGTGATCGAAGAAGATGCCCGCGGCGCCTGGCGCATGGGTATCCAGGTCGCCAAGATCAGTGCCCTCGTCGTGCCGATCGCCGGCATCGCCATGCAGGTGTCTTTCCTGGTCGTGCTGGGCGTCGGCGGTTTTCGCGTTGCGAGCGACGCCATCACCGTGGCCAACCTGGTCGCGTTCATTCTGTTCCTGTTCATGATGATCATGCCGCTCGGCCAGTTCTTCGGCGCAATCACCTCGGTCAACGCGGCTCTCGGAGCGCTCGGCCGCATCCAGGAGATCATCGACCTGCCCGCCGAGGATCAGTTCGACCGCGACATCGCGCCGCTCGCCATGACGGTCGGCGCCGCCAACGACAAGGTCAACCCGGAAGCCGCCGCGATCAGCTTCGAGAACGTGCACTTCGGCTACGCGGTGGCTCCGGCTGAGGTCGCCGCTGGTTCAGACGCTGCGCCGACAACGGATACCGCCGGCTCGGTCGAAACGGACGCTGATCTCGACGCCGATTCCATCGGGGAGTCTCCCCTGGACCCGCGCCCGGTGCTTAAAGGAGTCTCGTTCAGCGCTCCGCGCGGGCTGCGCACCGCGCTTGTCGGGCCCAGCGGCGCTGGCAAGAGCACCATCCTCGCCCTGATCGAGCGGTTCTACGATGTCTCGGACGGCACCGTGCGGTTCGGTGGGCTGGATATTCGTTCGCTGGATCGCACCGCGCTGCGCGCGCAGATCGGCTACGTCGAGCAGGACGCACCGGTCCTAGCCGGTTCGCTGCGCGACAATCTCACGCTCGCCACCCCCGATGCCACCGATGAGGACTGCATCAAGGTGCTGCAGGCGGTCAATCTGGGTGAAGTGCTCGACCGCGACCCAGCCGGGCTCGGCGCGGCGGTCGGCGAATCGGGTGTGAAACTCTCCGGCGGAGAACGCCAGCGGCTCGCGATCGCCCGGGCGCTGCTCGCGGCCCCGCCGATTCTTCTGCTCGATGAATCTACTTCCAGCCTCGACGGCAAGAACGAGCAGATGATGCGCGAAGCCATCGACGCCGTCGCGGTGGACCGCACGCTCATCGTGATCGCGCACCGCCTGTCCACCGTGGTCGACAGCGACCAAATCGTGGTCCTCGACCATGGCGAGGTCGTCGGCGTCGGCACCCACTCCGAACTAGTCGTCTCCACCCCCCTATATCGCGACCTGGCCAAGCACCAGTTGCTGGTCTAACACCCCGCGAGAGCGCAAAAAGTGCCCGATTGGAACTCTCAATCGGGCACTTTTTGCGCTCTCGCGTTCAATGGATGGAAGGGTAGCGCAGCGTCACGAGCTGGAAGGGGCGGAATTCCAGGGTCAGGACGGCGTCATCCGTCGCAATGATGGCGGCCGGTGCGACTGGGCGCTCGAGCAGGTCCGTCTCGTGTGCTTTGGCTGCGGCGAATGAGCGGATGACCCGGGCCCGGGACCGGGTCCCGTGCGCCTCGTAGAGCCGCACGATCACGTCGCCACTGCCGTCTTCGGCGAGCTTGACCGCCTCGATGACCACGGCCGGGTTGTCGACCGTGAAGAGCGGCTCGACCGGCGTAGAGCCGATGCCCGCGACGGTGCGCAGCGGTAGGTTCAGCCGGTAGCCCTCATATACCGCGTCGGGAATACTCGCGCCGACGCGGAGGGCGACGCGGAATTCGTGCTCGCCCTGATCGGCGGTCGGGTCGGGATAGACGGCGGCCCGTAGCAGAGTCAGTGCAACGGTCGTGCCGATGCGGGCCGCCGCTGCGGGCGGGGCCGTATCCGTCACCCGGTCGGGGCTGGCGGTGCTGCCGACGCGGACTTCTCCGTCACGGCGGGAACCCTGGCTGATGCTGGCATCCTCGCCGGGGCTGGAATACCCAGCTGCGTTCGCGTCCTGCCCGGTGCCGGGGTCACGCCGCGGAGCATCCGTTTCGCCTGGAGCAAACGCGGTGCGGATGATCGCGTGGCCATAGGTGGAGTCGTTGGCAACCGCGACGCCGAAACCCGGTTCGCCGACGTGGACCCAGCGGTGGGCGACGGTTTCGAAACGGGCAGCATCCCAGGAGGTGTTCGCATGCGTCGGGCGGAATATGTGCCCGAACTGGATCTCGGAGGAGGCCCGGTCGGCCTTGACGTCGAGCGGAAAGTTCAGTCGCAGCAGCTTCTGCCGCTCATGCCAGTCGATTTTGACGTGCAGGTCGATCGCGCTTGAATCCGACGTGAGAGTCACATCTTCGACGACCGAAGACTCGCCAAATCGTCGTGTGACGCGCACGCCGACCTGACCGACCGGGAGCTGGTCGAGTTGCTCAACCGAGTCGGCATCGGTGAGTTCCACGAACAGGCGCGCATGCGGGGTGTCGATGTCCCAGGCATCCCACTGGGTGGGGGTGTCCCGGTGCAGGGTGAGCAGGTTGGCTCGCGCTCCGGCCGGCACGACCTGGCGGTCAACGTGCCGGTCGTACACCGAGGTGAACAGTCCGTCCTCGTCGATCGTGACGGAGACGTGCTCGTTCGTCAGGACCCAGCCGGCCGGAGTGCGTGAGATTATGGCCCCGGCGTGCGCGGCGGCAGCACCCGCAGCACCCGCGCCGAGAGTATCGGCACCCCGAGTATCGGCGCTCGCGCTGCCGCCGAGCGCCGGCACGCCCGCCCGCGCATACGGCCCCGCATTGAGCACGACCGCGCCATCGCCCGGCCCGACGAGCGCACGAACGGATGCCTCGATCACCCCCTCCAGCGCGCCAGCGACCCGCATATACTCGCGCTCGGCCTGCTGGTGCACCCAGGCGATCGATGACCCCGGAAGGATGTCGTGGAACTGCTGCAGCAACACCGTCTGCCACGCGTTGTCGAGTGCCGCCCGCGGATATTGCGCCCCCACGCGCACGGCGGCCGTCGTCGCCCACAGTTCCGCCTCCCGCAGCAGGTGCTCGCAACGCCGATTCCCCTGCTTGGTGCGAGCCTGGGAGGTGAGCGTGCCGCGGTGAAACTCCAGATACAACTCGCCCGACCAGACCGGCGGCGCCGCATACTCGGCCTCCGCCGCTTCAAAGAACCGCCGCGGGCTGGACAGTTCGACCGTCGGCGATCCCTCAAGCGACGCGGTACGGTGGGCAGCGGCGATCATCTCCTCGGTCGGACCGCCGCCACCGTCGCCCCAACCGAACGGCACGAGCGAGGTATTGGCCACGCCCTTCTCCGCGAACAACCGCTCGGCCCTGGCCAGTTCCAGACCGGAGAGCTGCGCGTTGTAGTCGGCAACCGGTGGAAAGTGCGTGAAGACGCGACTGCCGTCGAGACCTTCCCAGAGAAAGCTGTGGTGCGGAAACAGATTCGTGTCGTTCCAGGACAGCTTCTGGGTGAGAAACCAACGACTGCCGGCGGCACGCACGATTTGAGGAAGTGCCGCGGAGTAGCCGAACGAGTCGGGCAGCCAGACTTCGAGCGGTTCCACCCCGAACTCGCGCAGAAAGAACCCCTTGCCGGCCACGAATTGCCGGGCCAGGGCCTCGCCGCCGGGCATATTCGTGTCGGATTCAACCCACATGCCGCCGGCTGGAACAAAGTTGCCGGCCGCGACGGCTTTACGCACGCGCTCGAACAGCTCCGGGTAAAACTGCTGGAGCCAGGCATACTGCTGCGCCGACGAGGCCGCGAACACAAAATCGGGGTGACGGTCGATCAGGTCGAGCACGTTGGACCAGGTGCGCGCGACCTTGCGCACGGTCTCGCGTACCGGCCAGAGCCAGGCGCTGTCGATGTGCGCGTGGCCGACCGCGTGCACCCGGTGCGCGCTGGCGTTGGCTGGGCTGGCGAGCACCGGAGCCAGGGCGGCGCGTCCGGCTTCCGCGGTGCCGCCCACATCGTCCGGGTCGAGCAGATCGAGGCAGCGTTCCAGGGCGCGCAGAATGTTCGCCCGCCGCGGCGATGCGGCCGAAAGCTCGCGGCGCAGTCCGTCGAGTGTGAACACGTCCTGGGCGAGCTGCCAGACCTGCGTGTCGCGCTGGGCGACATCCGCTTGGCGAAGCAGGTAGAGCGGTGTGCTGCCGGCGGTGCCAAGATCGCCGAGCCGGGTGGGAGTGAAGCTGAAGTCGGCGGCGATATTAGGGTTGGCAGCGGCCTCGATATAGAGGTCAATGGTGTCGCCGTCCACCGTCACGGTGCGATTTAACGATTCCACGCCCTTGAGCACCCGGCCATCCGAGCTGTAGGCGGTGCCCTCGGCCTGGAAGCCCGGCACAGCGACGGTGAACCCGAGGTCGACGACGACCTCGATGCGGGTATCGGCCAGGCCGGCCCATTGGGGCGGTACCAGTCCGGTGAGATGAAACCAGACAGTGCCCCAAGGCCTTCCCCACGACTCGCCGACGACGAATGGTTCAAACGGATGCGAGACCGCCTCGGCAAACGAGACCGGCTCCCCCGGCGCGACCCAGGCGGTGACCGTGAGCGGGGCGGTGGCCCGGTAGATCGCCGGGTGCAGCCGTTCGCGAACAAAACGGTTCAGCCGGGCCTCGACCAGTGCGCTGTCGTCATGCATGCTGGCATCCTACGACCGCCGCGCGCGGGCCGTTCGGCCGGTTCCCGGCGGGGTCCTGCGCGATGCCGGTCTCTGAGACCCTGGGCCCACCTTGTGACACCCGGCCCACGATAGATCATGGGCCCGCTTTCCGGGCCCGGGCCCGGAAAGTAATGCACGCACGGGAGGTACACGAACGGCCCCGCCACCTGCGTGACGGGGCCGTTCGCACTGCCGGAACTAGTCCTTGAGGTGGTAGCGCACGCTTGCGAGTTCGGCGCGCAGGGCCGGCGGCACCTTGTCGCCGAACTTGTCGAAGTATTCTTCGGTGAGGTCGCACTCGGCGAGCCAGCTGGTCTGGTCGATCGCAAACAGCTGGTCAACGGATTCCTTGGACAGGTCGAGACCGTCCAGGTTCAGCGCACCTTCGGCCGGCAGCAGTCCGATCGGGGTGTCGACGGCGTCGGCGGTGCCCTCGATGCGGCGAATCATCCATTCGAGAACCCGCGAGTTCTCGCCGAATCCGGGCCAGATGAAGTCGCCGTCCGGGCCCTTGCGGAACCAGTTCACCTGGAAGATCGCCGGAGCGTTGGTGCCGAGTTCCTTGCCGACCTTGAGCCAGTGGCCCCAGTAGTCGGCCATGTTGTAGCCGCAGAACGGCAGCATCGCGAACGGGTCGCGACGCAGCTCGCCGACGATGCCGTCAGCGGCCGCGGTCTTCTCGGAGGAGATCGTCGCTCCCATGAAGACGCCGTGCTTCCAGCTTCGGGCCTGGGCGACCAGCGGAACGTTGGTCGCCCGACGGCCGCCGAAGACGATGGCGTCGATCGGTACGCCGCCGGCCGCTTCCCAGTCGTCGGCGATCGACGGGCACTGGGCGGCCGCAACGGTGAAGCGGGAGTTCGGGTGCGCGGCGGTGCGACCGGAGTCGGGCGTCCAGTCCTTGCCCTGCCAGTCGATCAGGTGATCGGGAGCCTTGTCGGTGAGCCCTTCCCACCAGACATCTCCGTCGTCACGCAGGGCGACGTTGGTGAAGATCGTGTTGCCCCACATGGTGGAGACGGCGGTCGGGTTGGTGGTTTCACCGGTTCCGGGGGCGACTCCGAAGAAGCCGGCTTCCGGGTTGATCGCCCAGAGGCGTCCGTCTTCGCCCTGGCGCAGCCACGCGATGTCGTCGCCGATGGTCTCGACCTTCCAGCCGGGAATGGTCGGGCGCAGCATCGACAGGTTTGTCTTGCCACAGGCGGAGGGGAAGGCGGCGGCCACGTGGAACACGCCACCCTCGGGTGAGATCAGCTTGATGATCAGCATGTGCTCGGCCAGCCAGCCCTGATCACGGCCCATCACCGACGCGATGCGCAGCGCAAAGGACTTCTTGGAGAGCAGGGCGTTTCCGCCGTAGCCGGAGCCGTAGGACCAGACCTCGCGGGTATCGGGGAACTGCACGATGTACTTGTCATCGTTGCAGGGCCATTCCACATCGGGACGGGTGATTCCCGATGCGTCGACGAGCGGGTACCCGACGCTGTGCACGGTGTGCACCCACGGGTCGCCGGCTTCGATCATGGTCAGCACGGTCTCGCCCATCCGCGTCATAATGCCCATGTTGAGCACAACATAGGGGGAATCGGTGATCTCAACGCCCAGCTGCGAGATGGGTCCGCCGAGCGGGCCCATCGAGAACGGCACGATGTACATTGTGCGACCGCGCATGCTGCCGGCGAAGACACCACGCAGTTCGGCGCGCATCTTGACCGGTGCGGCCCAGTTATTGGTGGGGCCGGCATCCGCTTCATCGTTGGAGCAGATGAAGGTGCGGTTTTCGACGCGGGCAACGTCTTTCGGGTTGGTGCGGGCGAGAAAGCTGTTGGGGCGCCATTCCGGATTTAGGCGGATGAGCTGGCCGGAGGCGACGAGCAGTTTGGAGAGCTCGTTGGCCTCGCGCTTGGAGCCGTCGCACCAGATGATCGCGTCGGGCTCGGTCAGGCGGGCAATCTCATCGACCCAGGACTGCAGGTTAGGGTCGGTGCTGCCCGTGCGCGTCGGGTACGAATCCCCGTTGGTCTGGAGGGAAGAGTTGGTGAGAGTCATATGCTGGCCTTTCCGGTCGCCGGGTATCGAGAAAAAGTTGCGAAGTGGTCAAAAACGTCGGGCCCCGTTGCTGTCAGACGCTGTGCGAAACCATAATTTCGTCTTACACACCAACAATGGCCCTGCTTTGAGCCCTAAACCCGCAATATTGCTACTTAAGAAATGCAGTTTTTTAGATATCGTTAAGGAATGTCGCCTCAAGCCTCCGATCTGATCCTGCTCGGCCATCGCATCCGTCACTTTCGGGGGGAGCGCGGTCTCACCCTCGACCAACTGGGTGCGCTCGTTCACCTCGCCGGCAGTCAGCTGTCGCTGATAGAGAACGGCCGCCGCGAGCCGAAGCTGTCGACCCTGCAGGATCTCGCGACGGCCCTCGCTGTGGACCTGGCCGAGCTGCTGCGCCGGGAAGCCCCAAACAATCGGGCGGCGCTCGAGATCGAACTGGACCGTGCCCAGAAAAATCCGCTCTACGGGGCGCTCGGCCTGCCCGTCGTAAAAGTCACTAAGGGGATGCCGCTGCCCGCCATCGAATCGCTGCTCGGCCTGCACCGGGAGCTGTCCCGCCGGGCCAGCGAAGCCATCGCGACGCCGGAAGAGGCGCGGCGAGCCAACACCGAACTGCGCGAGCGGATGCGGGAACAGGGCAACTATCTGCCGGCCATCGAGGAACTGGTCGAGGAACGGGTGCGCGCGAGCGGCCACGTCTCGGGCGCGCTCACCCACCGCGAGGTCAGCGTCATGGCCGATCAGCTCGGATTCAGCCTGATCTACGTGAACGATCTGCCCAACTCCACCCGCTCGGTGACCGACCTGGCCAATGGGCGCATCTACCTGCCGCCCGCGTCGATTCCCGGCGGGCACGGCCTGCGGTCGATGGCCCTGCAGGCGATGGGGCACCGGCTGCTCGGGCACGAACGGCCGGGCAGCTACGCGGAGTTCCTCTGGCAGCGGCTCGAGATCAACTACTTCGCGGCGGCCTGTTTGATGCCGCGCGAGGCATCCGTCGCCTTTCTGTCGAATGCCAAGCAGGAGCGCGAGCTGTCGGTGGAGGACTTTCGCGACACCTTCGGCGTGACCCATGAGGCTGCAGCGTTGCGACTGACCAACCTCGCCACCTCGCACCTCGATATGACCCTGCACTTTCTGCGCGTCAACGGCGACGGCGCCCTGCAAAAGGGCTACGAGAACGACGATCTGCCGTTTCCGGTGGACGTGACCGGGTCGATCGAGGGCCAGTACGTCTGCAAGCAGTGGAGCGCCCGCAGCGCCTTCACCCACACCAACCGCACCACCGAGTACTACCAGTACACCGACACCCCGGCCGGTACGTTTTGGTCGGCGACGCAGACCGGGTCAACGGATGCCGGTGAGTTTTCGATCAGCGTCGGCGTTCCGTTTGCGCAGGCGAAGTGGTTTCGCGGGCGTGAGACCACGGAGCGTACGGTGTCGCGCTGTCCCGATGAGTCGTGCTGTCGTCGGCCGAACTCGGATGCGGCCGCACGCTGGTCCGGCCGGGCCTGGCCGAGCGCCCGGCTGCACGCACACGTGCTGTCGCCGCTGCCGTCCGGCACGTTTCCCGGGGTCGACGACTCCGAGGTCTATGCGTTTTTGGAGGCGCACGCGGCAAAGTAGCCGGGTTATGTAGATTGGGATCAGGTTTGATCGTCAATAGTACCCAGGAGACCGCATGAGACTGATCGAGGCCCCGATTAGCCCCGCCTCGCCCACCCGGGTGCGCGAGCCCGACCGGACTCCCCTGCGCGTCGGTCTCGTGCAGCATCGCTGGCACGCGGACGACGCGACGCTCGAGGCGGAGCTGGCCGAGGGCATCCGTTTGGCGGCTGAGGCTGGCGCCCGGATCGTGTTTCTGCCGGAACTGACCCTTAGCAAATACCCCGGCAATGTACGAGCCACCGGCATTCCCAAAGCGGATGCCGAGCAGCTCCTGGGCGGCCCCACCTTCGCTTTCGCGGCCGAACAGGCGCGGCTGCACAGCGTTATCGTGCACGCCTCGCTGTTCGAGCAGCCGGCTGAAGCCGACGAACCGAACGACCCACGCGGTTACAACACGGCCATTCTGGTGTCGCCGGCCGGCGAACTCCTCGGTCGCACGCGCAAAATGCATATCCCGGTCACGGCCGGGTATTACGAGGACACCTACTTTCGGCCGGGGCCGGCCGAGGACGCGTACCCGGTCTACGACGTGGCCGGTGCGCGCCTGGGGCTACCGACCTGCTGGGACGAGTGGTTTCCCGAGGTCTCCCGGCTGTACGGACTTGGCGGCGCCGAAATTCTCGCCTACCCGACCGCGATCGGATCGGAACCGCTGTTTCCGAACTTCGACACCCAGCCGATCTGGCAGCAGGTCATCGTGGCCAACGGCATCACGAGCGGACTGTTCGTGGTCGTGCCGAACCGGCACGGCGACGAGGGCGACCTCACCTTTTACGGCTCGTCGTTCATCTCCGACCCGTTCGGACGGGTGCTCGTGCAGGCGCCTCGCGGCGAGTCGGTGGCGCTCGTGGCCGACCTGGACCTGACCCAGCGCGAGGAGTGGCTCGCCCTGTTTCCCTTCCTGATGACTCGACGCCCGGACAGTTATGCCGGGCTGGTCGCGCCGGTCGACCCGGCACATCCGTTTGGATCGGCGACCGTATGACCTGGCGCATGCCGGCCGAAACCGCGCCGCAGGACCGTGTGTGGATGGCGTTTCCGGTGGGCGGGTACACCCTCGGCGACACTGCGGCTGAAGCCCACGAAGCCCGCCGCACCTGGGCGGCCGTCGCCCACGCCGTGGCCGAATTCGAACCCGTGCGCATGGTCGTCGACCCCGCCGAGCGCGCTGTAGCCCGGCGCTATCTGTCGGCCGAGATCGAGGTGCTCGAGGCTCCGCTGAACGACAGCTGGATGCGCGACATCGGCCCGAGTTTCGTGCACGATGACACCGGCCGGCTCGGCGCCGTCGACTGGACCTTCAATGGCTGGGGTGGCCAGGACTGGGCCACCTGGGATCACGATTCGAAGATCGGCCGATTCGTAGCGAATGCCACCGGTGCGGCAGTCGTGTCGTCTGCGCTCGTGAACGAGGGCGGCGGAATCCACGTCGACGGCGCAGGAACCGTGCTGGCGACGGAGAGCGTGCAACTCGATTCGGGTCGAAACCCCGGCGCCACGCGCGCCTCAGTCGAGGCGGAGCTTCGCCGCACGATCGGCGCGGAGCACGTCGTCTGGCTGCCACGCGGCCTCACCCGGGACCACGAGCGATTCGGCACCCGTGGGCACATCGATATGGTCGCCGCGCTGCCATCGCCGGGCACGATTTTGCTGCACGCCCAGAACGATCCGGGTCACCCCGATTACCCGCTCACCCGCGAATTTCGCGGCCTGCTGGCCGACGCACACGACGCGGCCGGGCGATCGTTCACAATCATCGACCTGCCGGCGCCCGCTGTGCTGCGCGACGACGAGGGGTTCGTGGACTACAACTACGTCAATCATCTCGTCGTCAACGGCGGCGTCATCGCCTGCAGCTTCGGCGAGGAGCGGGCCGATTCCCTGGCCCGCGACGTGCTCGCGGCCGCCTATCCCGGGCGCCGCTTGGTGTCGGTCGACGCGCGGCCGCTGTTTGCGCGGGGTGGCGGCATCCACTGCATTACGCAGCAGCAGCCGACTGCGCCGCTGCCTGCCTGATCAGGCGTCAGCCGGGCGACGCGCGTTGCGCCACAGTGCGAAGATCAACGGCAGAACGACGACGATTCCGAACATGAGATAGGCCACAGTGCCCAGCTCGTTGTGCAGTAGCTGGACGCCGACAACCAGTAGGCCGACGTGGAGAATTCTCCAGCCCAGCATGGGCAGCTTCTGGCGAACCGTGGGATTCACATAGTTTCCCGAGGCTCGATTCTGCCCCGATATTCTCGCAGCTCCTGCCAGACCGAGGGCGGTCGAGATGGCGACGAGAATGACGCCCAGCAGAAGCTCCATCAGCGCTGTGCCCCTCTGGCGACCCGCCCATTGTGCCAGGCGCGAATCACGATGAACGGCCCCAGTACGGCAATGGTGAGCAGCACGAAAGCCCAGGCGCCGATCTCCGGCGTCATGAGGTTCGCGCCCCAGATCACCAGCGCGACGGCTCCGACATTCAACAAAACGGATGCCGTGGCCGGCTCGGTGCGCTGGTGAACATGGGCAGCGGCGTCGTTGGGTTCGCCCAGGCCACGAGCAGTACCCCGTAGACGGCAAAGGCGAACCCGGCCAGAACGAGGATCGTGCCGAATATCACTGCCATACGATGGTTCCCCTAAAGAGTCGTTCCTTCGAACCTACAGCTCTACTTCGGCTGCATCCGAATCGCCCCGTCAAGGCGGATAGTTTCTCCGTTGAGCATGGGATTTTCGATGATATGCCGAACCAGGAATGCGAACTCCTGAGGGTCACCGAGCCGGGACGGATGCGGCACCTGGGCTCCGAGAGAATCCCGCACCGGCTGCGGCAGCCCCTGCAGCATGGGCGTGTCGAAGATGCCGGGCGCGATCGACATCACTCGAATCAGGCTCTGCGCGAATTCGCGGGCGAGCGGAAGCGTCATCGCGGCGACGCCGCCCTTGGACGCGGCATAGGCGGCCTGCCCGATTTGCCCGTCGAAGGCAGCGACCGAGGCGGTGTTGACGATGACGCCGCGTTCGGCGCCGCCCTGGCGGCCCGGGTCTCCGACAGGTTCGGTGAGCTGCATCGCGGCGGCAGCCAGCCGCACGACGTTGAAGGTTCCGATCAGGTTGATGCGAATCGCCCGCTCAAAATCTTCAAGCGGCAGCGGGCCGTCGCGGCCGACCGTGCGGGCGCCGGGCGCGATGCCGGCGCAATTGATCACGATGCGAAGCGGCGCTTGGGCCACCGCCGCGTCGACGGCGGCCTGCACGTCGCCGGCGCTCGTCACGTCGCCCGCCACGAAGCGGGACCGGTCGCCGAGCTCGGCGGCAATTGCGTCGCCGGGAGCGCCGGGGAGATCCAGCAATACGACGGATGCGCCGGCTTCGTGCAGGGTGCGAACGCAGGCCAGGCCGAGGCCGGAGGCGCCTCCGGTAATGAGGGCGGAGCATCCGTCAATCTGCATTAGAGCCTCTCAATCAAGGTGGCGTTGGCCATGCCGCCGCCCTCGCACATGGCCTGCAGGCCCCAGCGACCGCCGGTCATTTCGAGGTGATTGAGCAACGTGCCGAGCAGGCGCGTGCCCGAGGAACCGAGCGCGTGGCCGAGGGCGATGGCGCCGCCGCGCGGGTTGAGGCAATCGGGGTCGGCGTGAAGTTCGCGCAGCCAGGCCAGCGGCACGCTCGCGAAGGCCTCGTTGATCTCGTAGGCGTCGATATCGTCGATGCTGAGGCCGGCCCGCGAGAGGATGCGCTGGGTCGCCGGAATCACGCCGGTCAGCATGAGCATGGGGTCGCTTCCCACCACGGTGAAGCTGTGAAACCGGGCGCGGGGGTTCAGACCGAGCTGCGCGGCCCTCTTGGCGCTCATGATCAGGGTCGCCGAGGCGCCATCGGTGAGCGGTGAGGAGTTGCCGGCCGTGACGTGCCAGCCGAGCTTCGGAAAGCGTTCCGCGAGCGCGTCGGTACGAAAGGCGGGGCGCAGTCCGGCCAGTGAAGCATGCGAGGTGCCCGGGCGGATGGTCTCGTCCTCACTGATCACGCTGCCGTCCGGCCGGGTGACGGCCACGATTTCGCCGCCGAAATCACCCCGGTCAGCCGCCGCTGCGGCGAGCCGGTGCGAGCGGGCCGCGTAGTCGTCGAGGGCGTCGCGGCCCAGGTTCCACTTCTGATTGATGAGCTCGGCCGACACCCCCTGGTTGACCAGGCCGTCGGGGTAACGCTCGTGCATGAGCGTGCCGAACGGGTCCTGCCCGCCGGCCGTAGACCCGAGGGGTACCCGACTCATCGACTCGACGCCGCAGGCGATGACCACGTCGGCGTTGCCGCTCATCACGGCCTGGGCGGCGAAAGTGGCGGCCTGCTGGCTCGAGCCGCACTGCCGATCGATCGTGGTGCCGGGCACGGTGTGCGGAAAGCCGGCACTCAGCAGGGCGGTGCGGGTCACGTTATTGCCCTGCTCACCGGCCTGGCTGACACAGCCGCCGATCACGTCATCGATCAGTGCCGGGTCGAGGTTGTTGCGGCTGACCAACTCACGCAGCACCGTGGCCAGGAGGTCGGCCGGATGGATGCCGTCCAGGGCCCCACCGGGTTTGCCCCGGCCCGACGGGGTGCGCAGAACGTCGATGATGACAGCTTCATTGCTCATGCCCCCAGCCTAGGCCCGCCGGGCTCGGGTGGCAGAAGGGGTTACCCGGACAGCGCCCACATCGCGACGGCACTCGCGGCGGCGACGTTGAGGGAGTCGATGCCGTGCTTCATCGGAATCTGCACGACGGTGTCCGAGGCGGCGAGTGCCTCGGGGGTGAGTCCCTCGCCCTCGGCGCCGAGCAACAGGGCCAGACGTTCGTGAGCGGTACCGTCAAAATCGCGCAGGCTGACTGCATCCGGCGTCAGCGCCAGGGCCGCCACATGAAAGCCATGCCGGGTGAGTAGGGCGCGGGTCTCGGTCCAGTCGCCGGCGCGGGTCCACGGCACCTGCAGCACCGTGCCCATCGAGACCCGGATGGCGCGACGGTAGAACGGGTCGGAACAGCGCGGCGTGACCAGAATGGCATCCGCTCCGATGGCACCGGCCGAGCGAAAGATGGCGCCGACGTTGGTCGGGTCGGCCACGTTTTCAAGGATGACGATGCGACGCGCATCGGCCAGCAGGCTGTCGGCGCTCGGCAGTTCGGGTCGGTGCATCGCGGCGATCAAGCCACGGTGCAGAATGTAGCCGGTGAGGTCGGCGAGCATTTCGCCGGGGCCGACAAAGACGGGCACCTCGGCCGCGTAGTCGCCGAGCACCGCGAGCGCCTCATCGGCTGTGTTGCCGAGCGCGAGCACGGAGCGTGGAATGTGCCCGGCGCGCAGGGCCCGCTCCAAAACCAGGGCTGATTCGGCGATGTACAACCCGTGTTCGGTGCCGCGGGCCTTCTTGAGGGCCACGTCGGTGAGGTGGGCATAGTCGACCAGTCGCGGGTCGCTCAGGTCGTCGATCGCGATCAGGGGCATCCGCAAAGTCTAGCCAGCGGCGCGGTACACACGGCTCGAGCGGCATAACTCCTGCAATTTCACGGACCCGGCCGCGCGGGCCCCGGAAATCCGGGGCCCACGCCGGGTCGACGCTCAGATTGCAGGAGTTATGCCGGACGAAGCTACTTCGTGGACACCGTCTGCACAGCCAGGGCGAGCGTGCCGTCGGCGAGGCTGCCCCAGGCGTAGACGATGGTGTTCGTGCTCGCGGCAATGGCCACGTCGGCCGGCCCAATGAGTGCCGCGGTGGTTCCGGCAGCCGCAACCGCGGCCGAGATGGTGCCGACCGGCAGCACCAGCACGGACTCGTTCGGGTTGGTCAGGCCGGTGATGGCCGGAGCACCGTTCGCGAGTACGTCCACCGCGGGAGCAGCGGCGACGTGACGCACGGTCAGGCGGCCTTGGCCGGCGCCGGTCGCGGAGGTATCGTTGGCGAACAAGGCCGCGGTCGGAACTCCGGCCTCGGTCAGGTGGGCGACAGCCGTGTAGTTGACGCCCGCGGCAACCGCGAGGTTGACCGGGCCGATCACGGGAGCGCTCGCGTCAACGGCATCTGCTGCGGTGATGGCGAGGGTGTAACTGCCGGCCGGAAGGCGGAACGTCTTCGTGAGGGTGCCGGGTTCGAAGTCGTCAATGACCTTGCGGTTGTCGACGTACACGTCGACCACGACGCCCGGAATGGCGTGCAGCACCGAAACGGATGCCGGCGCTGCGGCCCGCGTGCGCACCGTCTGCACGTAGAGGGCCAGGTTGCCGTCGGCGAGACTGCCCCAGGCGTAGACGATGGTGTTGGTGCGCGGGGCGATCGTGACTTCCGCCGGGCCGAGCAGCGGCGCGGTCGTTCCGGCGGCGGCCACGACGGCGCTGATCGTGCCGACCGGCAGATCGAGCACGGCCTGCGACGGATTGGTCAGGCCGGCGACGGCAACGGCGCCGTTGGCGAGAACGTCAACGGCCGGAGCGGCCGCAACGTGGCGCACGGTGAGGCGGCCCTGTCCGGCGGCCAGCAGCTTGGTGTCATCGTTGTACAGGGTGGCGGTGGGAAGGCCGGCATCCGTGAGGTGGGCAACCGCCGTAAAACTGCGATTGGCCGTGACCGTGACTGTCGTCGAGCCGCTCACGGCGATCGACGGAAGCGGCGAGCCGTTGGCGCTGCCGCCGACTTCGAGGGAATCTGCCGCGGAGATTCCGACGGTGTGGGTGCCGGCCGTGAGCTTCAGCGGGCCGAGCAGGGTTCCAGGCATGAAATCGGCGACGACGACGCGACCGTCGACCGAGATGTCGAGGGTCAGTCCGGGAATGGCGTGCAGCACCGACACGGATGCCATACCCGGTGAAGCGGATGCCGCGGGAACGGCCGCCTGCGCCGGCGCGAGCCCGGCGAGTGCGACGAGAAGGCCGGCGGAAATTCCGACGGCGATGGACTTGCGCATTGCTACCTCCAGGTTGGTCGTTACGGAAGGCGGCTGTGCCTCCCTGGTAACAACTTCTCCGGTCGGGCGCGTTTCGGATGCACCACGGCGACTTATTTGGAGAAACGACTCAGAGCGCGTGTAATTCGCCGCGCACGATTGAGTCGCCGGAGTGTGCCGGGTCGCCGTCGGCGGGTTCGGCGGACACGTCCACCAGTGGGTATTGGGCGAGGTCGACGCTCGCGGGGATAGTGAAACGACCGGTGGCACCGTCGAGGAATCCGATGCTGACCAGGCCGGACGCATCCGCTTTGAGCAGCCAGACCTCGCGCAGGCCGGTGCCCGGCGGATTCGGCGCGTCGAGGTCGACGACGACCGAGCGGCGGCCGTCGGCGGTTTGCTCGACCCGGACCGACCCGCTCGCGGCCCATCCCGGCAGGGCGTCGAGGGCGCCTTCGGCTACGACTCGCTCGGGTGGCGGGCCGGCGGTGCTCGCCACGCCGATGGCGATGCCGCCGATCAAGCCGATCAGGCCGGCGGCTGCCGCGAACGGGACCCAGCGGCGGCGGGACAGCAGGCGCACGGGTGCTGGTTCGACCGACACTTCGGCCGTCGGTCCGGCCGCCGCCGGGTCGGCGACCGGCGAAGCAGGTGCCTGGGGCGGGGCCGCAGCATCCGTCGCGGCAGCGGTTTTCGTGAAGGGGGGTGGTGTGTGCACCGCGTTGCTCAGCCCGAGTTCGACCTGGATGCCTGCCCAGACGCCCGCAGGCGGGGTGAGCAGCGAATCGTCCCCGACTGCACGACCGAGTTGCACGACCTGCCGCAGGGCGAGGTATTCCCCGGGGCACTCGGCGCAGGCGGCGAGGTGGGCCCGTTCCGCCGCGCTCGCGTCGACCTCGGCCAGCGCGAGCAGGTGCAGGTCGTCCGCGGCGATGTGGGTGCCATCAAGAGGAGTCATCGGACACCTCCAACCGGGTGCGGAGGCGGGTCAGGCTGCGCCGCATGTGGCTCTTGACCGTGCCGAGCGGCAGCCCCAGGCTGTCGGCGATCTGCACCTGGGTGAGATCGTCGAAGAAGGCGAGGCGCATCACCTGCCGGGGCACGGGTTCGAGCCGGTCGATTTCGTCGCCGACCAGCACCCGGTTGACGACACTCAAACTGTCATCGACGCGGTGTGCCGGGATGGTCGCGGCGAGTGAGTCTTCGAGCCGCCGCTGGCGACTGCGTGCCTCGTGGGTGTCGGCAATCACGTGCCTCGTAATGCCGATCAGCCACGCCGGAAGCCGGGAACGGGCCGGGTCGAACCTACCGCGCCCCCGCCAGGCGGCAATGAATACCTTCTGGGTGACGTCTTCGGCGTCGGACGCATTGGCGAGGGAGCGCACGGCGATCGTAAATACCAACGGTGACCAGCGGTCATACGCCGCGGCCAGGGCGCGCTCATCACCGTCCTGAAAGGCGCGGTCGAGGGACGCGTCATCGTCGGTAGGTGCGCTCACGTGAGGGTGGGTCCTTCGGGCCGAAACACGTACCGGGCAGGGGTTCGGCGATCGCACTGTGAGAGTGACAACCTCCGCGCGCACCAGCATAGTGAGTTTCCTTCAACTCGGTTGCAGTTCCCCCCGCCGGCAGAAGGGGCCACAGCAGCAAACCCGACGTCGCGTGCTGTGGCCCTCCCCGGGGCAGGAAACCACTTACTTCTCTATTTCTCTCCTCGAGGGCGAAACGGATGCACCCTGCGGCAATTTGCCGCTTTAGGGCGTCGGCGTGAGTGTGTACTTCGTCGACAGGTACTCGTGAATGCCCTCGAGCCCGCCCTCGCGACCGAGGCCGGACTGCTTGACGCCGCCGAACGGTGCGGCCGCGTTGGAGACAACGCCGGTATTCAGGCCCATCATGCCGGTCTGCAGCTTGTCGATCATGCGCTGGCCTCGGGCCAGATCGGTCGTGAAGACGTAGCTGATCAGGCCGAACTCGGTGTCGTTGGCGAGGCGCACGGCATCCGCTTCGTCGGTGAAGGTGCTGATCGCGAGCACCGGGCCGAAGATTTCGTCGCGCAGAATGTCGCTGCCCGGCTTGACGTCGGTGAGCACGGTGGGTGCGTAGAAGGTGCCCTCGCGCTCGATCGCGGCGCCGCCGGTGAGCAGGGTCGCGCCGCGGGTGAGCGCATCTTGTACGAGCGAGTCAGCCTTGGCGACGGCCTTGCCGTCTATCAGCGGGCCGATGGTGATGCCGGCCTCTGTGCCGCGGCCGATCTGGAACGCTTCGACCCGCTCGGTGACCCGGCGGGCGAATTCGGCAGCGATCGACTCGTGCACAATGAAGCGGTTGGCGGCGGTGCAGGCCTGCCCGATATTGCGGAACTTGGCGATGAGCGCGCCGTCGACAGCCTTGTCGAGGTCGGCGTCGGCGAACACGACGAACGGGGCGTTGCCACCGAGTTCCATCGAGGTGCGCAGCACGTTTTCGGCGGAGAGCTTGATGAGCGACTTGCCGACCGCGGTCGAGCCGGTGAAGCTGAGTTTGCGGAGGCGGGGGTCGGCGATAATCGGCTCGGAGACCGCGCCGGACTGCGACGTCGTGATGACGTTGACGACGCCGGCGGGCAGGCCGGCCTCTTCGAGCAGAGCCACGAAGTGCAGTGTGGTCAGCGGGGTGAGCGCGGCCGGCTTGACGACGACGGTGCAGCCCGCGGCGAGCGCCGGGGCGATCTTGCGGGTCGCCATGGCGAGCGGAAAGTTCCACGGGGTGATCAGAAAGCAGGGTCCGACCGGCTGCTGGGTAACGATCATGCGACCGGTGCCCTCGGGGTTGGCACCGTAGCGGCCGCTGATGCGCACGGCTTCTTCGCTGAACCAACGCAGGAATTCGCCGCCGTAGGCGACTTCGCCGAGCGCCTCGGGCAGCGGCTTGCCCATTTCGATGGTCATCAACAGGGCAAACTCCTGCTTGCGTTCCTGCAGCAGATCGAATGCGCGGCGCAGAATTTCGCCCCGCACGCGAGCCGGGGTCGCCGCCCAGTCGGCCTGGGCAGCATCGGCCGCATCGAGGGCGGCGGTGCCGTCGGCCACGCTCGCGTCGGCGATGGTCTTGATGACGCGGCCTGTGGCCGGGTCTGTGACATCGAGGGTGCGGCCGCCGGTGGCGGCGACCCACTTGCCGTTGATGTAGAGCTGGTTCGGCACGCGGGCGAGCAGCTCGGCTTCGTTCGTGTTCGTGTCTGTAACAACCGTCATTGGTTCTCCCCTACTTTGCCTGCCCGTCGATCTGACGGTATTAGCCTAGCTGCGCCCGCCGACAGGGCGGCTGGCCAACCGAGAGGACCTGGCCGAGTGCGAGAATACCAGCGTGTCGATTCCAGAATTCGCGGACCCCAAGGCTGCACCCGCCCACTCGCAAACCCTGTCGCGCGGCATCCGCATGCTGGAGATTCTCGCCGACACCGACAAAGCCATGACGATCGTCGAACTCGCCGCCGCCCTCGACGTGCACCGCTCGATCGCCTATCGCATTCTGCGCACCCTGGAAGATCACGGTCTCGTTGTTCGCGACCCGGCGGGACTGGTACGACTCGGCGCGCGACTGGCTGCCCTGGCGCGCGGGGTGTCCCGCGATCTGCAGGCCACTGCCCGGCCTGTGCTCACCCGCATCGCCAACGAGCTCGGCATGACCGCCTTCGTCGCGGTACTCGACCAGGGCGAGATCTTCACGCTCGTGAGTATCGAGCCGCGGCAGGCCCACGCGACGGTCGCACAGCAGCCTGGCACGCGGCATCCGCTGCACATGGGTGCACCGGGAATCGCGATCCAGTCAGGCCTGAGCGGGGCGCAATGGGCCGCGCTCGGCCACCCGGAAACCCGCCGCAGCGAGGCCGGGGAGGTCGTTGCTCTCGGCTACGCCTCGAGCCACAACGAGGTCATTCCGGGCCTGTCGTCGATTGCCGTTCCGTTGCTCGTGCCCGGGGAATCACCCGCCTCCCTCGCCGTCGTGTACATCTCGAGCCTGCATTCCCCCACCGACATCGGTGCTGCGCTCACCGCGGCCGCCCGCACGATCGTCGCAGAGCTCAGCTAGTCACCCCCGCGACCGGAAAAACAACAATACTGACCAAAGGGTAGGTAATCGTAAAAAATCCTGCCATACTGCCGCAGTGCCGGTTTTCTCCGCACGATCCACAGACTTTGCAGCACCACCCGCCCAGCACCGCAGTGAGATACGAGGGAGTATTCCATGGCTATTACGACCGAGCGCACGCCAACGGCCAGCGCCAAACGCAGTGAGGAACGGCGGGTTCTCGCCGGAACCATGGTGGGTACCACCATCGAGTGGTACGACTTCTTCATCTACGCCCAGGCCGCCGGACTCGTGCTTGCCGGCCTGTTCTTCGCCCCGCTCGCCGGCGAGAACGCTCCGCTGGCCCAGCTGATCGCCTGGGCCTCGCTCGGCATCAGCTTTCTGTTTCGCCCGCTCGGCGCTATCGTCGCCGGACACCTCGGGGACCGCCTGGGCCGCAAGGCGATGCTGGTCTTCACGCTCGTCATGATGGGCGCCGCCACAGCGCTCATCGGTCTACTGCCCACCTTTGACCAGATCGGCGTTTGGGCACCGATCCTGTTGATCGTGCTGCGCATCCTGCAGGGTTTCTCGGCCGGCGGCGAATGGGGCGGCGCTGCGCTGATGAGCGTCGAGCACGCACCGATCAACAAGCGCGGCTTCTTCGGCGCCTACCCGCAGATCGGCGTTCCGGTCGGCCTCATTCTCGCCACCGGAGTCATGATCGCCGTGACCACCTCAATGAGCCCGGAGGACTTCCTCGCCTGGGGCTGGCGCATCCCGTTCCTGGTCTCCGTGCTGCTCATCGTCGTCGGCTGGGTCATCCGCCGCGCGGTCGCCGAGAGCCCCGTCTTCAAGGAGATGCAGACGCGCAAGAGGGAATCTGCGGCACCGCTCAAGCAGCTGTTCAAGAACCACCCGCGCCAGGTCATCCTCACCGCACTCATCTTCATCGCCAATAACGCGGCCGGCTACATGCTCATCGCCTTCTTCAACTCCTACGCCACCAAGCCCGTCGAGGCCGGCGGACTCGGCATGGAGCGCACCCCGGTGCTCATCGCGAGCACCGTCGCCGCGTTCTTCTGGCTGGCATCGACGATGATGGGCGGCATCCTCTCCGACAAAATCGGTCGCGTGCGCACGTTCCAGCTCGGCTACGCCTTCCTGTTCCTCTGGGCCATCCCGATGTTCCTGCTGATCGACACCGGCGACATCGTCTGGTTCTCGACGGCCCTCATCGTGCTGGCGGCCGGGCTCGGCTTCTCCTACGGCCCGCAGGCCGCGCTCTACGCCGAGATGTTCCCGGCCCAGGTGCGCTACTCGGGCGTGTCCATCGGCTACGCCCTCGGCGCTATTCTCGGTGGCGCCTTCGCCCCGCTCATCGCCCAGCTGCTGCTCGATGAGACCGGATCCACCACCTCAATCGGCATCTACCTCATGGGCCTCGCCGCGATTTCCTTCGTCGCGGTCACCCTCGTGAAGGAGACCCGCGGAATTCCGCTCGGCATCAGCACCCACGAGTAGGCAGTTCAGTTTCAGGCCGTGCCGCCTGGGTTTCGACCCGGGCGGCACGGTTTTTCTCTGCCCATCTCAGGCAAAACGAACCCTCGACATCCGCTCGCGGATCGTATATGGTTTCATATATAACCATCTGCAACGACGCGATTGGACGCTTATGACTCCCGAACCCCTGCCCGAACTGGGCCGGCCCGGCAAAGTGATCGCCGTGCACATCAACTACCCGTCCCGGGCCGCCCAGCGTGGGCGCACCCCCGAGCAGCCGTCCTACTTTCTCAAGCCCTCGACCAGCGTCGCGGCCAGCGGCGACACCATCGTTCGTCCCAGCGGATGCGAACTTCTCGCCTTCGAAGGCGAAATCGCGCTGGTCATCGGTCGCCGGCTGCGCGGCGTCAGTGTCGAGGAGGGTTGGGCCGGCGTCGCCGGGGTCACTGCCGCGAACGACTTCGGCGTCTACGACCTCCGTTACGCCGACAAGGGCTCCAACCTCAAGTCCAAGGGCGGAGACGGCTTCACCCCGCTCGGCCCGCGAGTCCTGGCCGCCGAGACCGTCGACCCGGCCAACCTGCGCATCCGCACCTGGGTCAACTCCGAGCTCGTGCAGAGTGATACCACCGCTGACCTGCTCTTTGACTTTGGCCGCCTCGTCGCCGACCTCTCCCAGCTGATGACGCTCGAGCGCGGCGATGTCATTCTCACCGGAACCCCGGCCGGCGCCTCCGTCGTCGGGCCGGGCGACACTGTCGAGGTCGAGGTTGACGCCCCGACCATGCCCGGCGCGCCGAGCACCGGCCGCCTGATCACCCCGGTCGCCGAGGGCACCCAGAAGTTCGGCACGTTCGGCTCCGGCCCGAAGGTGGACGACCTGCAACGGGCCGAAGCCTGGGGCTCGGCCGAAGAGGCCGGCCTCGAACCGGCGTTCGTGCTCACCGATGAGCTGAAGGCCCGCATCAACAGCGTCGGCACCGCCACCCTGAGCGCCCAGCTGCGCAAACGCGGCCTGAACAACGTGTCGATCGACGGCCTGCACTCGACCCGCCCGAGCGCCCGGCTGGTCGGCCGGGCTCGCACCCTGCGCTTCATTCCCAATCGCGAAGACCTCTTCGATGCCCACGGCGGCGGCCACAACGCCCAGAAGCGCGCCTTCGACGGCCTCGGCGTCGACGACGTGCTCGTGATCGAAGCCCGCGGAGAAACCGGCACCGGCACCGTCGGCGATATCCTCGCCCTGCGCGCCCAGGTGCGCGGCGCCGCCGGCATCGTCACCGACGGCGGCGTGCGCGACCTCGCCGCGGTCAGCGCCCTCGATATGCCCACCTATCACCACGGCGGCCACCCGGCCGTGCTCGGCCGGCGCCACGTTCCGTGGGACTTAGGCCTCACGATCGCCTGTGGCGGGGCATCCGTCCAGCCCGGCGACGTGATCGTCGGCGACGCCGACGGGCTACTCGTCATTCCGCCACACCTCATCGAGCAGCTCGTCACCGACAGCATCGAGCAGGAACGCGAAGAAACCTTCATCGCCGAGATGGTCGGCGCAGGCTTCAGCGTCGACGGCCTCTACCCGATGAACCCCGCCTGGAAAGAGAGGTACCGCGCATGGCTCGCCAGTCGATAGTGGATGCCGCCCCGCCGACCATCGGCAAGGCCCAGTTCGCCTACGACTGGCTGAAAACCCGCATCAACGATGGCACCTTCGGCCCCGGTTTTCGACTGGTCCTCGACCAGATCGCCCGGGATACGTCGATGAGTCCCGTTCCCGTGCGGGAAGCCATCCGCCGCCTCGAAGCCGAGGGTCTGGTGACCTTCGCCCGCAACGTCGGGGCGCAGGTGGCGATGCTCGACCCCACCGAGTACCAGCACACCATGCAGACCCTCGGCCTGGTCGAGGGCGCGGCGACCGCGCTGTCGGCGCCGACGCTGAGCCCGGCAGCGATAGCGCGCGCCCGGCAGATCAACGCGCAGATGCGCGACACGCTGCGCCACTTCGACCCGACCAGATTCACGTCGCTCAACCGTGACTTTCACTCCGAGCTGTACAGCACCTGCCCCAACCCGCACATTCTCGACCTCGTTCACCGCGGCTGGAACCGGTTGTCGGTGCTGCGCGAATCCACCTTCGGCTTCGTGCCGGGGCGCGCGGCCGAATCGGTCGCGGAGCACGACCATATTCTCGACCTGATTGAGCAGCACGCCTCGGCTGCAGAAATCGAACACGCGGCCCGCGACCACCGGCTGGCCACCCTGAACGCGTTTCTTTCATCTCGCAATAAGGAAGGCATTTCATGAAGTTCCGCAGCAACCCGAGCCAGATTCGCGGATCCATCGCCGCGCTGATGACCCCGTTTACCGAAGGCGGCGCCGTCGACCATGCGGGCCTGACCAACCTGGTCAACTGGCAGATCGCCTCCGGCTCGCACGGCATCTCGATCGGCGGCTCGACCGGCGAGCCCAGCTCGCAGACCATCGCCGAACGCGCCGCCGCCATTCGCACCGTTGCGACCGCCATCAACGAGCGCGTGCATTTCATGGCCGGAACCGGTTCCACCAAGCTCGACGAGACCCTCGAACTGACCGCGGCCGGCCGCGACGCCGGCATCGACGCCGCGCTCATCATCACGCCGTACTACGCCCGCCCCACCCAGGAGGCGCTCTACGTCTGGTACAAAACCGTCTGTGAAGAGTTCCCGGATCTGCCGATCGTGGCCTACAACGTGCCGAGCCGGACCGCCGTCGACATCGCGCCCGACACCGTGTACCGCCTCTACCGCGATTTCGACAACTTCGTCGGCGTGAAGGAAACCACGAAGGACTTCGAGCACTTCTCCCGCGTGCTGCACCTCTGCGGCCCGGACCTGCTGGTCTGGAGCGGCCTCGAGCTGCTCTGCCTGCCGCTCATGGCCCTCGGCGGCGCCGGCTTCGTCAGCGCCACGAGCAATATCGCGCCTGCCGCCGTCGCGCAGATGTTCGAGGCCTGGGAACAAGGCGATTTCGCCACCGCCCGCAAGATTCACTATGGCCTGCACCCGCTCGTCGACCTGCTATTCGTGGAGACCAACCCGGCACCGGGCAAGTGGGTCATGGCCCAGCGCGGCCTGATCGAGAGCGGCTTTGTGCGTCCGCCGCTGATCGAACCGACCCCCGGAGGCCTCGCCAAGATGCGCATTTTGATGGATGCCGGCTCCGAGTACCTGACATCGACCGCCGGCTTCACCCTGACCGGGGCCTCCAAATAATGACTCATTACGTGCCCGCGGACCTGCCCACCAGCATCCGTCATTTCATCGGTGGAGAATTTGTCGACAGTGTCGGTGGGGAGACATTCGATGTGCTCGATCCGGTGTCGAACCAGACCTACGCCACCGCAGCCGCCGGCCAGCAGGCCGACATCGACCTGGCCGTCGCCGCCGCGAAAGAAGCATTCGACCACGGACCCTGGCCGCGCCTGCTGCCCCGCGCCCGGGCCCGGGTGCTGCACCGCATCGCCGATGCCGTCGAGGCCCAGGACGCCCGGCTCGCCGAGCTCGAAACCTTCGACACCGGACTGCCGATCACGCAGGCGCTCGGCCAGGCGCAGCGCGCGGCCGAGAATTTTCGCTTCTTCGCCGATCTGATCGTGGCGCAGGCGGACGACACCTACAAGGTGCCCGGCAAGCAAATCAACTACGTCAATCGCAAGCCGGTCGGGGTAGCCGGACTGATCACCCCGTGGAACACCCCGTTCATGCTCGAGAGCTGGAAGCTCGCGCCCGCGCTGGCCTCGGGCTGCACCGTCGTGTTGAAGCCGGCCGAATTCACGCCGTTGTCGGCGAGCCTGTGGGCGGAGATCTTCGCCGCCGCGGGGGTGCCCGACGGCGTGTTCAACCTGGTCAACGGTATCGGTGAGGAGGCCGGCGATGCGCTGGTCAAGCATCCGGATGTGCCGCTCATCTCGTTCACCGGCGAGACCACGACCGGCCAGACCATTTACCGCAACTGCGCCGCCAACCTCAAGGGCATGTCGATGGAGCTCGGCGGCAAGTCGCCCGCCGTGGTCTTCGCCGACGCCGACCTCGACGCCGCGATCGACTCGACCCTGTTCGGCGTATTCTCGCTCAACGGCGAGCGCTGCACGGCATCGAGCCGCATCCTGGTCGAGCGCTCGGTCTACGACGACTTCTGCGCCCGCTACGCCGCCCGCGCCGCGAGCATCGTGGTCGGCGACCCACACGATCCGAAGACCGAGGTCGGCGCGCTCGTGCACCCCGAGCACTACGCGAAGGTCATGAGCTACGTCGAAATCGGCAAGTCCGAGGGGCGTCTGCTTGCCGGCGGCGGCCGCCCATCCGGCCTGCCGGAGGGTAACTACGTCTCCCCCACCGTCTTCGCCGACGTCGCCCCGACCGCCCGCATCTTTCAGGAGGAGATCTTCGGCCCGGTCGTGGCCATCACCCCCTTCGAAACGGATGCCGAAGCGCTCGCGTTGGCCAACGGGGTCAAGTACGGGCTGGCCGCCTACATCTGGACCACCGACCTGACCCGCGCCCACAACTTCGCCCAGTCCGTCGATGCCGGCATGGTCTGGCTGAACTCGCATAACGTGCGAGACCTGCGCACCCCGTTCGGTGGCGTCAAAGCGTCCGGCCTCGGCCACGAGGGCGGCTACCGGTCGATCGACTTCTACACCGACTCCCAGGCCGTGCACATCACCCTCGCCCCCGTGCACACCCCCCGCTTCGGAGCCCACTAGCTCGCCCCTTCGGGGACGGGGCCTGGGCCCCGTCCCCGGGCCCCGTTTAGAAACTGGGCCCAGGTTCATAAGGTGGGCCCAGCCGCACCGCCCACCGACTCTTGCGGCCTCGAGAACCAGCCGTACGCATCCGCTTGACTCAATGAGGAGAACCCCATGACCATCCCCACCGCCACCCCGCCCGACATCCTGCGCTGCGCCTACATGGACATCGTCGTGACCGACCTGGCGAAGTCGCGCGAGTTCTACGTCGACATTCTCGGCCTCGTCGTCACCGAGGAGAGCGACACCGAGATCTACCTGCGCAGCTTCGAGGAATTCATTCACCACAACCTCGTGCTGCGTCAGGGGCCGATTGCTGCCGTCGCCGCGATGGCTTTTCGGGTGCGCAGCCCCGAAGACGTCGACCTCGCCGAGGCCTGGTATCAGGAGCTCGGCTGCCGCACCGAACGTCGCACCGAGGGCTTCGTGAAGGGCATCGGCGACAGCGTGCGCGTCGAAGATCCACTGGGCTTCCCGTACGAATTCTTCTACGCCACCACCCACGTTGAACGCCTCGCCTGGCGCTACGACCTGCAGGGCCCGGGCGCGCTCGTGCGGCTCGACCACTTCAACCAGGTCACCCCCGATGTCGGCCGTGGTCGCAAATACCTCGAGGACCTGGGCTTTCGCGTTACCGAGGATATTCAGGACTCCGACGGCGTCACCTACGCGGCCTGGATGCGGCGCAAAGACACCGTGCACGACACCGCCCTCACCGGCGGCAATGGCCCGCGCATGCACCACATCGCGTTCTCGACCCACGAGAAGCACAACATCATTTACATCTGCGACAAGCTCGGCGCGCTACGCAAGAGCGACCTGATCGAGCGGGGGCCTGGCCGCCACGGCGTCTCGAACGCGTTCTACCTCTACCTGCGCGACCCCGACGGGCACCGCGTCGAGATCTACACACAGGACTATTACACCGGCGACCCCGACAACCCCGTCGTCACCTGGGACGTGCATGACAACCAGCGCCGCGACTGGTGGGGCAACCCCGTCGTACCCAGCTGGTACACCGACGCCTCACTCGTGCTCGACCTCGACGGCAACCCGCAGCCGGTGATCGAGCGCACCGAGCCTCGCGAAATGGCCGTAACCGTCGGCGCTGACGGCTTCTCCTACACCCGCAAGGACGACGCCCTGGCTGGCTTCAAGCTCGGCACGACCCTCTGATTCCGACCGGGCCCGGGCCCGGAAAGCGGGCCCATGATTGATCATGGGCCCGCTTCCTTAAGGTGGGCCCGGGCCGCCCAGATGGCCCGGGCCCGCACGGTGGCGGATTCAGGATGGAGGTCGAGGCCGGGACGACACCGCCGCGTGTTTTCACGGGGTGGGCGCACGCATCCGTTCTCGTTACCTGAATTCGCCACCGACCGGTGAGGAAACCGACACCGGAATGGGTCCCCGCCGACAACGAGGGCCCAGTCTGACTGGTGCTCTAGAACGGATACGGTGCAATCTCAGCGCGCACCGTGAGCCACTGAGTCTCGGTGAACGCTTCGATGTTGGCCTGGGCACCGCCGAAACGAGAACCCGTGCCCGAAGACCCCACACCGCCGAACGGGGCATTGGCCTCGTTCGGCAACGGTCTACGCAGGTCGCGGCTCAGGCCAGAAAATCCAGCGCGGCCTGCTTGAACGCACGCGCACTCAGCGCGTTCAGGTGGGTGCGACCGGGCAGCTCGAGGTACTCCGCGCCGCGTTCGGCAGCGAGAGCTGCCACCCCGGCCGGAATCGAGTCGGCACCGCCGACCACAAACAGCTGCGGGATGCCCGCGGGCACGTCGAGCGTGCAGCCCGCGACCCCCTGCACGCACGCCAACAGCGCCTGGCGGTCGGCACCGGCGGCGATGGAGGGGCCGAGCACGGCGGCAATTGTGGGGTCGGAGGGCAGATCACCGGACACCACGAACCGCTGAACCTCGCCCGGGTCCCAGGTCTCGAACAGCTCGACCGGACCGGCCCCGCCGAGCACGAGCCGCCGTACCCGTTCGGGCGCCAGTCGAGCCAGGGCTGCCACGACCCGCGACCCCATGGAGTAGCCGATCACGTCGACCCGTTCCAGTTCGAGGGTGTCCAGCACGGCCACGAGGTCGGCGGCCAGCTGGCGCGGAGCGTAGTCGGCCGCCCGATGCGGCTTGTCACTCTGGCCGTGGCCACGCAGGTCGGGCGTGATCGCGCCGCGCCCAACCTCGGCGAATGCCCGCACCCAGCCGGATCCGGCCCAGGTCACCGCGGCGGTCGACGCGAAACCGTGCACGAACAGCACCGGTCGCTCCCCCGGCGTGGCCTCGAAGGCGATGCGTATCCCGTCGAGACGCCGAGCGAACCGGGTCATTCGACGGCGTCGCTCGCGGCGAACACCGCGCCGGCGTGCGCCATCTCGGCGAGGGCGGTCTCGGTCGATTGCGCGGCGACTCCGGCGACCAGATCGGTCAGTACCCGCACGTGCTGGCCGTGCTCGAGCGCGTCGAGGGTGGAAGCGCGCACGCAGTAATCGGTGGCGAGACCGACCACGTCGATCTCGGTCACCCCGTGCTCGGTCAGCAGCGACCCCACGGTCTGTCCGGCCTCGGTGGTGCCCTCGAAGATGGAGTACGCGGGCTTGCCCTGGCCCTTACGAATGTGAAAGGTCACGGCATCCGTTGTGAGAGCCTGGTGATATTCGGCGCCCGCGGTGCCGGCCACGCAGTGCACCGGCCAGGTCGTGACGTAATCGGGTGCCGTGTCGCGGGCAAAATGGCCGCCGTTGTCATTGCCGATATCGTGCCAGTCGCGCGACGCGAAGACGTATTTATAGGCGAGCGGATGCTGCGCGAGCAGCGCGCTCACGCCCGCCGCGACGGCCGCCCCGCCGTCAACGCCCAGGGCACCGCCCTCGGTGAAATCATTCTGAACGTCGATGATGAACAGGGCGCGGGTCACGGTGGCTCCTTTGGGACAGTCAGTTGTTACATGGTCAGTTGTTCGACAGATTATCGCCACAGTGGAAGAAACCGGTGGTCAGCGTGTCGATGGCGATTTTCGCGTTCGAACTGACGTTGCCGATCGCGTAGATGGCGAAGGTGAGCGGGGTACCGTCGGCGGCGTGGATGATGCCGGAGAGCGTGTAGCCGGTATCGATCCAGCCGGTTTTGGCAAAGACCGCGCCGTCGGCGGCGGAATTCGCACCGGCGAAACGGTCAGGGTAGGAGAGCGATCCGCGCGGCCCACCGGCGATCGGCAGGCCATCGAACAGCACGCCGAGGTTGCCCTCGCGGGCGTTGACCTTGACGAACAGGGCGGTCAGGTAGGCCGGCGACACGGCGTTGTGTGGGCTGAGGCCCGAGCCGTCCTTGATGATCATGCCGGTGGTGTCGATGCCGTAGGCGGCGAGGCCGCCGACGATGCCCTGCTGCAGGGCTGAGAAGGAGTTGCCGGCACCGTTTTCGATCGCCACGAGGCGGGCGAGCATCTCGGCCAGGGTGTTGTCGCTCACGATCAGGGACTGCTGAATCAGGGTCGACACCGGCGCGGACTGCACGGCCCCCAGTTGGGCTGCACCGGCCGGGGCGGTGGCCTGGCTGATTTCGAGGCCACCGCCGAGAGCGTCAGCGAAGGCCTGGCCGGCGCGAGCGATCGGGTCTTCGCTGCGGGCGGACGTGCTGCGAGTGGGTTCGTTCCGGTCGCCGTCGACCATCAGCGCCGTAATTTCGGGCATGTAGCCAAGGCCGAGTTCGGTTCGGGCCCAGCCTTCGTTCCAGTCCGGGCCCGAGAAATAGGAGGAATCGAGCACGAGTGAAGTTATCGGCGGGTTGGCCGGGTCGGCAGCCCAGGAAACCATGGTCTGGGTGGCAAGGTCGTCGAGGTGCGCGGCGCCCGTGTAGAACGGTTCCTGGCCGGTCGGCAGCCGCGACAGGGTGAGGTCTCCCCCGCCAACGAGCACGACCTGGCCGGGTTCGGCGCCCTTCACGACGCGGGTCGTGGCCCGGTAGTCGCTGCCGAGAACGTTGAGGGCCGCGGCCGAGGTGAGCACCTTCATGACGCTGGCCGTACGCGAGGAGGTCGTGCCGCCCCGATCGAACAGCACCTCGCCGGTGTTGGCGTTGACCACCTGCGCCTGAAAATCGGCGAGTCTCGTGTCGGCGGCGAGCCCGGTGACCGAGCAGGTGCGCAGTCGGCTGGCCGCAGTCGCCTCGGCGGGCACCGGCCGTGCCGGGTCGACGGTCGGCGTGGGACTCGGTGTCGCCGTGGGTGTTCCTACAACGGATGCCACCACCGGATCATTCGCGCCGGTCTGCGTTCCCGCGAACACGGCGCCACTGCCGAGCAGCACGAAGACGAGGGTGCCGGCGGCGATCAGCCAGGCGCGGCGGTGATCGGCGCTGCCAGCAGCGATCCCGCCACGCGGGGCCTCAACCGCGGGGGACGCGGGTGTCTGCACTGGTTCTTCCACCTCCGTATGGTAACCGACCCGCCTCCAGGCCAGCTATTCGCCCGGGTAGCGCAGCCCGATCTGGGCCCGAACCGCGTCAAGGGTCGTCATCACGGCGACCGATTCTTCGGCCGGCATGATGTCGCTCGAGATTTTGCCGGCCCGAATCAGCTCCTCAACCTCGACCGCTTCGAACTGCATACCGCGGCCGGTGAACTCAGCCGTGGCGAAGGCCTCGAGCACGGTGCCCCCGTGGTCGAGCACTCGAAAACTGGTCGGCGCGTACCAAACGCCATCGATGTCGATGCGCCCGTGCGTGCCGATGATCGACGCCGTGGTCGGGCCGAGGGTGTCGCTGGACGAAAATGTCGTGGCAATCTGGCCACCGGGGTAGCGAAAAATCGTCGCGACCTGAGCATCCGCTCCGGTGGCTTTGAATGAGGCGCTCGCCAAAATCGTATCGGGCGACCCGAATACGGCGTGCGCGAAGTTCACCGGATACACCCCGAGATCGAGCAGCGCGCCACCGCCGAGCTCGAGCGAGTTCAGGCGGTGCGCCGGGTCGTCGGGCAGGTCCTGGGTGTGGTCGGCGATCAGGCTGCGCACCTCGCCGAGCGTGCCGGCGGCGAGGATCTCGCGGATGCGCACCAGGTGCGGCAGAAATCGGGTCCACAGGGCCTCCATCACGAGCAGATTCTTGCTCGCGGCGAGGTTGACGATCTGCCGCGCCTGGCCGGCGTTGAGCGCGATCGGTTTCTCGATCAACACGTGCTTGCCGGCGTTCAACGCGAGGGCCGCGTGCTCGGCGTGAAACGGATGCGGCGTCGACACGTAGATGACGTCGACTTCGGGGTCATTGACGAGTTCGGCATAGCTGGCATGCGCAGTAGGGATGCCGAATTCGACAGCAAACGCATCTGCCGAGGCATGACTGCGCGACCCGACGGCCTGCACCTTGTGGCCGTTCTGCACCAGATCGCTCGTGAACGCGTGGGCGATGCCACCGGTGGCCAGGATTCCCCAGCGAATCGATTCCGTCATGCCTGCAGTTTATCCAGGGCCACCGACACGCGCCGACACGCGCCGACTCGGCAACATATAGGTCAAACTAGACCAATGATCACCCTGCAGCAGGATGCCGATGGTTTCGTCCGCATGAACCGGCACTTTCCCGACAACTCGCTCATCAGCATCAGCTTTACCGAGGGGGCTGCGGAGGAATTCACCGGCGCACAGCTCAACGCCATCTTCGACGATGCCCTGGCCGAGTTTCGCGGGCAGAACCGTCTCGAGGGGGCGAAGGGCTTCTCGCGCGCGCCCGCGAAAACCGTGCATCCAACCAAGAACATCACCTTCGTGAAGGTGCACCCCGGAATGGCCCGCTAAGAGACGGCCGCCAACGCGGCGAGCGCCGCAAGCCGATCGACCCCGATCGGTTCGTCGGCCAGCAGCGGCACGATCGCGACCCGGTCGGCGCGGGCGACCACGATATCTATCTGAGTGGCCTCGCTGGCGGCGCGCGCCTGTAAAAAGGGCGTCTCGGGGTGCGCTGCCGCGATGGAATTGTTGACCACCCAGCCCCAGGGCTGAATTCCGGCGCGCTGCAGATCCTGCTGCAGTCCCTCCGCTTCGAGCACCGGCGTGGTCTCGGCGAGCGTCACCAGCAACACCTTGGTCAGGGCCGGATCCTGCAGCCGCATCAATGGCGTCACGAACGCCATTCCGTCCCCCATCTGGCGCGCGATTTCGCGATGGTACGACCCGGTGGCATCCAGCAGCAACAGGGTGTGGCCGGTCGGCGCGGTGTCGACGACGACGAATTCGTGCCGTGATTCGTGCACGGCCTGGGAGAATTGCCGAAACACCGCGACCTCGTCGGTGCACGGGGAGAGCAGGTCCTCGGCCAGGGCTGCCCGGCCATCGGCGTCGAGATTCTTGCCCTTGGTCGCCATCACGTGCTCGCGATAATCGCGAATCGCCTCGTCGGGGTCGATGCGAGAGACGCGCAGCCCCGGCAGGCTCCCGTGCAGGGTCTCGACCAGATGAGCTGCCGGGTCGGTCGTGGTCAGGTGAACGGCGTGACCGCGCTCGGCCAGAGCCACGGCCAGAGCCGCAGCGATCGTGGTCTTGCCCACGCCGCCCTTGCCCATGCAGAGGATCAGCCCGTGCCCGGTCTGCTCCAGCTCGTCGACGAACTGGCCGAGTGCGGCGTCCGGAACGTCGACCACAGCGTGCGATTGCCCGGGGCCGTCGCTGTCGGTGCGAAACAGGGTGCGCAGCGCGTCGATGCCCATCATGTTGCCGGCCTTGAGCTCCAGAATGTCCCGCGGCAGTGCAGCGATGGCCGCCGGAATATCCGTCAGCGCCGCCGATTCGCGATTGCGCACCGCTACGGCGATCGGCTCGGTTCCCGCGCTCGCTGGCAGCACTCCATTAATGACAACGTAGCCGCCGCAAATTCCGATCTGCGCCAACTCACCGTGCGTGCGCTCGATCTCCGTCAAAGCGGATGCCTGCGCTCGCGCCACGAGCACCAGCCGCGTTCGCTCGGGGTCGGCCAGCGCGGCCACGGCCGCGGCGTACACCGCTTTGTGCTTGTCGAGCCCGGACAGCGGTCCGAGACAGGACGGATCGCCCTTGCCGGCGTCGAGAAACTCGGTCCAGGAACCGGGAAGCTGCAGAAGCCTAATGGTGTGCCCGGTCGGCGCGGTATCGAACACGATGTGGTCGTACATCGTGAGCAGACCGTCATCGGTGAGCAGGTTCGTGAACTCGTCGAACGAGGCGACCTCGGTCGTGCACGATCCGGACAGGCCCTCGGCGATGCTCGCGAGCTCGCGCTCCGGCAGGAGCCCCCGAACCGGGGCGATAATGCGTTCGCGATAGGCATCCGCTGCCTGCTCCGGGTCGATTTCGAGTGCGCTCAGGCCGGCAATGGCGCCAATCGGAGTGACCGTATTGCCGATCGTGAGCCCGAACACCTGCCCGATATTGGAGGCCGGATCGGTGCTCACCAGCAGCACCCGGCGACCCCGTTCGGCCAGTTCGATGGCCGAAGCGCAGGCAACGGATGTCTTCCCCACGCCGCCCTTACCGGTGAAAAAGAGAAACCGAGGCGGGTCTGCCAGGAACTTCATCTGTTAGCAGCAGCCGGTGGCGTCGCCGGAGCATCCGCTTGCCGATTTCTCGGTCAGGCCGAGCTGGGGCCGGTCGGTCGGCGCTACAGCAGCGAGGCCGGCGAAGGCGAGCAGCTGGGATTTCGATGGGTAGGCGCCGGTCGCCACGGTGACGCCGTCGACGACGGTGAGCGGCAGGCCGGTAGAACCGACGACGTGCATGAAGGCGCGCACGGTCTCATCCGTGGTGAAGGCGAGGGGATCGGTGGCCAGGTTATGGCGCTGAATGTCGGCGCCAAGTTCCTGCAGGCTGCGCACGGTGGCGGTCACCTCGACCAGGGACTGATCGACGTCGACACCACAGACTCCGGTGTCGCAGCACAAGGCCGGTTCGTAGATTCGGATGGCATTCATGTCGATCTCCCTAGTAACGTCTGCAGCTATATCGATAAGTATCAATGTAGCAGTAGGCTGGTGCCGCGAACTACAGGAAAGGATCAACTTATGAACAAGACATCTGAGATCACGGAGCGCGTGCGCGAGCGCTACGCCGCCGCCGCCCTCCAACTGACCGACGTCTCGAGCACGTCGTGCTGTGCCCCCACCGATCTGACGAAAGGCGACGTGTTCGGATCCACCCTGTATACCGCCAAAGAAGGTTCGGAGATTCCCGAGGAAGCCTTTCTGGCCAGTCTCGGCTGCGGCAATCCAACCGCGGTCGCCGACCTCCGCCCTGGAGAAATCGTGCTCGACCTCGGCTCCGGTGGCGGCATCGACGTGCTGCTCTCCGCGCGCCGCGTCGGGCCGACCGGGTTCGCCTACGGACTCGACATGACCGATGAAATGCTCGCACTCGCCCGCGCCAACGCTGCCAAAGCCGAGGCCACCAATGTGGAGTTCATCAAGGGCCAGATCGAGGCCATCCCGCTGGCCAATGACACCATCGACGTCATCATCTCCAACTGCGTCATCAATCTCTCGGCCGACAAGAACGCGGTCATCGCCGAGATGTTCCGAGTGCTCAAGCCCGGCGGGCGCCTCGGAATCTCCGACGTCGTCGCCGAAAACCAGCTGAGCGCAGAGGACCGCATCCGCCGAGGCAGCTACACCGGCTGCATTGCCGGAGCCCTGTCGCACCAGGAGTACCTCGACGCCCTGCACCAGGCGGGGTTCGCCGACCCGAGCGTTCTCTACACCCACGAGGTCGCCCCCGAAATGCACGGGGCCATCGTGAAGGCGGTCAAACCGGCCCGGTAGCCCCTACTGGGCCCGCAGCAGCTCCAGAAACTCGTCGGCCATTCTCAGCTGATCCTGCAGTTTTTGCCGACGCTCGACCGCCTGGGCGATGAATGTCTCGAGCTCGGCGCGCACCTCCGGATCGTCAGATCCGGTCAGCCCACCCTGCAGCGTGTCGATGACCTTCAGCAGGGCCATCATCTCGTCGAGCGTGAAGCCGAGCGGTTTCATGCGGCGAATGAGCATCAGCCGGGTGAAGTCATCGGGCGAGTAGAGCCGAAAACCACCATCGGTGCGAGCGGATGCCTTCAGCAGGCCGACCTCGTCGTAGTGGCGGATCGTGCGCAGCGACAGCCCGGTCTTCTCGGCGAGTTCGCCGATGTGCATCGTGACCGCGGATCCAATCGCGCCTGACGTCACCGGATGCCTTCTTTCCCTGAAGTTTACAATCAACCCTTACGTTAGGGTAGTGTTGCAGAAGTCGGCTGACATTCATCTGTGAGCCCACTCTCCCACCATTGTCGTCGATGGCCTTGTCCTCGATGACCGGTGGAGGTGCGCACCGCGGCGCCCACCCAACTCTTCTGCATCCACTTCGGCCGCACCCCGGCCCAGCTTCTGGAGGCCTCATGGCCATTGTTCAAAAATCCGCTTCAGCCAATCGATACCAAGCTGCGCCCTCGGCACTCACCGCGCTCCGCACACCCCGCCTACTCACACGCGAGGTACTCGCCGGCCTGGTCGTGGCCATGGCCCTCATCCCTGAGGCGATCGCCTTCTCGATCATCGCCGGCGTCGACCCGCGCGTCGGCCTGTTCTCCTCGTTCGTCATGGCTGTGACCATCTCCTTCGTCGGTGGGCGCCCGGCCATGATCACCGCCGCGACCGGCGCCATCGCGCTCGTCATCGCACCGGTGGCGCGGGAATACGGCATGGACTATTTCATCGCCACGGTTATCCTTGCCGGGATCTTCCAAATCGTGCTGAGTATGATCGGCGTCGCCAAACTCATGCGGTTCATCCCGCGAAGCGTCATGGTCGGTTTCGTCAACGCCCTCGCCATCCTCATCTTCAGCGCCCAGCTCCCCCAGCTCCTTGGCGTGCCTTTCATGGTCTACCCGCTCGTCGCCGCCGGCCTGATCATCATGATCGTCATGCCGCGCATCACCAAGGTGATTCCGGCACCGCTCGTGGCCATCGTCGTACTCACCGTCGCGACCGTGGTGACCGCCATCGCGGTCCCCACCATCGGCGATCAGGGCGAACTGCCCAAGAGCCTGCCCGAGCTGTTCATTCCCAACATCCCGCTCAACTGGGACACGTTCACGATCATCGCCCCCTACGCCCTCGGCATGGCCCTGGTCGGAATTCTCGAGTCGCTCATGACCGCGAAGTTCGTCGACGAGATCACCGACACCCACTCCAACAAAACCCGCGAGACCTGGGGCCAGGGCGTCGCCAACGTCATGAGCGGCCTGTTCGGCGGCATGGGCGGCTGCGCCATGATCGGCCAGACCATGATCAACGTGAAGGCCTCCGGCGCTCGCACCCGCATCTCCACCTTCCTCGCCGGCGTCTTCCTGCTCGTTCTCGTGCTCGGCCTCGGCGATGTGCTCGCTGTCGTGCCCATGGCTGCCCTGGTCGCGGTGATGATCATCGTGTCCTATCTCACATTCGACTGGCACAGCATCCGCTTGTCTACTCTTAAGCGGATGCCGAAGAGCGAGACCACCGTCATGGTCGCCACGGTCGTCGTCATCGTTCTCACCCACAACCTCGCGATCGGCGTCGTCGTCGGTGTCATCGTCGCAATGGTCGCGTTCGCGCGTCGCGTCGCCCACCTCGCCAGGGTGGAGCGCACCGTCGAGCTCGACCAGCCCGTGCCGACCGCCTACTACACGGTGACCGGAGCGCTGTTCTTTGCCTCGAGCAACGACCTGATGACCCAGTTCGAGTACGCCGACGACCCCGACCGCATCGTCATCGACCTGTCGGCCTCACACATCTGGGACGCCTCGACCGTCGCCACCCTCGACGCAATCTCGTACAAGTATGAGCGGCAGGACAAGTACGTTGTGATTGAGGGGCTCAACGAGGCCAGCCACGAGCTGCACAGCCGCCTGGCCGGGAACCTCGGCGGCGGCCACTAAGTTGCGCTCTGCAAGCCTGACCTAAAGCGTCTTCACCATCTCTAGTTCCTTTTTAGTGGGGTCGAGGTTGTACTCGACCGTGTGGCCCGTGACCACAAACCCCCGCCGTTCATAGGCCGTGCGTGCGCGAATATTGTCTTCGTGCACGTGAAGGGTCAGCTGGGCGCTCTCCGTGCGCGCCCAGCTCTCCACGCTCATCAGCAGCGCATCGGTCAGCCCCACCGTGCTGCCGCGAAAATCCGGTGACACGTACACTCCCACGAGGATCGGACCAGTGTCTGGATCCGGCACGAAGCCGGCCATGGTCCCGATCCAGCGTCCAGACTCGGCGATCGCGGCGATCGCGATGCCGTTTTCACTGGCACCGCGCGCTCCGCGCATGCGCCACTCGGCCTCGTCATGGCCCAGCGCGGTCTCGAGCGTCTCGGTATAGGCGGTCGGGGTATCCCGAATCATCTCAAGACGCAGTTCACGGATCTCACGCCAGTCATCATCGACGGTCGATCGTATAAGGAATTCAAGTTCAGTCACGTCGTGAGCCTAGCGACATGAACGGACGTGGATTGCCCCCCCGTACGGCGGCAGATCGCGAAGGAACGATCCCAGCCGGATAGCGAATAAGTACGGTGTCCGATTGGGGGAACGGACAAAAAAGGATCGGAACCCGTGGGCCCCGATCCTTATGTTAAATGGAGCCGCCTGTCAGAATCGAACTGACGACCTTCTCATTACGAGTGACCGATGGGTGCCCGGAAACACGCCTCACGGCGTCAAAATCGTTGATTTTACGGGCTTTTTGGACTTCATGTGATCACCGAAAACAGGTTCGTTCCAGTTCAAATGTGGGCAAAATGTGGGCAAGAAAATGATCCGCTGACCGGGACGTGTGATGTATCAGGACATCCCTGACAATTCTGCATCAGGACATCTCTGACAGTTCATGTATCAGGACATCTCTGACTGTTATGGGAGGGTGCGCGGCCCGCGTGGGCCGCGGGGGCGGCCGCTGCCAACGTATTTGGTTCCCGGGAGGGGCCAGCGGTGTTCGATGAGCAGTGTGCCGTGGGAGTCGAAGACGAGGAGGCGATCGTCTTCTTCGACGAGGTAGGCCTCCAGAGCGATCGTGTCCGTGAGTTTCGACGGGCTCGCTTTCGGGCGTCTCGATCGCGGTTCCAACGCCGCCGCCGGCCCATCCGTTGCGGCACGTTTCCGGATCGCGTAAAACGTCTCCTGCGAGATGTGATGCTCGGCACAGAACGTGCTCACCGCACCACGCGGAGCATCGGGAGGCCAGTGGACGATGGCAAGACGGACACAAGGATCGACAGGTTCAATTCGGCTCATCCCTCAAACATCGACGGAGAACTGTCAGGACCCAACACCACAAAATGGTCAGAGATCTAGTGATTCAGAACTGTCACAGATGTCCTGACAGATAACACTGACGCCGAGTTGACGCACGCACCGCAGGCATTGCCCGGCACGCGCAACCAGGGCCAGGCCCGGGCAAGGTCAGTGGAGTGGCGCCCGAAGCGGTGATTCGGTCTCGGTCGGTGAAACATATCGGCCGGGAATCATCACGGCGGCAGAGCGAGTCACGTAGCCGTTCGTGCCCACGACTCCACGAGGCTCGAGAGTGACGTAACCAGTTGCCTGCTCCTGGCGGCGCGGTACGTGCGTAACGTATGAGTTCATTTCTCCAGATTTCTGTCTGCAGCTGTGGCAGACCGTCAACTCTACCCTAACGTAAGAGTTGTTTTAAGTCGAGCGCGCCAGGTCGGCCGCCCTCCGATTATGCCAATCAGCCCTCACGCTGGCGCAGCTTGCGGGTGTCAGGGTGGTAGTCCGCAAGCTGCGCGGAACGGCTATTTCTGCGCAGTTACAACGGGTGTGACCTTGAGAAAGCTGGCGCGGGGGTTACCGTGGCCCACGACTGGCGTCGTGTCCCCGCCGGCAACCAGGTTGGTCGCCCATCCTGCCAGGATGCGCAGCTTGCGATTCATGGTCGGCATCGCGTAGAGGTGGTATCCGCGGTGAGCGAGCCACGCCGGCGTGTTCTTGAGTTTGATGCCTTTCATGATGCCCGCACCCTTGCCAATGCCGTAGCTCGCGACTGTTCCGAGTGATTCGTGGCGATATTCCACGACTGGTCGGCCGGTCATCATGGCGAGGATGTTGGCGGAAACGGTTACTGCCTGACGCACCGTATTTTGCGCATTCGGTGGATAGTAGGCCGGCTGGGTGTCGGCGATCAGGTTGGGAACCTGCGCTCCGTCGCCCAGAGCCCAAACGCCGTCGAGTGCGACACCGTCAACTGATTCCACCTGCAGTGTCGCATTGACGTTGACGTGACCTCTGGGGCCGAGGGGAAGATCCAGGTCGGCCAAAACGGGGTTTGGTTTGACGCCGGCCGTCCAGACGATCGCTCCGGCGGGAATGGTCTCGCCGTCGCTGAGTACGACATTGCCGTCGATGCAGGACGGCATCGTTGTCTTCAAACGGACGTCGATGCCTCGGGCACGCAGTTGGCCCAGGGTCCACTGCGAGAGTTCGGGTCCGACCTCGGGTGCAACCCGATCGAGCGCTTCGACCAGCACGAAATGGAGCTCTTCGCGGGAGAGTCCACGGTAGCTTTTCATCGCAGACTTCGCGGCATCATCGAGCTCGGCCAAGGCCTCGACTCCGGTGTAGCCGCCGCCGACGAAGACCGTGGTGAGGAGTTTGCGTCGCTCGGCCGAGTCCTGAACGCTGGCGGCGCGGGCGATGTTTCCGAGAATTCGGTCGCGCACGTACTGCGCCTCTTCAACGGTCTTGAATCCGACGCCATTCTCGGCGAGTCCTGGTGTGGGAAAGGTGCGCGTGACGGCACCGAGCGCAACGACGAGGTGATCGTAGGGGAATTTCCGCTGTTCGCCGTCTGGAGTGGTCACCGTGACGCTCTTACCCGTGCTGTCCATGCTGGTGACGGATGCCTGTACGACGGTTGAGCGTCGCAGCGTCTTTTGCAAGGGCACGGTCACGTCGCGGGCCCGGATATGGCCGCCGGCGACTTCGGGCAGGAAGGGCTGATAGGTGTAATAGGGCGATTCGTCGATCAGTGTAATGCTGGCCCAACGGGTCGCGTGCTTCTTCTGCAATTCGAGGGCTGTGGTCAACCCGGCGGCCCCGCCGCCGAGAATAACGATGCGTGTTGTCATGAGGGGGTTCCTTTCGACTGTGTCAATGTGCGCTATTGGATTGTTCATGTGCGGATCTCCTGGTTCACCGGGCGCTGATTGATTCCTTGGCGGCAGTGACAACGGCCTCGGCGGTGATGCCGAATTCGCGGAACAGCGTCTGGTAATCAGCGGATGCCCCGAAGTGCTCGATCGAGATGCTGCGGCCGGCATCGCCGACGTAGCCGCGCCAGGTCAGCGCCAGTCCGGCTTCGACCGAGACGCGGGCCGTGATAGCGGCGGGAAGCACCGATTCGCGATATTCGCTGCTCTGCTCTTCGAACCATTCCAAGCAGGGCGCGCTGACCACGCGGGCGTTGACGCCTTCGAGGGCGAGCTGGGCGCGGGCGTCCACGGCCAACTGCACCTCGGAACCGGTACCGATCAAAATGACGTCCGGGGTTCCACCGGCGGCTTCGGCCAGCACGTAGGCACCGCGTGCGACGTTCTTCGCCGAGGCGAATATTTCAGCGGATGCTGCACCCTCGCCACGCTCGTACACGGGAATGTTCTGGCGGGTCAGGGCGATGCCGGCCGGACCATTACGGCGTTCCAGAATGGTCTTCCAGGCCCAGGCGGTTTCGTTGGCGTCGCCGGGGCGAACCACGTCGAGTCCGGGAATGGCGCGCAGGGTTGCGAGTTGTTCGATCGGCTGGTGGGTCGGGCCGTCTTCGCCGAGGGCGACGGAGTCGTGGGTCCAGACGAAGATCGACGGAGCCTTCATCAGTGCGGCCAGACGCACGNCCTTCATCAGTGCGGCCAGACGCACCGCGGGGCGCATGTAGTCGCTGAAGATGAGGAAGGTGCCGCCGAACGGGCGGGTGTTGCCGTGCAGCACGATGCCGTTGAGAATGGCGGCCATGGCGTGCTCGCGAATGCCGAAGTGCAGCACCCGTCCGTACTCGTTGCCCGACCATTCACCGGTGGAGTGCTCGCTCGGAATAAACGAGGCAGCGCCGCCGATGGTGGTGTTGTTGGATTCGGCAAGGTCGGCCGAACCGCCCCACAGTTCGGGGATGACGCCGCCGAGGGCGGTGAGAACCTTGCCGGACGCCGCGCGGGTCGATACCGCGGTGCCGCCGGGGAAGACCGGGAGGGCCTCGTCGACGCCGTCAGGCAGATCGCCGGAGAGGACCCGGTCGAGCAGAATTTTGCGCTCCGGGTTGGCCGCGGCCCACGCGTCGAACTGCACGGTCCACTCGGCGTGCGCGGTGACGCCGCGATCGAGGGCCAGGCGGGTGTGGGCGATGACCTCGGGGGCCACGTCGAAGGTCTTTTCCGGGTCGAAGCCGAGAACGGTCTTGACTCCGGCGAGCTCTTCGGCGCCGAGCGCGGAACCGTGGATCTTGCCGGTGTTTTGCTTCTTCGGGCTCGGCCAGCCGATGATCGTCTTGAGGATGATCAGGCTGGGCTTGCCGGTTTCGTTCTGGGCAGCCTCGATGGCCGCATTCAGCTCGGCGACGTCTTCGACGTAGGAGCCCGTCTTCTTCCAATTCACCGTCTGCACGTGCCAGTCATAGGCGGCGTAGCGCGCAGCGACGTCTTCGGTGAAGGCGATGTTGGTGTCGTCTTCGATGGAGATCTGGTTGCTGTCGTAGATCGCGATCAGGTTGCCGAGCTGCTGGTGGCCGGCGAGAGAGGATGCCTCGCTCGTGATGCCTTCCTGCAGGTCGCCGTCGCCGGCGATGACGTAGACGAAGTGGTCGAACGGGCTGGCGCCGGTGGCGGCATCCGGATCAAACAGGCCACGCTCGAAGCGTGAGGCGTAGGCGAAGCCGACGGCGGAGGCCAGTCCCTGGCCGAGCGGGCCGGTGGTGATCTCGACGCCGGCGGTGTGCCCATACTCCGGGTGGCCGGGGGTCTTGGATCCCCAGGTGCGCAGGGCCTTGAGGTCTTCAAGCTCGAGGCCGTAGCCGCCGAGGTACAACTGCACGTACTGCGTCAGCGAGCTGTGGCCGACCGAGAGAATAAAACGGTCGCGACCGAGCCAGTCGTTGTCGGCCGGGTCCCGGCGCATGATCTTCTGAAACAACAAGTAGGCGGCTGGAGCGAGGCTCATCGCGGTACCCGGATGCCCATTCCCCACCTTCTCAACGGCGTCAGCCGCCAGAATGCGTGCGGTGTCGACCGCCTGATTGTCGATGGAATCCCATATTAAAGCTGCCATGATTTGTGGCCTTTCGAATTGTCGGAGTGTGAGCCTTGTGTGTGGTGAGTGGTTCCGTTGAGAATGTGCAGCGCGAAGCCCGTGTTGCGGTGGTGGCGTACCAGATTCAGCGTGGCGTTGTCGATGCTGCCAACGTCGAGGTCGAGTGCTTCGGTGAGGGTGACGCGGATGAGGGTTCCGTGGGTGACGACGATGATGCGGGCCCCGGGGTTTTCCCGTGACAGGACGTGCAGTGCGTCGAGGCCGCGCTCGGCGACTTCCGATTCAGATTCGGCGCCGTAGTATCCGCCCGGAATGCGCATGGAATCGAGTTCGGCGCCTTCGATCAATCCTTCCGCGGGGCCGTAGTCGCGTTCGACGAGGCCGGGAATGCGACAGGTGACGGCAAGGTTGAGGTCGCCGGCGATGACATCGGCGGTTTCTGCGGCGCGCACCAGGGGTGAGGAAACGACGAAGTCCCAGTCGAACTGGGAGAGCGCGGGGACGGCGTTCCCGGCCTGTGTGCGGCCGATGTCGTTCAGCGGGATATCCGTGGATCCTTGAAGTCGCTTGGCAGCATTCCAATCGGTCTGACCGTGGCGGATGAGGGCGAAAGTTGTTGATGGTGAAATTCTGCGTTCCTTGCTGTGGTGGCGCTCGGGTAGTACCCAGGCGCGGAGTTGCGGTGTGGTGCAGCCGGCGCGATTCGCGGTGTTGTCTGCGACCCCTGTCCAATCTAACCCTTACGTAAGTGTATAGTTAAATCAACGTGATCCGGTGTCAACGACGAGGTCGAGCTCATCCCTCCGTCGATAGCCGAGGCATATCGCACGCATCCACCGCGATCACGACAATGACGTCGCCGACCTGTTCCACGGTCGGCATGAAGGAGAAATACGCATGACTATGAGTACCCACACCACGCCCACACCGACCGAGAAGCTCTCGGACGCCGGCGTGAGCATCTGGTTCGACGACTTGTCCCGAGACCGCATCCGTTCGGGCAATCTGCAGAGCCTTATCGACACTCGCAACGTCGTCGGAGTGACGACCAACCCCACGATTTTCGCCGGGGCACTGGCCAACGGCGATGCCTACACGGAGCAGGTGCAGGTGCTCGCCCGGGCCAACTCCAGCGTCGATGATGCCGTGTTTGAGATCACCACGACCGATGTGCAGCAGGCATCAGATATTTTCGCCCCGATTTTCGCGAAAACTCGCGGATTCGATGGCCGGGTGTCGATTGAATGTGCACCGGTGAACGCCCATGATGCGGTTGCGACGATCAAGGAAGCGCAGGCGCTGTGGGCGAAGATCGACCGCCCCAACGTCCTGATCAAGATCCCGGCGACGATCGCCGGCCTGGCCGCCATCACCGAGGTGATCGGCGCCGGAATCAGCGTGAACGTGACACTGATCTTCAGCCTGGAACGCTACCGCGAGGTGATCGCGGCGTATCTGAGCGGCCTCGAGAAGGCCAAGGATGCGGGCATCGACCTGTCAACGATCCATTCCGTGGCGTCGTTCTTCGTGTCCCGCCTCGACACCGAAATCAATGCCCGGTTGGACGCAATTGGAACCGAGCAAGCTGTGGAGCTGAAGAGCCAGGCCGGAATCGCCAATGCTCAGCTCGCCTACCAAGTCTACGAACAGGAGTTCGCGACAGAGCGTGCCCGCGGCCTGCTCCAGGCCGGAGCGAACGAGCAACGCCCCCTCTGGGCATCCACCGGAGTCAAGGATGCGTCGCTGCCCGACACCATGTACGTGGTGGAACTGGCCGCGAGCGATGTGGTCAACACCCTGCCGGGAAAGACCCTGGAGGCCACCTACGATCACGCTGTTGTCCGTGGAGACACCGTCACCGACTCCTATCGCGCCGCAGCCGAGGTCATGCACCGCCTGGATACTCTCGGCCTCTCGTACCCCGAAGTCACCGCACTGCTCGAGCGTGAAGGCGTCGAGAAATTCACGACGTCCTGGAACGAACTCCTCGAAACGGTGCGTGTCGCACTGGAGGCAGCCAAGTGACCGTCACGATTCTTGTCACCGGCGAGCCGGCCTGGGCCGGACGCGACGTCATCCCGCAGCTCATCACCGATCGAGTCGCATCCCGCATCAGAGCGACCGACGTCACCTTGTGGGGGCCGGACAGCGAAGCGGAAGCATCCGTTCGTCTCGGCTGGACCGAGGCCGCGACCGTGTCACGGCCTCTCGTCCCCGAGATCCTGGCTCTGCGCGACAGCCTGCGTGCGGCCGGCATCACCCACATCGTCCTCGGCGGGATGGGCGGCTCGTCACTCGCTCCCGAAACCATCACACGCTCGGCCGGTGTCGAACTGACCGTGCTCGACGCGACCGATCCCGACCAGGTTCTGGCAGCCCTGGCCGACCGGCTCACCACCACCGCTGTCGTCATTTCGTCCAAGTCTGGTGGAACGGTCGAGACCGACAGCCAAAAGCGTGTCTTTGAATTCGCATTCGAACAGGCCGGAATCGATCCGACCGAACGCATCATCATCGTCACCGATCCGGGATCGCCGCTCGATTTGAGTGCACGGGAAGCCGGCTATCGGGTATTCAACGCCGACCCGACCGTCGGCGGTCGCTACTCCGCACTGACCGCGTTCGGCCTGGTCCCCTCCGGTCTCGCCGGCGCCGACATCGTCCAGCTCCTGGACGACGCTGAAGCGATCGCGCCCACGCTGGCCCGCGATGCCGCCGACAACCCGGCGCTCATCCTCGGCGCGGCCATCGCCGGAACGACACCGTTGCGCGACAAATTGGCTTTCATCTCCGATGGCTCCCGCACGGTGGGCTTCGCCGACTGGGCCGAACAGCTCATTAGCGAATCCACCGGCAAAATTGGACGCGGCATTCTCCCTGTCGTGCTGAACGTCAACGCTCCCGAACTCGACCTGACCGACGCCATGCATCTGCCCGACGTGCAGTTCGTGCGCCTGGTCGACGACGCCACCACCTATGATCGGGCACGCAATCACGACATCGTCATGAGTGGCCCCCTCGGCGCTCAGATGCTGGTCTGGGAATACGCCACCGTCATTGCCGGCCGCCTCCTGGGGATCAATCCCTTCGATCAGCCCGACGTTGAGGCCGCAAAAGTTGCCTCCCGCGGGCTGCTGGATGGTCAACCGAATGTGGCCGTCCCCGCGCTATCCCTGGGCGGAATCGACGTTCGTGGATCCGACGACCTCCTCGGCACAGCCACCACGGTGAAGGGCACCATAGACGCCCTGCTCTCCCACGTCGGTGACGACGGGTACATCGCGATCCACGCCTACGCGAACCGGCTGGCGGTGCCCGAGCTCGAGGGTCTGCGCGACCTGCTCGCCGCCAAAGCGCGTCGCCCCGTCACGTTTGGATGGGGACCCCGTTTTCTGCACTCCACCGGCCAGTACCACAAGGGGGGCACTCCCACCGGAGTGTTCCTGCAGATCACGACGGTGTCCGAGAACGACCTGGCGATCCCGCGTCGCCCGTTCACGTTCGGTCAGCTGATCACCGCACAGGCCGCCGGTGATGCCGCCGTGCTCGCCGGTCAGGACCGCCCGGTACTCACCCTGAATCTGACCGCGCCGCAGGCGAACCTGCCAACGCTCATAGCGGCACTGAGCTGAGCCGGTGACACTCACTGAACTCAGCAACCCGCTGCGCCGAGCGGATGATCAGCGTCTCAATCGAATTGCCGGGCCGAGCACCCTGATCATTTTTGGCATCACCGGCGACTTGTCACGCAAGAAGCTGCTGCCGGCGATCTACGATCTGGCCCATCGGGATCTGCTCCCGCCCGGCTTCGCCCTGGTCGGTTTCGCCCGACCAGACAGCGCAGATCAGGATTTTGAGCGCGTGGCCTACGATGCCGTCAAACAGTACGCCCGCACGCCGTTCGACGAGACCATCTGGAACCAGCTGGTGGCCGGCATGCGTTTTGTGCACGGCGACTTCGACGACGCCTCCGCCTTTGCACGTCTGAAAGACACCATCGACGAGGTCGACGCCACCCGCCACACACACGGCAATCATGCGTTCTACCTGTCCATTCCACCGCACGCCTTTCCGATCGTCACCCAACAGCTGCGCGCGGCCGGTCTGGCCGACCAGGTGGATGACGCCTGGCGGCGGGTAGTCATTGAAAAGCCCTTCGGGAGCGACCTCGAGACGGCCCGGGAACTCAATGACATTGTCGAGTCGACCTTTCCAGCCGATTCCATCTTTCGCATCGATCACTACCTCGGCAAGGAAACCGTCCAGAACATTCTGGCCGTGCGGTTCGCCAATCAGCTGTTCGAACCCTTGTGGAATGCCAAGTACGTCGATCACGTGCAAATCACCATGGCGGAAGATATCGGCATCGGTGGTCGCGCGGGGTATTACGACGGCATCGGGGCAGCTCGCGACGTGATCCAAAACCACCTCCTGCAACTCCTGGCGCTCACGGCGATGGAGGAGCCCGTCTCCTTCGACGCGCACGACCTGCGCACGGAGAAAGAAAAAGTGTTGGCGGCAGTCACCCTGCCCGCCGACTTCGCCGCCAGTACAGCGCGCGGTCAATACACCAGCGGATGGCAGGGCGGCGAACACGTTCCCGGATTTCGCGACGAGTCCGGCATGAATCCGTTGTCCACCACCGAAACCTACGCGGCCATGCGGCTCGAGGTGGGTTCCCGACGGTGGCAAGGGGTCCCCTTTTATCTCCGAGCAGGGAAACGCCTGGGGCGCCGAGTCACCGAAATCGCCCTGATCTTCAAAACAGCGCCAGACCACCTTTTCGGCGACAGCGCCTCGTCGGGTTTAGGCCAGAACGCCCTCGTCATTCGAGTGCAGCCCGACGAAGGAGTCACCCTCCGATTTGGATCAAAGGTGCCCGGCGCCACGATGCAGGTGCGGGACGTCACCATGGACTTCAGCTATGGTCATGCCTTCACCGAGGCCAGCCCCGAAGCGTACGAACGCCTCATCCTCGACGTACTCCTCGGCGATCCGCCGTTGTTTCCCCGTCACCGCGAAGTCGAACTGTCCTGGAAGATTCTGGACCCGATCGAGAAGTTCTGGGCCAGCCAAGGCCAGCCCGAGCTGTACCGGTCCGGCACCTGGGGGCCCGTCTCCGCTGAACTCATGATGCAACGCGACGGCCGAGCCTGGAGGCGCCCGTGATCTACCACTACCCCAACACCACCGTCAGCGCGCTCAACAAGGCACTCGTGACCATTCGGGACACTGCCGGCTCGTCGGCTCTGGGCCGGGTACTGACCCTGGTCATTGCCACCGAACCCGGAACCGCCGAGGAAGCCATCATCGCTGCCGAGGGCGCCGCGCGGGAACACCCGCTGCGCGTCATCGTGCTCTCCACCGTCGTGAACTCCGAACCCGGCGTTCCCCGCCTCGATGGAGAGATTCGTCTCGGCGGCGACTCCGGCCCCAGCGAAGTCATCCTGCTCACCGCCTACGGCACCGCAGCGGACGACCAGGAAGCCCTAGTCACCGGGCTACTCCTACCGGATGCACCCGTCATCGCCTGGTGGCCGGGGCAAGCACCCGAACGTGTGGCGCAGTCCGCTCTGGGGCGGATCGCGGTGCGTCGAATCACAGATTCGCGCGCGCAACCCGCGCCCGCCGAGTACCTCTCCCGGTTATCCCTGGGCTACACCCCTGGGGACTCCGATCTGGCCTGGACCCGACTGACGCTGTGGCGCAACCAACTCGCCGCTGTGCTCGATCCACCCGCATCCGCCGTGGTCACCCACGTGGACGTGGAGGGCGCGGACGATTCGTCCTCCGCTGTTCTTTTGGCCGCCTGGCTGACCCTCCAACTCCAGGCCCCCGTGAAGCTGTCGACGAGTCGTCGGGAATTCGGTGCCGCCGGAATTTATCGGGTGCGACTGCATAGCGCGACCGGCGTCGTTGACCTGCATCGCCCCCTCCCGGAACCGGCACTGCTCCGCCAACCGGATCAGCCCGCCCAAGACGTCTCCCTGCCCCGCCGCAGCCTCCTGGAATGCCTCACCGAAGAACTCCGCCACCAAGGTGCGGACACCCTCTACGGTGACGTGATCACCAGCGGTCTCGCGCAGCTCATCAGCAGCGAAAGCGGATCAGGGTCCACCGAATTCGCACGCATACCCGCGGCCGTCGATCCTGTTGCTTACGCTTGATCAGGACCATGCGCCAGCACTCCCCCAATTCCAAATGACACAACTGAAATGAGCACCATGACCATGCACATCGGCCTGATCGGCCTCGGCAAAATGGGCGCCAGCATGCGCACCCGCCTCCGCGACAACGGCGTGGAGGTCACCGGCTACGACCGCAACCCCGACGTCACCGACGTCGCAACACTGCAAGACCTCGTCGACGCCCTTCCCTCACCCAAGACGGTCTGGGTGATGGTCCCCTCCGGCGCTATTACCAAGACCGTCATCACCGAGGTCGGCGAGCTCCTCGGCGCCGGCGACCTGGTCATTGACGGTGGCAATTCCCGCTTCAGCGACGACTTCGTGCACGCCGCCTTGCTCGCAGACAAGGGCATCGACTACCTCGACGCCGGCGTCTCCGGCGGAGTCTGGGGCCAGGAGAACGGCTTCGCCCTCATGGTCGGCGGCAGCGCGGCATCCGTTGACCGGCTCATGCCGGTCTTCGATGCCCTCCGCCCGGCCGGCCCGCGCGAAGAAAGCTTCGTGCACGCCGGCGAAGTCGGCGCCGGTCACTACGCCAAAATGGTGCACAACGGCATCGAATACGCCCTCATGCAGGCCTACGCCGAAGGCTACGAGCTGCTGGCCAAACGAGACGACATCATCAAAAACGTTCCCGGAACGTTCAAAGCCTGGCAGCGCGGAACCGTCGTCCGGTCCTGGCTGCTCGAGCTTTTAGTTCAGGCCCTGGAAGAAGACCCGGCCCTGGCCAGCATCGAAGGGTACGTCGACGATTCCGGTGAAGGACGCTGGACCATCGAAGAGGCACTGGCCAACGCCGTGCCTGTTCCCGCCATCAGCGCGTCAATCTTTGCCCGATTCGAATCGCGCCAGGACGACTCCCCCGCGATGAAGGCCGTCGCAGCATTGCGCAACCAGTTCGGTGGCCACGCGGTCAAGGCCGCAGAGTAACCACCGAACACCAGCTAGATCCGAGGCCGGCCCAGCGGGCTGGCCTCGGGGCGTTTGGGCAGAATGTGATCGCCCGACGACTGGTGCCGAGCGCGGCGAATCACCCACGGCACCAGATACGTGCGAGCCCACGCGACATCGCTCGTTCGTGCACTCCGCCAGGACGGGGCGGGGAGCGGTTCAACCCGGGATTCCTGCAAAGAGTTCTCGACCTTGAGGGTACTCAGAACGCTGCGGGCGATCGTGTGGTGGCCCGAGGGGTTGAAGTGCAGCCGATCCGGAGCCCACATAGCGGCATCCTGAATCGGCGTCAACGACCAGAGATCAGCGACGAGGCACCCGTGCCGGGTCGCCACGGCACGCGGGTTCTCGTTGTAGATCGCGACCTTTCCCCGCATGCCTCGAAAAAATGGTGAGAACCCGAGGTCCGGTCCGGTGAACAGCACGATGGTGGCGCCGTCGCGGGAGAGCCGTGAGATGACATCGTCGAAGCGAGCCGCGATATCGTCCGGGTCGGCGCCGGGGCGAATGACGTCGTTGCCGCCGGCGGAGATGGTGATTAGATCCGGGCGCAACGCCAGCACCGGGGCGACCTGCTCGTCGCTGATCTGGCTGAGAACCTTGCCGCGCACGGCAAGGTTGGCGTAGCGGAAATTCGGTGTGCCCTCGCTGAGAACGTCGGCGACCCGGTCCGCCCAACCTCTATTCCCGCCCACACTGTCTGGTTCGGGGTCACCGATGCCTTCGGTAAAAGAGTCGCCGAGCGCGACATAGCGCGTCCAGGGGTGGTTCAGGGGTGCGTTGGTCATACATGCCTCATGTCTATTACCACTAACTCTACTCTTACGTTAGAGTAGAGATGTACGATCATTCACGTACGAGACGAGGTGGCATTCATGCTTATCGGTGAGTTCGCCGAACGGACTGGGCTGTCCCAGCGCACCGTGCGGCACTACGACGAGATCCACATTTTGCAAGCGTCAGGGCGCAGCGATTCCGGCTATCGGCTCTATGCCCCGGCCGACCTCGACCGGGCACGCATCATCCGCAGCCTCCGAGCGTTGTCTCTCACCCATCCGGAAATCAAGGAGGCCCTGGCGACACTGGATCTGGTCGACTCCGACCCGGACGGGACAGTGTCAACAATCCGGCGTGATCTCGCCATCCTGATCAGCGATATCGAAGCCCGAGAACGCTCCCTCCGAGAACAAGTGCGGGTCGCCAGCGGGTTCGTCGAACTGCTGCGGAGCCTCTGAGCGCGCCGCAGGTATATGCCCAGACAGGAGAAAATGCACAGACAGGAACCCCATGACCCATCACCTCCCACCCGCCGCCTCGAACCTCGATATCCTCGGCCAGGCATACAAACGGCGCACCTTCGCCGTCATCTCTCACCCCGATGCCGGCAAATCCACCCTCACCGAAGCTCTCCTGCTCCACGCGCATGCCATCGATCGTGCCGGTGCCGTACACGGCAAAGCGGGCCGACGCGGCACCGTGTCCGATTGGATGGCCATGGAGCAAGCCCGCGGTATTTCCGTAACGTCCGCCGCGATCCAGTTCGACTACCGCGACACCGTGATCAATCTTGTTGACACCCCCGGGCACGCCGATTTCTCCGAAGACACCTTTCGGGTGCTGTCCGCCGTTGACGCGGCCGTCATGCTCGTCGATGCCAGCAAAGGCCTCGAAGCGCAAACGATGAAGTTATTCGAGGTCTGCCGCCAACACGGCCTGCCCGTGATCACCGTGATCAATAAATGGGACCGGCCCGGAAAGAGCGCCCTCGATCTGATGGACGAGATCCATGACCGCACCGGGCTGATCCCCACGCCGCTGACCTGGCCCGTCGGGCCGGCCGGCCAATTCCACGGCGTCCTGGATCGCCAATCCCCCGGATTCGTTCGTTTCACCCGCACCCCGGGAGGCGCGACCACCGCGATCGAAACCCGAACCACAGCGACAGCTGCTGCCGCCGAACTCGGCCCGGACTGGACTACCGCTGCCGAGGAATCCGCCCTGCTCCATGCCGAAGGGCAAGATCATGACGAAGCCCGCTTTCTTCGCGCGGCGACCACGCCCGTGCTCTTCTGCGCTGCCGTGCTCAACTTCGGTGTCCACCAGCTGCTCGACGCTCTCGTCGAGTTCGCACCGCCCGCTCTCGCCCGGGCCGACAGCACCGGTCGACGACGGCCCGTCAACGGCGACTTCTCCGGATTCGTCTTCAAGGTTCAGTCCGGTATGAACGCTTCGCACCGCGACCATGTCGCCTTCGTGCGTGTGTGTTCGGGCAGGTTCCGCCGCGGAATGGTCCTGACTCAGGCGTCGACCGGACGCCCGTTCGCGACGAAATATGCCCAACAGATGTTCGGGCGGGAGCGCACCATGGCGGAGCAGGCTTGGCCCGGCGACATCGTGGGATTGATCAACGCCGCCAGCCTGCGCGTGGGTGATTCACTCTACGATTCCGAGGCCGTCGAATACCCGCCACTGCCGGTCTTCGCTCCCGAGTACTTTCGAGCTGTGCGCCCCGTCGACACCAGCAAACACAAGCAATTTCGTCGCGGAATCGACCAGCTTGACCATGAAGGGGTCATCCAGGTGATGCGCTCCGACCTGCGTGGCGACCAGGCTCCCGTGCTCGGCGCCGTGGGACCGATGCAATTCGACGTCGTGGAGGAACGCATGACGCACGACTTCGGCGCTGACATCCGCATGGAGGAACTGCCCTACCAAGTTGCCCGGCGCACCGATCCGGTCGGCGCAGGACGGCTGGGATCATTGCGTCAAGTGGAAGTCCTCACTCGCTCCGACAACACGCTACTTGCTCTGTTCAGCACACCCTGGCGCCTGCAGGCCGTCTCCCGGGAACTCCCGGATCTGGTTTTGGAGAGTCTCAGCCCGTCGGTCGCGGCAGAACCCGGCGACGCTGCGGTGCGACCGAGGCACTAACCACCTCTGTCATCGCCCCTGTCATCATTTTGTCAGCGAGACAACCGGCCCGGCACACGTGGTGCGCCGGGCCGGTTGTCTTTAACTATCGCTTAGAACAGCCCCAATGCATCCTCGGAATAAGACACCAGCAGAGTCTTGGTCTGCTGGTAGTGGCCGAGGGCCAGCTTGTTGTTCTCACGGCCGATGCCCGAGTTCTTGTAGCCACCAAACGCGGCTCCGGCCGGATACGTGTGGTAATTGTTGACCCAGACTCGACCAGCCTGAATATCCCGGCCAGCACGGTAGGTGATGTTGCCGTTGCGCGACCAGACCCCGGCGCCGAGACCAAACTCGGTGTCGTTGGCAATTGCAATCGCATCGTCGTAGTCGTCGAAGCTCGTGACGGCCAGCACCGGCCCGAAAATCTCCTCCTGGAAGATACGCATATCGTTGGTGCCCTCAAAGATGGTGGGCTCGACGTAGAAACCTCCGGAAAGGTCTCCGCCCAGGTCAACCTGCTTCCCGCCGAGGAGCAGCGTGGCGCCCTCCTGCTTTCCGATTTCGATGTAGCCCAGGATCTGTTCCAGCTGTTCAGCACTGACCTGCGCGCCCACCTGGGTTGCGGTGTCGAGCGGGTTGCCCTGGATCGCTTTCGCGGTGCGCTGGACGGCGTCACCCACGAAGGTGGCATACATGGATTTCTGCACGAGAGCACGGGTGGGTGCGGTGCAGACCTCGCCCTGGTTGAAGGCGAAGAGGGCAAAACCTTCTTGCGCTTTGTCATAGAAGGCGTCACGCTTCGCGTCGATATCGTCGAAGAAGATGTTCGGGCTCTTGCCGCCGAGCTCGACGGTCGTGGGGATGATGTTGGCGCTGGCGGCCTTGAGGATGAGGCGCCCGACCGGGGTGGATCCGGTGAATCCGATCTTACGGATGCGCGTTGACGCGGCCAGGGCGGCTCCGGCTTCTTGGCCGAAGCCGTTGACAACGTTGATGACGCCGGCGGGCAGGATGTCGGCGAGCAGCTCCATCAGGACGAGAATCGACACGGGGGTTTGCTCGGCTGGTTTGAGCACGATGGCGTTACCGGCGGCGATGGCGGGAGCGAGCTTCCAGGATGCCATCAGGATGGGAAAGTTCCACGGAATGATCTGCCCGACCACGCCGAGCGGTTCGTGGAATTGGTAGGCCACGTTGTCGCCGTCGAGTTCGGCGTGATCGCCGTCCTGGGAGCGAATGGCGGCGGCAAAATAGCGGAAGTGGTCGGCGGCGAGGGGGATGTCGGCGGCGAGGGTCTCGCGAACGGGCTTGCCGTTGTCCCAGGTCTCCGCCACGGCGAGAAGTTCGAGGTTGGCGTCGATCCGGTCGGCGATGCGGTTGAGCACGGCGGCACGCTCGGCCGCACTGGTCTTGCCCCAGGCTGGTGCGGCGGCGTGCGCGGCATCCAGCGCCAATTCAATGTCTTCCACCGTTCCGCGGGCCGCCTCGGTGAAGGACTTGCCATTGACGGGCGACACGTTGTCGAAGTATTGGCCCTTGACGGGCTTGATCCACTCTCCGCCGATCCAGTTTTCGTACCGGGGCTTGAAGGTGACGGAAGCGCCCGGAGTCCCGGGGGCGGGATAAATAGTCATATAACTCCTCTTGTCGACGGCTGCGTCAGAGTTGAATCGACGCCTGCGTCGGGTGGTGCCGTGTGCCGGGGCTCTTCTGAAGAGACCATGCCGGGCTGTTGTTTTAAGGCTACGAGCGGTAGGGCTGCCAAGGGGTAGCCCGATGTTGCCCGCGAACCGCCTGCACCGGCTAAAACCGGGCCGGCGTGCCGATCTCGGCACTAATCGTGGTCAGCCGGGCAATGACGCCTGCTCGTTTGGCGGAATGTGACGGCAGCCGGTCAAGGCAGGCCTGCCACACTTGGGCATCGTCGTGAGCTTCGTCCGTGCGTGCATAGGCCAGCAGCAGGTCGGCGGATGCATCGCTGAGGAGGGCTTGCCGGAGTTGACCGCTCACTTCGGAGCGCATGTCAACGATGCCCGGCGCGACGGAACTGGGTAGCACCGCGCCGTGATATTTGGCCAACGCCGCCCGATGAGCGCCCCGATCCAGCAGATCCAGCACCTCACGGGCGTCCAAAGCGACCGGCATCCGCAACCGATACGGCTGGGACTCGATGATGATACCGGGTGCCAGCCGGGTGAGCTGCTTCCGCAGGCGCACCATCTCGGCGCGGACATGGTCCACCGACACGGTGTGCTCGTGCAGCAGAATAGTGAGGCGTTCAGCCGACAACCCCTGCGGATGCCAGGCCAGCAGTGCGAGTATCTCGGCGTGGCGCGGGCGCAATTCTCCCGTGTGGTTTCCCACCGCCACCTGCCCGTGATCGCGGCCGAGAACGCGCATTTCCACGAGTTTGGCATCAGCGCTGGGTCCCGTGCGTTGAAGTCGGGTGTGCTTCTCCGGTTGTTTCAACGCGATGAGGCGCAGTTCGGCTTCAATCGCCGCCACGGCAGCCTCCACCATCGGCAGTGTTTGTGGTGCGACGGCATGGTCGAAACCGGTGATGTCAATCGTGCCCAGCAGCGCCCGCGTGGTGGGGTCCCGCACGGGAGCTGCCGTGCAACTCCACGATGCCGCGAGGCGGGTGAAGTGCTCATCTTGATGAATCTGCACTGATTGCCGTGTCGCCAGGGCGGTGCCGGGCGCGTTGGTGCCCCGGGTCCGTTCCGACCAGTCGGTGCCCTCAACGAAACGCATGGCTTCGGCGCGGCGCCGCACAGCATGGTCGCCGTCCACCCACAGTAGTCGGCCCCGCTCATCGCTCACGGCCACGATGAGTCCGGCATCAACGGCGTGTCGAATCAGCAGATTGTGCACCACGGGCAATACATCGGCCAACGGATGTCCATTCCGCAAATCCCGCAAGCCATCGGCGGCCAAGTCAACGCTCGTCGCGGCAGCATCTGGCGAGAGTCTCTCGCGCAGGGAGCGCTGCCAGGACTCGCGGATCAGCATCCGCCGTCCCGCATCCGAGTGCATCATCGGTGCCGACTAGGCGTCAACAACGACCGACGTGATTACCGGGCTGCGCCGATACTTGCGTTGCATCCACCGGGTCACGCTCTCAGAAAGGAGGCGCTCGAGGGCGGCGGCGTCCAGCGCGTTGCTCTTGTTTGCTGTGACCATAGCCTCGTCGATGACCTGAGCGGCGTTGCGCGCCCAGTCGGCATCATGATTGAAACCGCGGGAAATGAACTCCACCGGCTCGGCCAGCCGTCCCGTCTCGGTGTTAAGAATGCCGAGGACGGTAATGGCACCGTCTTCTGCCAGGAGTCGGCGGTCTTCCATCGCTTCGGCCGCGTCTCCTCCGACGGTCATGCCGTCGACCAGCACATACTCGGCCGGCACTCGGCCCACAATGGTGGCGCGTCCGTCCACCAGGTCGACCACGACGCCATCTTCGACGACGAGAACGCGGTCTTGACTGATTCCGGTGCGCACAGCCAGATCCGCATTGGCGGTCAGGTGGCGCCATTCACCGTGGACAGGCATCACGTTGGTGGGGCGCATGACGTTGTAGCAGTAGACGAGTTCGCCCGCGCTCGCGTGCCCGGACACGTGGACTTTCGCGTTGGCCTTGTGCACGACGTTGGCACCCCAGCGAGTCAGCCCGTTGATGACGCGATAGATGGAGTTTTCGTTCCCGGGAATGACCGAACTGGCCAACAGAACGGTGTCGCCGTCTCCGATGCGGATCGTGTGTTCGCGGTTCGCCATGCGGGCCAGGGCAGCCATGGGCTCGCCCTGCGAGCCGGTGCAGACGAGAACGACCTTGTCGTCCTTCATTCGCTCCAGCGCCTTGACGTCGACGAGAAGTCCCTTCGGGACGTGCAGATACCCCAGTTCAGCGGCCATACCCATGTTGCGCACCATGGATCGGCCGACGAAGGCCACCTTGCGGTTGTGGCGTGCAGCCGCATCGATCACCTGTTGGATGCGATGGACGTGGCTGGCGAAGCTGGAGACAATGATCCGTCGCGGCGCGGTGCGAAACACAGTGTCGATGGCGGGGCCGATGTCGGCTTCGGGTGTGGTGAATCCGGGCACAACGGCGTTAGTCGAGTCGATCAGCAGCAGGTCGATGCCTTCGTCGCCGAGCCGGGCGAAGCCAGGCAGGTCGGTGAGCCGGTTGTCGAGGGGGAACTGATCCATTTTGAAGTCGCCGGTGTGCACGACCAGTCCGGCTTCCGTGCGGATGCCGATGGCAAGGCCGTCGGGGATGGAATGGTTCACGGCCAGGAATTCGAGGTCGAAGGGACCAACAGAGCGGCGTTCGCCCTCCTTGACTTCCACGACCGGGGGATGCAGGCGGTGTTCCTGAAATTTTGCCCCGACGAAGGCGAGGGTCAGTTTGGAAGCGATGACGGGGATGTCGCCGCGCTCTTTGAGCAGGTAGGGAACAGCGCCGATGTGGTCTTCGTGACCGTGGGTGAGGACGATGGCTTCGATGTCGTCGAGGCGGTCACGCAGGATCGAGAAGTCAGGCAGGATCACGTTGATGCCCGGCTGGATATCTTTCGGGAATAACAGCCCGCAGTCGACGATGAGGAGTTTGCCTTTGTGCTCGAACACGGTCATGTTGCGGCCGATTTCGCCGAGCCCGCCGAGCGGGATGATGCGCAGGCCGTGCGCTGGAAGTGCCGGGGGCGTCGTGAGGGAGAGTGGATGGGTGCTCATGGAGCTCTTTTCTTGGGGCGCGGGCGTCAGCCCACGGACGGGTCTGTTTCGTAAGGGTCGGGTAGGAAATCGGCTACGTCGCTGGCGATGAAATCCGGGGTCGGCACGGTGAGCCGGTCGAGGAATTCAAAGGCGAGCTGCCGGATTGCCGGTGCGGCGATGTCGGTTTCAGCGCTGAAGTCGGTGGAGAACCACCGCGTCAACGCTCGTTTCGGGTCGTTGCTGGCGACAGCATCGCTGAAGTCGCCGAAGAATGTTGAATCGTCGCGGTCGGGTCCGGTCTCGGAGTCGTTGGAGTGCGCGTGAGCGCGCGTGACCGCGACGTAGTACCGCGCGACGGTGTAGATGAAGAGGAAGGAATGTCCCTGAGACGATCCTTCGCGGGATTGGTCATCCATTGCCGCGAGCTCAAATTCCCACTCCGCATGTTCCGCGTGGCGGGCCAGCAGGAGGGTGATCTTGGTCAGCATGAAATCCTGAATCAGGTGCTGGTCGGTACGAGCGAGGGGATGAATAAACATGGTGTGCTCCTCTCGGGAACCTTGAACGGGGAAAGTTGGGTCTAGGTTCGGTCAGGGACCGATCGGTGGTTCCTCGACCACCTCCAGCAACTCTACCGTAACGTAAGGGAAGAGTGTGAATTACGGGCCGTCTCCTTTCCGATGTCATGCACCTTCCTCTCACGTGAGAGTAGAGTGTAGGTGGGCTTGCGTGTCGCCCAGCACTCGGACTAATTCGAACCTTCCAGACGCGCGTCTCTCGGCATCGTGGCCAGCGCCTTGGCAGCGCGCCGCGAGCCCCATTTTTTGTGAAAGTTTCCGTGTCGTCTCCCGCACCACAGTCCCCCACCTCCCCCGCACCGTCCGGTCGCCACTCAGCGCCTCGCTCACGCCCACGAATCTCCTGGTCGTGGCTCGCCCTCATCGGTGCCGCCGGGCTCATCTCGGTCATGACGGCCCCCGGCCAGACAGCGGGTCTTTCCGTCTTCACCGATCCCCTCATCGGCGACCTGGGGCTGTCACGAACAGACGTGTCGCTCAGCTATCTGATCGGCACGCTCGCCGGCGCGTCCGTGCAGCCATTTATTGGGCGGGCGCTGGATCGATGGGGAGCACGGTCCGTCACGGTCGTGATCGGCCTCGGGTTTGCCGTTATTCTTCTAGCCTTCAGCTTCGTCGGAGAAGTCATCGGGCTCACCGCCGGCTTCACCGGAGTGCGCATGGCTGGCCAAGGCGCACTCACCCTGGCCGCGACCACCGCGGTCGCCCGCGCCATCCATCATCGGCGCGGACTTGCCCTGGGAATCACGAGCGCCATCGGCTCCGCTGGAATCTCACTCGCGCCGATCTTTGTGGAACGTTTGATCGCATCCGTTGGCATTTACGACGCCTGGCGATGGGAGGCCGTCGCGGTGGCCGCGGTGGTCATTCCGCTGGCATTCGTCTTTCCTGGGCGCGCTCCGGCCGTCGACCCGGAATCGACGCCGTCCACGGCTCAGCTCACCATCCAGAAGGAATCCTGGACATTACCCGAGGCGATCCGCTCAGGGATGTTCTGGGTGATCGCCGCGAGCCTGGCAACCTCGGGCATGCTGACCACCGCGCTGGCCTTTCACCAAATCGCCATTCTCGGCGCCCAGGGCCTGACCCCGCTCGAAGCAGCGGCGAACTTTCTCCCCCAGACCGTGACCGGGATTTTGGCAACCCTGTTCACGGGAAGCCTCGTCGACCGGGTCAGCCCCAAAATTTTCATCGCGTTTTCCATGATTACGCTCGCCGCGGCCCTGGTCATGCTGCCCTGGGTGACCAGCGGCCTGGCGGCCATCGTCTACGGGCTCATTCTCGGTGCCGCCGGCGGCAGCCTGCGCGGCATGGAAGCGGCCTCCTATGTGCGGTACTACGGCTTGGCACATATCGGCAGCATCCGAGGAGTGGCCACGGCAATCGGCCTCGCCTCGACGGCCTTCGGCCCGGTAGCGCTCTCGCTCGGATTCGACCTGACCGGCAGCTTCACCACGCCGGCGCTGGCACTGGCACTGATTCCCCTACTTATTCTCGGCGTCGCCCTCTTCGTCCGACCTCCCCAGCGCGCCTAACTCGGGCGCGCGGCCCTACTGGGTGCGCAGAACCTCAAGAAACTCGTCGGCCATCCCCAGCTGGTCCTGGAGCTTTTGCCGACGCTCCACCGCTTGCGCAATGAAGGTGTCAAGCTCTGCGCGCACATCGGGATTGTCCGAGCCAGCCACGCCGCCCTGCAGCGTGTCGATGATCTTCAACAACGCCATCATCTCTTCCAAAGAGAACCCCAGCGGCTTCATGCGGCGAATGAGGATCAGCCGAGAATGATCTTCCTGGGTGTAGAGGCGAAAACCGCCCTCGGTACGACCAGACGCCTTGAGCAGCCCGATTTCGTCGTAATGACGAATGGTGCGCAGGGAGAGGCCGGTTTTCTCGGCGAGCTCTCCAATGTGCATGGTGCCCGCGGTGGCCTGGGAAGTCATAGTCGATACCTTTCTCGAGCGGATTAGCAATCAACCCTAACGTTAGAGTAGTGTTGCAGAAGTTGGCTGACATTGTCATGTGAGCCACACTCTCCCACCATTGTCCCTGATGACTGGTGGAGGTGCGCGACGGGGCGCCCACACTCACTTCTCTATTCATTCGACACCACTCGTGTGTCCCGCTCCAGGAAGGCCCCATGGCCATCATTGAAAAGACCACGGAAAAGAATCGGTACAAAGCCGATCCCACCGTGATGAAAGCTCTGCGCACACCGCGCATCCTCACCCGGGAGGTGCTCGCCGGCCTCGTTGTGGCAATGGCCCTCATTCCCGAGGCAATCGCCTTCTCCATCATCGCCGGCGTCGACCCGCGCGTCGGCCTTTTCTCCACCTTCGTCATGGCCGTGGCCATCGCGTTCCTCGGCGGCCGCCCCGCCATGATCACCGGCGCCACCGGCGCTATTGCGCTGGTCATCGCCCCCGTCGCCCGCGATTACGGCATCGAATATTTCATCGCCACCGTGATTCTAGGTGGCGTATTCCAGATTATCTTCGCCTTTCTCGGCGTCGCCAAGATCATGCGCTTCATCCCCCGCAGCGTCATGGTCGGCTTCGTGAACGCCCTCGCCATCCTCATCTTCACCTCGCAGCTGCCCCAGCTCCTCGGCGTTCCCTTCATGGTCTACCCGCTCGTCGCGGTCGGCATCATCATCATGGTCGTCATGCCACGCATCACCAAGGTCGTCCCCGCCCCCCTCGTGGCAATCGTCGTGCTGACCATCCTCACCGTCGTCGTCTCGATCAACGTGCCGACAATTGGGGATCAGGGCGAACTGCCCAAGACGCTTCCGCAACTGTTCTTCCCCGATGTCCCGATCAACCTGGACACCTTCTTGATCATCGCCCCCTACGCACTCGGCATGGCAATGGTCGGTATTCTCGAATCCTTGATGGCCGCCAAGATCGTCGATGAGAGCACGGACACGCACTCCAACAAGACGCGCGAGTCCTGGGCGCAAGGCGTTGCCAACATGCTCTCCGGCTTCTTCGGCGGCATGGGTGGTTGCGCAATGGTCGGCCAGACGATGATCAACGTCAAGGCCTCCGGTGCCCGAACCCGCATCTCCACCTTCCTCGCCGGCATCTTCCTACTCGTGCTCGTGCTCGGACTGGGCCCCGTGCTATCCGTTGTCCCCATGGCCGCACTGGTATCGGTCATGATCATCGTGTCCGTGCTGACCTTCGACTGGCACAGCATCCGTCTCAGCACTCTGAAGCGGATGCCCAAGAGCGAGACGACCGTGATGGTCTTCACCGTCGTCGCCGTCGTCGCGACACACAACCTCGCGGTCGGCGTCGTCATCGGCGTCGTCATCGCCATGGTCGCCTTCGCCCGACGCGTCGCCCACCTCGCCCAGGTCGAACGCAGCCTCACCGTCGACGACGATGGTCCGATCGCCTACTACACCGTCACCGGCGCCCTCTTCTTCGCCTCGAGTAACGATCTGAAAACTCAGTTCAGCTACCTCGACGACCCCGACCGCATCGTCATCGACATGACGAACTCACACATCTGGGATGCGTCAACAGTCGCCACCCTCGACGACATCAAGTACAAATACCAGCGTCACGACAAGGTCGTGACCATCGAAGGACTCAACGAATCCAGCACCCTGCTGCACGCACGCCTCGCCGGAAACATGGGCACGGGTCACTAACCACCCGCACGCCTCAGCCTGAATAGGTCGGTCCTCGCCACATGGCGAGGACCGACCTATTTCTACGCAACGGGACATTTAACTCTTACGTTAAGGTAACGTTGCGATGGTTGAGTGGTTCGACGGACCAAATATGCTCTGTCGGGTCGACTCTCATCACGCCGCACACTCAGCTGTGAGACGCGTGACCACGGCGGCCCGATCGCCCACTCCCACCCATTTGGCTTCTCCTTGAGGTCCCGTTCCTGGAGGCCTCATGGCCATCGTTCAAAAATTCGCGTCAACAAATCGCTACAAGGCGGAACTCTCGGTACTCACCGCGCTGCGCACGCCCCGCCTGCTCACCCGCGAGGTCCTCGCCGGCCTCGTCGTGGCCATGGCGCTGATTCCCGAGGCGATCGCCTTTTCGATCATCGCCGGCGTCGACCCCCGCGTGGGCCTGTTCTCCTCCTTCGTCATGGCCGTCACCATCGCCTTCGTCGGCGGGCGCCCCGCCATGATCACCGCCGCGACCGGCGCCATCGCCCTCGTCATCGCCCCGGTCGCACGTGAGTACGGAATGGACTACTTCATCGCCACCGTCATCCTCGCCGGGATCTTCCAAATCGTGCTGAGCCTGATCGGCGTGGCCAAGATCATGCGGTTCATCCCGCGCAGCGTCATGGTCGGCTTCGTCAACGCCCTCGCCATCCTCATCTTCACCGCCCAGCTCCCCCAGCTGCTCGGCGTGCCTTTCATGGTCTACCCGCTCGTCGCCGCCGGCCTCATCATCATGATCGTCATGCCACGCATCACCAAAGTGATTCCGGCACCGCTCGTCGCGATCGTCGTACTCACCGTTGCGACCGTCGTGATCGCCATCAACGTGCCGACCATCGGCGACCAGGGCGAACTCCCGCAGAGCCTGCCCGAGCTCTTCGTACCCAATGTTCCCCTCACCTGGGACACGTTCATAATCATCGCCCCCTACGCCCTTGGCATGGCGCTGGTGGGAATTCTCGAGTCCCTCATGACGGCGAAGTTCGTCGACGAGATCACCGACACCCACTCCAACAAAACCCGCGAAACCTGGGGCCAGGGCGTCGCCAACGTCATGTCCGGCATCTTCGGCGGCATGGGCGGCTGCGCCATGATCGGCCAGACCATGATCAACGTCAAAGCCTCCGGCGCCCGCACCCGAATCTCCACCTTCCTCGCCGGCATCTTCCTGCTGGTGCTCGTGCTCGGCCTCGGCGACGTGCTCGCCGTGGTGCCCATGGCTGCTCTGGTAGCGGTGATGATCATCGTCGCGTATCTTACGTTCGACTGGCACAGCATCCGATTCTCAACCCTCAAGCGGATGCCCAAGAGCGAGACCACCGTCATGGTCGCCACGGTCATCGTCATCGTTCTCACCCACAACCTCGCCATCGGCGTTGTCGTCGGAGTCATCGTCGCCATGGTCGCGTTCGCCCGCCGCGTCGCCCATCTCGCCACGGTTGAGCGGAGCGTCACCGACGTCGCTGGTGAAGCGCCGACGGCGTACTACACGGTCACCGGCGCGCTGTTCTTCGCCTCCAGCAACGACATGATGACGCAATTTGAATACGCCGACGACCCGGAACGAATCGTCATCGAGATGTCTGGATCCCACATCTGGGACGCCTCGACCGTCGCCACGCTCGACGCGATCAAGTACAAATACGAACGTCACGGCAAGCACGTCGTCATCGAAGGCCTCAACGAGGCCAGCACCGTCCTGCACAGCCGCCTGGCCGGCAACCTCGGCGGCGGCCACTAGCCGCAGCAGCCCACGGTGCTAGCGAATGCCTCAATCGCATGGGCTTGGTCGCGTACCTCGTTGCCGCCGCTGCAGGAGGCGTCTGGCCCCAAACTTGTCTTTCGACAACGCTGACCTGGGCCCCCCGCACGCGTTTTCGCACCGTTCTGGGACGAACGCACATCCTGAGAATCGATAGAGGATTCAAGTGGGAGTATCAACAGATTGACGGCCCAGCCCAGTCGGAATCGAATCTTCCTGGTCAAAACATTGCCCGTCAATCACCATGATGTGGGTGAATTGTGGGCAAAACGGCACTCCACAGTGAGCAAAAGTCTATCTGATCAAGGATAAAGATGGCGGTACCGGTGGGATTTGAACCCAATCTCCGTCCCAATCAGCGCCCGGCAACGGCCCAATTCCCGCATAAAATCAACGATCTATGATCATCGGCGGGGCTCTAGAATCACAATGATTTTGGAGAGTTGTGGGCAAAATGTGGGCAGGGCAGCCTCGGTTTTCGGGCGGCGATAGGGCGTCACGAGCGCATCATCCTGCCGTCTCGCGACCCGCAAGTTAATACGCATAGGTTATGAGACCGACTGCCCCTTGAGGCCGTGCGGTATTTCACTTGTGGCTGTCAATGAACACGTCCGCGCTTTGCACCACGGCCGATAGTGGTGATTATGTCAAGTTCTTGATTTCCTCACAGTTGGGTCGAACCTGCCTGGTCGGCCGAGCTCTCCCTCACGGCGAAAGCATCTCTCAGCCCCAAAATCAAGCTGAGATTCACCTGTTGCTTTCTCGTCCTGACAGATACAGCTGGGCCAACGCGATCCAGTCTTCTGGTGTAACTTCAGGCGCCCAGATTGCGAGGTATTCGCGGGGCGTGAGCCCACTCGGCGTCATTTCGATACCGTCACGATAGGTGGCAAAAGGAGAACTGGATCGACTGACGCGGAACAAAACGTCGCGAAACCGATTCTTCCCCAGTGCGAACGTCGGGAATTCCGAGACGCTCGCGCAACGCCAGGCTCGCCAGGCTTTCCCGAACGCAAATTCAAAGTCCATGATCGATGGGTTGAACTCGACAACGCCCTCCGCTGCAAGAGCTCCAAAGAATCCATTGGCTACAAGAAGGAGTTGTTGGTTGCGGGTAGTGGCCGAAGCCCCCGGATTCACGCTGCCACATCCGCCACCGTCGCAACGGCCAAAAGAAGATCTCGCTCGGCACCGAGGGCCAAAAGAGCCTCCGCCACAGACGGGTGCCCGAAACATGGGACTAGTTTCCTCTTCACGTCAGACTCCTTCTCGCTGCGCTTCTTGTCAGAAGCGAGTGACCATTCGACCTCCGAATTGAGAGAGTGAAGCACTCTTGCGACGGTCTCCGGCACGTCGACATATCCCCAGTCGTGGCCTTCGACAGCTTCCCGGAATAGTTTCGGGAACATTGGGTTTGCACCCTTGAAAGCATCTTCGATCGCCTCAATAGTGAGGTAGTTTTCCATCTCTCGCCGGGTCAGAACAAACATGTGTGACGACAGGTGATCGTCGGTGTTGTAGCGCGCTAGGTACTTGGATATCTCGGGTTTCAGAGCCGACCCTTCAACCAAGCGATCGGAATCAAGAAGGTGAACCTCAGGCCTACTAAACGGCGACAGGCGGCTCTCCCAAAGAGCAGCGGCGCCGCAGCCGCCGATAGGTATGAAGCAAAGCTCACCGTCAGTTTCCATTTGGCGAAGATCTGGATATTCAGTGGGACGGGCGGCTTGTAGCGCATCGCTCAGTGCCAGTAGACCGCCGATATCGTTCTTGCCCTCAACGATGAAGAAGCAACGCACATTGTGATCCGCGAAAGTCCCCATCGCCTTGTTCAATTGCTGGAGAACGAACCGCTCGCTGGATGTGTCACTGGAACTCCACACGCGCTTCCCCTGCTGCTCCTCGACGAAACGCACGGCTGCGATCGGTATGTTCCTCACCAAGTGCGAGCTGTGCGTCGTCATCAAAACCTGCCTGTTTGCGAGCCCCGCAACTTCAATTAGAGCGGAAACAGTTTCGCGCTGAAGATCCGGGTGGAGAGCCGTCTCGGGCTCCTCCACTGCGATGATGACGCCCCGTCGCCACTCATCCGTTTCTTCATATCCTCGCTCAACTTCCGCCCGAAAGAAGCTCAAGAGAACCAGTCTGCGTGTCCCGCTGCCACGCTTCGCAAGGGGAACATCGTTCTCGTCGACAAATTGTAGGGACGAGAATGCCTTCTGCCATACGGGGTCTAGGTTGGCCGGAATCAGCTTGGCCGCAAGATTTGGTGCGAATTCCTCCAATTTCCCAACGACTTCCAGGAGAAGTTCTGAAATCTCAGCCTTAACATCGCTCGTAAGCTTCGTGAGTTCAGCCGTATGGCGATCGAGCACGGCCTTGACTATGAGCTTGGCTGGGTCTTGGGCAACCTCATCGGACTCCGCCCCCAGCCGGTCAGCTTGAAAGAGGTGGAACAGGGGAAAGACACTCTCCAGAGCGCTGGCAACGTGCTTCCCGTCCTCTGAGTTCAACGGGATGATCGTCGGTTGCAGCGACGAGAGCCCCTTGGCTTCCCAGGCGCGCCAGATCGCCTGCCTATAGTTCAGGTTCACGCGTCGATCCTCCAGCTCCGCGACAACATCAAGAGTCGAGGCGAGGGATTTGAGTTGCGCGTGCTTCAGGCCGATAAGCGTTGGGCCGCCATCGACGACCGGGTGTAGAGCATGCGCCAAAATCTCGGGGTTGGCTCGCCCCCTGGTCCAGGTCTTGCTAATCACCAAGTGGCCGTTAGCGTCGAGGAGTTTCTCATCCTGGAGGGTCGTCACCGCAGTCTGGTCGATGACCAGCTCAGGGGGAAGGTCAGCGAATGTGCACGTGATGCGAATCGTTCCATGCCCATGAACCGAATAGTCAGAGACGTCCGGCTTTCCCTTGTCCAGGAACAGCCTCATAGCTTCCAGGATGCTGCTCTTTCCAGCGTCATTCTTGCCGGCAAACACAGTCAACGTATCGATCGACACGTAACTCGATGTCAGATATCCGCGAAAACCCTCTAGCTCAATACCCACAATGCGCATTTGTCCCCCTCGACAACAACTTGACATTCAAGTGCCAAGGCTGAGCCTGCCGGATTTGGGCCGACTCCGCAAAAGCGGACTGGTCAAGGCGCAACATGAAGCAGCGCGGCGACCAGCGATGCTAATCACCTCCGAAATAGCACCGACATCAGGCATGAGAGTGAGACACGCGTGGGAGGCAACTCGTGCGTTCCATCGTTCGGATTGTCCTTCCGAATGGAATCTATCGCCTCTACGCACCCGGCATAGCCCTAACCAATCGCCAGCAGGGTCACGCCCACAAGAATGAATGTCAAGGATGTGTCGAGATTAATCTGGGAATTGATTGAGTGTTAGCGCTTAGTGGCGGCGTTCTGTGATCGCTGTTTGGCGCATCGACCCGGTTCTCTGCGTTGCGTCAAAGGGCAGTCAGGGTCTTGTATCTCGTGCGATACGAAACAGGTCAGTTATGAGACACCACAGTCGTGAGAACTGGGGCAGCCTGGTCGACCTGGAACAGGCATTTCTATGTGTGGAAGACTCGAGAGTAGAGGGGATCTCTGACCTGCCGCGGATATCTCGGACAGTGGGCCCTCTTAAAATGAGGGTTCACTGAAAGTAGAGATCAGCATGGCCGCAGCACGTAGGCGTTTCACCCAGGAGTTCAAAGACGAGCTGTGCCGTGAGGTGATCAACACCTCCAAGCCGATCAAGGACGTCGCCACCGCATATGGCGTCGGCCCCGAGACGCTCCGGAACTGGCTCAACAAATATCGCGAGGCCAACGGCGGCACCGAAGCGGACCTGACTGTGTCGGAACGGGCCCGTCTGAAGGAGCTCGAGCGGGAAGTTCAAGAGCTGCGGGCGGAGACCGCATTCTTGAAAAAAGCCAGCGCTTACTTCGCGCGGGAGCAGCGGTAGTGAGCAAGTACGAGTACATCGACTCCCAAAGATCTGAGCCCATCAACGGGGATTCGGTGGTGAAAATGTGCCTCTGGCTGGCCGTCTCCACGTCCGGTTTCTACCACTGGGCAATTCGGCCGCAGTCCGCGACTGCGGCCCGCCGAGAGGCCCTGATCGTCCGCATTCAACACTTCTTCGAGGAGTCCGACGGCACCTACGGATACCGCCGAATCCACGCCGACCTTGCCGCCGAACAGACCGAATGCTCGCCCGAGCTGGTGCGGCAGCTTATGCGCCAGATCGGCCTCGTAGCCTGCCAACCACGGCCCTTCCGGATCACGACCGAAGCCGACGCCGAGGCGGCGGCGAGCATGCCCGACCTCGTCAAACGCGACTTCACTGCCGACCGCCCCGGCGTGAAGTTCGTCGGCGATATTACCTACATCCACACCTGGCAAGGCTTCATCTACCTGGCCACCGTCATCGACTGCTATTCAAAGAAGGTCGTCGGCTGGTCCATCGCCGATCATATGCGCACCGAACTCGTCGCCGACGCCCTCCGCAACGCCGCTGCGACGACCCTGATCGAGCCACACGCGATCTGGCATTCCGACCGCGGCAGTGTCTACACGTCGGCCGAGTTTCGGGCCTTGGTGACCAGACTGGGGATGCGCTCCTCGATGGGCCGCACGGGCGTGTGCTGGGACAACAGCATGGCGGAAAGTTTTTTCTCGATGCTCAAGAATGAGCGTGTTTATCGCACTGCGTATGCCACAAAATCGCAAGCTCGCAGCGACGTCATCCGCTATATCGAGGGGTTTTATAACTGTCGACGCCGGCACTCCGCGCTCGGATACCGTCGGCCTAATGAAGTCCACTATGGTTATCAGCAGCCAGCATTGGCAGCGTAGAAGAATCCACTAATTCCGCTGTCCGAAATGCCCGCGGCAGGTCACTCCATGGGTGCGGGCAGCCTTGAGAGCGCATCAGGTCAGTCCCGGTTCGGAGTATTCTTCGTGCGAGATCGCACGGAGGATGCGGATGGTGCCGTCCAGGCTAGTGCCTGCACGGGTGCTGGTCTTGGCAAGTTGGCGAGGGGCTTCCAGCACTGGGAGCGACGTCGTTGTGCTCCGGCTGACCCGGGTTACTCCGCCAGTGCGGGCAGTGAGGTAGCCCTCGGATTCAAGCACTTTGTACGCCTTAGCGACGGTGCCAGGAGCGACATCGAGATCCTCCGCGAGCTGACGAACCAAGGGACGGCGCCCCTCGGCGTGCCCACAAGCGCGCAGTGGAACCTTCTCAGTCGGAGCTGCTCGTCCCCGTCCCTTTGACGATTTGGAGTAGTTGGACCCGCTCGTCGGGCGTCAGGGTTTCGCCCACTGAATGACGAGATGGTCGGATCTGTAGAAGTCGGCATGGCTGTAAATGACAGACTGTCGCGCACGGTCGAGGGACTGATACCGGTAGGTGCTGAACCGCACGATTGAGTGGGTGCTCAAGTCCTCAAATACTCAGTACTCACCGACATCGAAAAAAGAGAGATGCCCATGCTGGGCGAGGACGGAACTCAAATAGCCGCTTAATCGTCGCCCACATGAAAATTCCGTTGACTATTTCCGGATGGAGTTGACGCCGCGAGTTATCTCCGCCAATCTGAGTTTCACACGACATCTGGTTCGTGAGCATCGGGGGGAAAATGATGTTTCGAAAATGGGCGGGTGGATCGTATCGCCTGCGAGACCAGCCATTTAATGAACCGCTGCCCGGGGTAATTGTTCCGCGCGTGAAGTCAACGCAACGCATGTTTTGACCTCTCTCCGAGGGGGTCCCCGCAGACGCCCCGCGTTCCTTTCGACGTCAATCATTGTCGTCACAGCCCTTCTGTTGATAGGTTGCTCATCGGCATCGATCACGCCGGCGGTTCGAGACACAGTCGCGATCGCTCTCGTCGATAGCGGCCTCAACGATGAAAACGTCGACTTTAGCTGTTTTCATGTTTTCGATACTGACGCCGACGACCAAGGGCACGGCACTTTAGTCGCATCGATCGCAGCAGGAATCGATGAGGATAGCTGTCCTGCGTGGGCCCATCGAGTCACTTGGATTAGTTACTCCGTCTTCACTGCAGGAACCGCGTCGGCGGAGGACGTTGCGGACGCTATAGAGCAAGCTATCCGGGACCAGGTGGACGTCATTAACGTCAGCATCGCGATCGGGACGGACACCCGGGCCTTACGTGACTCGGTGAAACGCGCCGTTGAATCGGGAATCGTGGTGGTCGCGGCTGCTGGAAACAACCAAGGGATGGGGGCGGGCTACCCCGCCCGATACCCGGGAGTTATTTCCGTCGGCTCATTAGATGCCGCGGGCCATCCATCAAGCTTCTCGGCTATTGACCATGTGAATTACTTCGCACCCGGTGAAGACATTCCCGCGGTCGACCGCACGGGGGCCCGGCAGCTTGTCACCGGGACGTCAGCGGCTGCAGCAATGACCTCGAATCAAATCTTGAAAAGCTTGCTCGGCGTAGCTAAACCCGATTCCACCCTGTCCGCACTGATCGCTCACCAATCAAAGGAAGACAATCAATGAAAAAGATCGCCATCGGAGTCGTAGCGGCGCTGCTGCTCTCTGGATTCGCTTACTCGCCCGCGTTCGCAGAGACCAGCTCTGCCCCGGTAGAAGCTTCAGGCAGCGGGATGGTTGACGAGGAAAAGCTTGAATCCGCTTTCAACGACGCAGGATTGACACTGGAAGACGTGGACGCCTCGCTCACTAAAATCTCAGTCGAGACGACATCGGATTTGGGATCTGGCGAACCTGTCACGGCGCTGACAACGTTGTCGTTTGAGGACAGTAGCGCTCTTTTTTCTCTAGGGAGCATCGACACCGACTACAACGCCAACTACTCCATCCAGATACAAGAGTTGAACGACGAAGCCACCTCGTTCACCATGACAGACCTGGCCACTGGTGAGACAGAATCATATGCCGATGACGTGGGCTATGCCGCCTTCGTGCCAGTACTGGTTCTGGGAATACCTATCGCTCTAGAGATCTTGAAAACACTCCTGGTGGCATCTGCAGTTGTCATCGTCGCTGGTGTTACGTGGATCGCAGCCACTAACGCAATCGATGCCCTCAATAAAAAGGGATCAAGCTACCAACATTTCCGCGCAATGATTCTAAACGGCAAACTCGTGCTTGCAAATGGTATGTCGCTTTCCGCGGCCATCACATGGGGCCGCGGGGGGAAAGACACGTGGTCTCGCAGCGAGGCCGGCGCGCTCGCAGTTGCGAAAGGAATCAAAAACGGCCTGGCCGTAGTCGGACCTGAGCGCGATTCGGGCGGTCGCGGAAAATTCGCACACTTCCACCCGAGCAACCGCACCCCCGCAATGCACGCCTTTTTCGGACTACCCAATTGATGGACAATCACGAAGCTGACGACCGTTCAGACCTCCTGGCACGGTGGAAGAAGACCAATCCTCAGCGATGGACAACGGACGCCGTTGAAGAACACTTGAAACAGGGTTTTTGTGCATATGAAATCCCGCTCGAGGCCATTACACGCACTGACTATTCGAACGATGGAGAAGTCCGCGAGGACTTGATCTACTCGCTCTACACGATCACTCATCCGGACGTCCTATCCCGCCTGTACAGCGCAGAAGAGAAGGAAATGAAAGATGTTGGTCCTGATACGTACGATGAAAGCTGGCGGGGACTCTTCCTTCAAGAAACTTCGGGCAGTGACACTGACGATCTTGGAACGGCGCCTCTTGGAGACGCGTCTTGGCTGGCATACAACCTTCTAAACACTCAACATTTGGTGGGCCAACGCACCTCCATCGTGCTCGAGCAAGAAGACGGCCTCGTCACTGGTGCCAAGGTTTATGGGATGTCTGACCACCTAACGACGTACATGACCGCGCTGACCGGATACAGAGAGACTGGAACAGAAACTGACCAAAATTACTACTCGATGAAAACTGGCGACGTAAACGACGAAGCCTTCGTCTACTACCTCGACTGCCTCGCGCGACACAGCTTCATCTAGCCCGATACGAACAACACCTGTCAGGCTGCGGATGCTGACCCACGGTGATGCGGCAGAATTATGCTAGCTGCCGCTATCACCCGTTGGTCAGCACCGTAGTCTGACTCGTCAGAGGAACCTGCCAAGAAGTCGCCCTTGATGTGCCTCGCCCGGAGGCCAAAAAGCGGCCTATTCGATCCTGCGATGTCCGCGATCGCATAGTGGCCACCGGCCGCAGCCAGTTAATCGAACACCCCCCTCACGACGGAAATATTTCTCGGCCCATAAGCACACTGTCGTGCCGGCGTAAACGCGACCGTGGCATCAACTGCGGTCGCGACAACTGCCCTGCCCTGGAAAACTCCGCCATTCCACGAAACGGCTGTCTCGAAACCCTAGGGATATAAGACGTCTCACGCCCACGCCTTGGCTCCCTCCGCATTTGCTGGGATCGTGCGGCGCGCCGATTCTCATAACTACGTCGCATAACCGCATGCTTGAACTGTGGTACTCGCCATTGGTTAGGAGACGCCCCAGGAGCAGAAATGACTAAACTGACCGGCTACGCGCGCGTGTCCACGCGACAGCAGTCCACCGACCGGTAACAGATCGACATCTTCGCCGCTGGCGTCCGGCGTAACGACCTCTACGTCGACCACGGCATCTCCGGTGCTCGAGCATCACGGCCCCAGTTCGACCGTGCGCTCGACGTACTCCAAGACGGCGACACCCTCGTCATCACGACCGTGGGCCGGCTCGGGCGGTCAACACAGAACATGCTCGCGTTCGCCGAAGAGCTCCGCGGTTGCGGCGCTGGTCTTCGCGTACTCAACCTGGGTGGCGGCGATGTCGATACTGCGACACCGATGGGGTCCCTGCTATTCACGATCATGGCAGCGCTCGGGCAGATGGAACACGAAATCAAACGAGAGCGTATTGTCGACTCCATCAATAAACGCCGCAAAGCCGGCAAGGATTTAGGCGGCCGTCCACGGATCATCACCGACAGCCAAATCCGCAACGCTCGTCGACTCATCGACGGTGGAGAGACAGCGACAACAGTTGCCCGAGATCTTAAAATGTCTCGTGCAACTTTTTATCGCCGAACGCGGGCACTGGACCTCACCACTGAGGCATCGAGGCGTCCGAACGTGCCCCGTATAGCCTCAACCAGCTACTACTCTAAGCAAAACCCTACGTTGCTCTGACTGCTTGATTTTGCCCTAGAAACGTTGTAGCGAAACCGTGATCTTGGCGCAATCACATCAAATCATCAACCGCAAAACGAGCAGTCACAACGATGACCAACCGTACCGGACCTGACAAAGACGCCTGCAAGCGCCACAACGTCATCGAATACTATTTCGCCGTATGCAAGCAATAGCGCCGCATCACCATCCGCTACGACAAGCTCAACCGAACCCACCGCGGTCGGGTTGTTCTCAGGACGATAACCATCTGATCGAAGACAATAAGAGTCACGTCCCAGTTCCACCGTGAAGCGCCACTAGCTCGGGTTGCGTTGCATGATCGACAGCGACCCGTGACCGGGTGCGACGACACACTTCGCGGCGTAGAGCGGCATTCCGCCGTGCTCCGCTGTCTGAGTAAAGATGAGGACCGCCGCCGACGGCTTCACGTTCAGCAGTTTCGCCCGTGTGGGGCCAGCATCGGTTGCGACGATCTGGCACACGCCGTTTGTAAAGACGTGTCCGTTGGCCTGCATGGATGCGAGGAGCGTCCGTGGCTCGGCAGCGATTTCCAAAAGCTCGGATGCGATTCTGGCACTCACATCACTGAGGTAGCGCCCAGCAGGGAGATGCTCTTGAACAGTCGCAACGGGAAGGCCGTCTTGCAGCAAGACGCTCTCGCGGATCCAAGCGTTAGCAGTCGGGTCCAGCGCGAGCCGTTTGGACACGAAGTCTGTTACCTTCTCCAACTCGAAGCGCACCGGCTGCACCGTAATTGTCATGGTCGGGTCCGCTAAGACAACCTCAAATGGCCGCATCTGCTCCAGCCCGCCGTGCGGAAGGGCGTCCGTGACGAATCGCCCCACTCCGCGCCGGGTGACCAGCAACCCGTCTTCTTCGAGGAGCATCAGCGCCTCGCGTACGGGCGTGCGGCTGACGCCAAGCATTACCGAGAGCTCTGTTTCTCTGGGCAGCATCTCACCGAGCCGGAATGCGCCAGAGCGGATCCCCTCAGCAAGCCGCGTATAAATGGCGACCCGAATCGGTTGGCCGACGGCAAGACGAAGTTGCTGTTGCAAGAACGGGTGGGGTTCCAAACGGGTCGTCACTCGACCTCCTTGTTGCCCGACAGTATCATATGTGACATCTTACTCAAGAGGTATAACCTCATACTGTAATCCAGACGAAGGAGTCCACGTGAGTTCAACAAGCCTTAAGGCCGAATCACCGTCAACGGCGAAGGATCCGTTCCCCACTATGGTCACGATCAGCACGCCGCACATTAATCCGAAAGGGGTGGACATTGCCGAGACAATCCTCCTTCCTGGGGATCCACTGCGAGCGAAATTCATCGCCGAGACCTACTTAGACGACATCCGGTGCTTCAACGAGGTTCGTAACATGTTGGGCTTTACGGGCACTTACCGGGGGCGTCCTGTGTCCGTAATGGGCACGGGTATGGGTATTCCTTCCATCTCGCTCTACAGCTATGAGCTGATCCATTTCTTCGGGGTTAAGAACCTGATCCGGGTGGGTACCTGCGGCGCCATGCAGGCGAACATGAACCTCCACGACGTAGTCATCGCTCAGGGTGCGTCGACCAACTCCAACTACCTGCACCAGTTCAACCTGCCCGGCTTCTGGGCGCCGCTGTCGTCGTACCGACTACTAGAGCAGGCCAAGCGGATCGCCGACAACCGCAGCCAGCGTACTCACGTCGGCAACGTGCTCTCGTCGGACCTGTTCTACGGCGCCGATCCCGATGCCATGACCAAATGGATGAAGATGGGCATCCTTGCCGTAGAGATGGAGTCGGCGGGGTTGTTTGCCAACGCCGCGGCCGCGGGCGTCGATGCGCTTGGCATCTTTACCGTCAGCGACCATCTCATCACCAACGCCGAGACCACCCCTGCGGAACGGCAAACCGCCTTCACCGCGATGATCGAGATCGCGTTGGAATTGGTCTGATGGGCACGGCGACCAACGCTACGGGTCCGTTCCAGGTTTTCAAACCAACCCGGGCCGTACCCATTCTGCTGTCCCTCTTCGTCTTCTCGCTGGTGCTGGACAATGGCTTCAAGTTCTTGTCGCCGGCGTTAGCGAAAGATCTCAATCTGCCCGTTGACACCGTCAGTCTGCAAGCCACCCTAGCCGGCATCCTGATTGGTATCGGTGCCGTAGTTTACGCCGCACTAGCCGACTCGATCAGCATCCGAAAGCTCATCATCTTCGCGATCATCGTGATGACAGCAGGTTCGATCGTCGGATTCATCTTCCAGACTAATTTTTCGCTGATCTTGGTCGGCCGTCTGATTCAGACCGCCGGCTTGGCGGCCGCCGAGACCCTCTACGTGATTTATGTCACCAAGCACTTTAGGGGCGACGAGCAGAAGAAGTACCTAGGCTTCAGCACCGCAGCCTTCCAATTGTCGCTGCTGATCGGCACCGTCGGCAGCGGCTTCATCGCCACCTACATCGGCTGGGCAGCCTTCTTTTTAATCACGTTACTTTCCTTGCTAGCCATCCCAGTCGTGCTGCGTACAGTTCCCGCAGAGACGACACACGACGGCCACGTGGACGCGTTCGGGCTTTTCCTAATCGCGGTGTTCGCCACCGGCACCATCTTGTTCATGCAGAACTTCAACTTGTGGTATTTGCTGCCGGTCGTAGCGGGACTGATCCTCTTCGTCTGGCACATCCGAACCCACGACAACGCCGTGATCACCATCGCGTTCTTCGCCAACGCCCAATACTCGCTGATGATAATCGTGGTGTTCGTCATCTACTCGGTCCAACTGGGCTACACCTTCATGTTCCCATTCCTTGTCTCCGACGTTTACGGCTATAACCTCGGCGAGGTTTCCTTGTTGCTGATCCCCGGGTACATCGCGGCCGTGATAGTCGGCTCGGCCACCGGCAAGATCGCCAAGTTCCTCACGTCCAAGCAAGCCATCACCATCGCATTGATCGGGATCATCGTCTCGATGCTGCTCCCGGCACTCTTAGTGGATACGTGGATCGGGATCTTCGTGATCTCGATGATCCTGTTCGGGATGAGCTTCGCGTTGATGTACGGCCCACTCGTCTCGACCGCCATTATGCGGGTGCCGGTCGAGAATTCGGGTATCGCCATCGGCTTCTACAACCTCACCATCAACATCGCCGTGCCAATCGGAATCGCCTACACCGCAACCCTGATGAAGCTAAAACCCAACCTGCTAGATGGCATCACCGGCGCCGACCAAGCGTCCTCCTACGGATCAGTGTTGTTAATACTCACGGCGGTCGCTACCTTCAGTCTGGTGCTCTACCGAGTCTTCGTCGTGATCCTGGAGCGTCAGAGCACCGAGAAGCCGAACACTTTGAGATAGTGAAGAGTTTGATTCCGCTCGACGTCGTGCCGAGCCAATGTCACGTCATAAACCGGGGCCTCCGTTCAACATGGCCGGCCCGGTTACTTCCGGTGAAGCCCTGATCGATGAACGTCTTTTGGAGTGAGACCCCGAGGACGACGAGGGCGTTCTTTTGGGCCGTCCGGTCTTGGTTGTTGGTGGATACGCGTGCGTATCCGATAAGCATCCCGGTCATGCTGGAGTACACCCCAAATTGACAGTTCATTGCTTGCTTTGACACTTTCGGCTTCCCCATTGACGCCTCTTAATGTCTCCCAACCGTCCTTGACTACAAAAATGGTAACGCCGGTAAAAACACACGTTTCGAGACACGCCGACTCATCCGTCGCCCTTGGACAATGACGCCCCGATCCCGGTCACAGGAAGGAATGCGTTCTGCCTCGCTCTCCACAATCGTGCATGCTCGATCTGTCTCGTCAATGTGTCTCGCAGCCCACGGGTTGCAAGACGCTGAGTGATGACCGTCAAATTCCTATGCGGTACGCGCTTTCCCTAGAGGGGGCGAGAGCGAGGGCGAGCAAAATCTCTCTCGTAGGGTCCTAGCATCGGCTTCGTTACAAACCCGACTGCGGTGCGGTGACAACCTCAGTCGTCGCACCACTGCCTGCGGCTCCGGCAGGGTTTCCTTCATCGTCGAGCTCGACCCAATACGACTCCACGAAATCCACACCCTCGATCAGTACGTTTGTGACCGGCGAATCGGAGTCGATAAGAAACTCGCGGCCGGAGTCAAGATAGGCCGTGTCGTGCGACATACCAAAGCCAAGTCCCCACAGGAAGAATTGCACGCCGAACGACGAAAAGGTGATTTGAATCTGTTGGTCGAATGGGGTGCTCAACCGCTTGCGAGGCAGGAACTTGAACTGTTTGTCGAGGTTCCCGGAATGCTTCGAAAAAAAATCTCGATCTCCGTAGCCGACGCTATCGATCAGATCTTCCTTGCTCATGCCTTGGAGCGCGTCGGCCAATCGGTAAAAGTCCGATCCATCGCGATCGAGCCCCACTGCTTCGAGGAAGTCTTCCATGGGAAATGCGACTTCCCGCGATTTAAACTCATAAAGCCGTGTCTTCTCACCTGAAGCCTTTACCACCTGGCGGAGATTGAGGTAGATCAAGTAGTGCGCTCGTAACTGAAGCGCTGACAATCGTGAAATTAAATTCGACCACGGAAGCGCGTCGTCATTGCCTCCATCGGGTTTGCGCGCACTTGCAAGGACGCCGCTGAGGTAGTCGGTCACAATCTCCTCATCTGCATACTGTGCCGCCTCAAAGACTGCCGCTGCTACGCGGGGCTGGGCCCAGCCAGGGTCGGAATCGCTCCCTGCGTGCTTTTCCGTCTTCACCAATAGACGTTCCATGTTCTTACGGCGCAGCCGATCGGCCCAATCTTGCCCGATCACGTCAGCTGACGGTCCGAGAATACGACGCAGAAGTCCTCCGGTCTCCACCGCGGCGCTATCCGCGAACTTCTGGCCAGCCTCGCCAACTTTAATAAGGGCGCCGATCGCAATAGGAACCATCTGATTGTCACCGTTCGATTCTTCAGTCACGCCGTCAGACTACTGGCTACCGGTACCACTGATAGTAATCACGCGTAGCGCGCGTGCTCGGTAGCCGGTCGGCTACCAAGCGACCGCATCCGGCCAGGAGCATTCTTTTGTCGGTACGTTGCGCGTTACCTTGCCCGCTCAGAACGTCCACCGGCAACGCACGTCTCCTCGATATGTTTTGGTTGAATGCTAGAACGTCAGCGGCACTTGCATCAAACGACAGCAGCCAGTGCCGGTGTTGTTGAAGGGAGGTAGCTGAACGACTGGGGAATCCCGGGCTTGGGATAAATGTCGTTGAGCTCGAGCGGGTCCTCGAACCGTTGTGCGCTAGCGACAAGGATGGCAACTGCGGAGCTTTTCCCATTGAAGTATGTGAAAAAGGCATCACGACCGATCGCGCCCACGTTGCCAAACCGCGCCCAGATGTCGGCGGGCGTACTCGATACGATTTCGTCGATCATAAAGTGCCCGACAATTTTACTTACCGGTGCCGTCGCGTAGACCAGAACCGTTTCGATGTCGTCGGCTAGGCGTCGCTTGCGGAACTCGACACGCTTGCTTCCGTCCATGATGGCTTCCGCCCAGTCCTGATGAATTGCCATCAGGGCTACCCGTCCAGCTGGTTCTCGATCCATGCTCGGCCTTCCTCACTCCGCACGCGGACGATCGATTGTGGCCACGTATTAATGACACTATTGGACACAAGGTCGCCGAGAGACCACGGGGGCACAACGAAACGATCGTGTCGAAAGAGCACACTCAGAACCGCCTTGTTGTTCTCATGCAAGGCCGCGACTTCGTTGGACGAATACACAGTGCGTTTAAAGGACAGCTCGATGGTTTCCACGGGGTCCTCGGAGCGAAGCGATCGCTCGGCTACCCCCACGGCGACGACCGCTCCGTCGGCTTTCAGCTTGCCCTGGCTCCGGTAGAAGAGAAGTGTGGAACCAGGCGGTACATCCTTCGTTGGGCTGTGACACAAATACGCTTTTCTGATCGCGTTACCGTGCGCTTTTGGCGTCGTGAAGGTGTCGTCCAGCATCATGCTCCCAGAGGTCCCGACGACTGTCGCATCCGGAAAAAGATCCTCATACCACCCCGGCGTGATGGGAATCACAAAGATCGGTTGCCCCGCACGCACGGCGGGAGGACCATACGCAATGTGATGCGCCAGACCGTCAAGGTCGGAACTCGCCGGCGGATCCAGAATCTTTAGATAAACGTGTTCGTCCGGTTGTCCGGGCTTGCTCGTCACGTATCCAAATCCAAAGTCTATGAGGAACTCAATGAGCCGCTCCTGCGTTGCGCTCACCTCGACAAAAAGGTCACTCGGTCGTCCGGGCTCGTTCGCAGCCCATCGCAGTACCGCCTTGAGCAATAATTCACCGAGCCGTCGTCCTGATACCGCGTCGCCGACTTTGAAAGTAGAGAGCTTGATCGCGTCTTGATCGGTATGAACCGGATGTTGATCGCGCATCTTGACCACAGCCAGAGCCTCATACGTACCAGAAGTGTCTCGAATGATCCACGCGCGCCGGTCTGCGGACTCTCTCCTAACCTTCGCAATCCATTTATCGAAAGCCGGGTAATAGGCAACACGAAGAGATTCAAATATCGCTTGGGACTCGTCCAGGGTGTACGTCTTGACTTCTTCCACCATTGGAGGCGGTGGCGGGGCGTCTGGGTGCCACGCGGCCAGTTGACCGGCAGCTTCGCCGGGGCGAAGCACTGTGAGCTCATGACCGAGGCGAATGGCCCGACTACGAAGCTTCCGATCGTTCGTGACGAGGAAATGTACTGCACCCTTGTGAAGCGCGGTAAGGATGCGGGCGTCCCTTTTATCGTTCGGGTTGGGGAAATCCGGAAATACATCCCAAACCTCTGGTGGAACCGGTAATTCCGTGAGACTTGGATACTTCGTATAGGCCGCAATGTTTTGAGCCCGATGGGTTTCGTCCGAAGTCTCGCGGAGATCGTCGAGGACCGCTGGGTGCACGTAAACCTTGTGGCCATGTTCCGAAGCGATGCGCATAAATGAGCTCACGACGGGCTGCAGATCTTCCAATTTTCCATTGAACGGCTCGGCCGCGATCACAACATTGGAGTCGATGAGGAACGACATTTCAGTTTGCATCGTTACCCCCCTTCCGCTGATGCTATTCCCAAACGGCTAGGGTGATATCCAATGCGCAGCCGACACATCCTCCGCGATTAACCGTCTTCCTGCCTATTTATCCATCGGGAAGCCCGTGCTCGTCTGGGCTGTGCAACATTGAATGGCTTGAACAACCCAAATTCACCGGGTTCACCGACGCTCCGCATGCCCTCGGACTGGGGTGTCGTGGCAGCCACCAGCGAACTTCAGCGCCCGACCCGTGCCAGTTATACGCGCTCCCCCGCAAACCGCAGCGCCATCGACTCCATTTGCTCCATCACGAGCTTGATGGCGGAGGGCTGCTGGTCGGGCGGGTAGCCATTCAGCACGAGCAGCCGCTTGATCGACGAACGCAGCTTGGCGCGCACGTCGTCGCGCACGGTCCAGTCAGTGCGCACGTCCCGGCGCATCACTTGCACCAGCCCGCGCGCGATGTCGGCGAGTTTGCCCTCGCCCTGCAGATCCACAGCGGACTCGTTCTGCGCCACCGCGTCATAGAACGCCAGCTCATCACTGGTCAGCGCGGGCTTGAAGTGCGAACCACGCTGCGACTCGGCGGCGACCTCCCGCGACATCTCCACGAGCGCGGCAATGACCTCGGCGGAGGTCAGCTGCTGGTTGGTGTACTTGTTCATCAGCTCGGTGATGCGCTCCGAGAACGCGCGCTGCCGCACCATATTGTTACGAGTGGATGCCACGGCCTCCTCGGTCAGCAGCTTGCGCAACGCTTCAATCGCCAAATGCGGGTTGCGCGCCTGCTGCGTCTTCGCCACGAACTCCGGCGTCAGATCACTGAGCGACGGCTTCGGCATGCCGGCCGCCTCGTAGATGTCGAGGACCTCACCCGACGACGTCGCGGACATGATCAGCTCCCCCAGCAACCGTTGGATCTCCTCGGGGATCGGCTCGCCGCGGGACTGCCGCTCGAGGGCATCCGCTTTGGCCATCCACACCCGGATCTCCTCGTAGATCTGCACCTCGGGGCGCAGCACCGCCAGATTCTGCGAGCCCGAACACAACGCCCAGGCCCGCGAAAGCTGCCCGGAATATCGGCGGTATTTCACCCCGAGGGTCTCTTCACCCTCGACGATCTGGTTGCCGGGCGTGCCGGGGGCCCGCAGATAGTTCACGGAACCGGTCACGGCGTTCAGGTACCCCTTTGGACCACCCTTCTGCAGCACGGCCTTCCAGCCGTAGCCGGCCAGGAGACCGCGCAGGGTCTCAACGAGCGTCTCGGTGAGCGCGACCACCTCGTCGATGTTGCGGCCGAGCGGCTTGCCGGTCTGGTCATCCGCTGTGTATTCGGCGAGCGCCTTGGCCAGATTCTCGGCGAGCGGCGCGTAGGCCACGAGCAGCCCGTCTTCCTTGCCGCGGAAGGTGCGGTTCACCCGCGCGAGCGTCTGCATCAGCAGCGCACCCTTGAGTGGACGGTCGAGATAGAGGGTGTGGAGCGGCGGTGAGTCGAAGCCGGTGAGCATCATGTCTTTCACGATCACAAGCTCGAGCGGGTCGTCGACGTTCTTTAGCCGGGCCTTGATCACATCGTTCTGCGAGGTGCGCCGCACGTGGTTCGACACCGGCGGCTGGTCCGTCGCATCCCCGGAATACACGACCTTGATAACGCCCTGGTCGAGCGCGTCCGAATGCCACTCGGGCCGCAGCGTCACGATCGCCTCGTAGAGCAGCGCGCAGATCTCGCGGGTTCCGCCCACGATCATGGCCTTACCCGGAGCATCAATGAACTTCTTCATGCGCGCGCGCCGGTTCTCCCAGTGCGCCACGATGTCCAGAGCGAGCGCGGCAATACGCTCGGGAGCGCCGTAGACCGCGTTGACCACGGCCACGCTCTGTTCGATGCGGGCGCGCTCGGTTTCGTCGAGCCCCTGGGTGGCGTCGTCGGCCGCGTCGTCGAGCATCTCTTCGGTGACGTCCGCTGCGAGCGACACCTTGATCAGCCGTGGCTCGAAGTACACCGGCACCGTCGCGCCGTCCTCGACCGCGCGAGAAAGGTCGTACACGTCGATGTAGTCGCCGAACACGTCCTGCGTGTTGCGGTCGTCGAACGAGATGGGCGTGCCGGTGAACGCGATCAGCGTCGCGTGGGGCAGGGCGTCCCGCAGGTGGCGGGCATACCCGTCGAGGTCGTCGTAGTGGCTGCGGTGCGCCTCATCGACGATGACGATGATGTTGCGCCGGTCCGACAAGAGCGGATGCTCCATCCCGGCATCCTTCTCGGCCTTGCTGATGCCGAATTTCTGCAGCGTGGTGAAGAAGATTCCGCCGGTATTGCGCTCACTCAGCTTCTGCCGCAGGTCGGAGCGGCGGAGGATCTGCTCCGGCTTGCCCGGAAGCAGCAGGCTGCGATCGAACGAGCTGAACAGCTGCCCGTCGAGCTCCTTGCGGTCGGTGATCACGACGATGGTCGGGTTCTTCAGCTTGGGATGCAGCGTCACCAGGTTGGTGTACAACTGCATCTCCATGGACTTGCCCGACCCCTGCGTGTGCCAGACCACCCCGGCCTTACCGTTGCTCGCGACGGCCTGCACGGTGCTCGCGACCGCCTTGTTCACCGCGAAAAACTGGTGCGGCTTGGCGATGCGCTTGGTCAGGCCGTCGTCGCCCTCATCGAACGCGGTGAAATAGGTCAGCAGCTGCAGAAACCGCTCCTGGTTGTAGAGACCGGCCAGGGCGGTGTCGAGTCCGGTGACCGCGTCGCCGTCGACCGTGGTCGAGCCGGGTGGAACCGGCACACCCCCGTCGTCGACGTTCCACGGCGAAAAGTGGTTGAGCGGAGTGAACGGCGTGCCATACGACGCCGACTGCCCGTCGGAGGCGAGCGTGAATACGCAGAACCGAAACGCCAGCGGAAACTCGCGCAGGTAGGTCTGCAGCTGGGCGTGCGCGGCCGCCACGGTGGCCCGCTCGCTGCCCGCCTTCTTCAGCTCGATAATGCTCACCGGCATGCCGTTGCAATACAGCACAATGTCGAAGCGGCGCTTCACGTCAGGCTTCACGAGCGTGACCTGGTTCACGGCCAACCAGTCGTTCTGCGCCGGGTCAGAACTGATCAAACGGATGCTCGGGCTCACCTCAGCCCCGCTGGCATCGAGATAGCTGAACGGAAAGCCGTGCACGAAGTACTCGTGCATACGCTGGTTCTCGGTGATCGCGTCCATTGACTTGGGAGCGGCGAGCTCAGCGAGCGCCTGACGCAGGTACTCGACCGGAACGGTCGGGTTGAGATTGCGCAGCGCCTCGAGCAGGCGCGGACGAATGAGCAGCTCACTCCACGACTCGCGCTCCCCCGTGCCCGGCGCGATCTTCTCGCCGGCCAGCGGGAGCCAGCCGAGCGGCTCCCCCAACTGGTCGAGCGCGAAGCTCTCCCACGCGGCTTCGGAGAGCCCCTGTGCTGGAGTCGATGTCGTGATCGTCATTGCCTATCCCCTCAATACTTTGACGTTGAAACTGTTAGTTGCGCAGCGCGGCGGGCATCACAGCACGCCCGCGAGCGACTTATCCGCGTCTTTGACGCGCAGCTTGCCCGACATGAGTTGCGGGAGGAGGGCGTCGCGGGTTGCGGCGAGTTGGATGTTTTCCTGACTCAGGCTGTACAGGTGCTCTCTCATTGGGGCCGCCAAGGCTTCGAAGGCAGCAAGTTGCGCCGCCGGTAGCAACGGAACTTGTGCTTCTCCAAAACGATCGGCGCGCACTGCCGGGTAGGCGCTACCCTCGGCGACCGTCTCAAGATAACTCGTGAACTCAGCCCGTTTGGTAATTTCATATAGGTACGCGAAACCCACCGTGGTTGGCGTGAGGACAGCGAGTCCGGTCGATCCAATGAGGTCGCGATCGCTCGACAAATTGAGTGAATGCGATCGTCGATTAGGTCGCACCGTTGACCAGAGCGTGTCGCCACGGCGCAGCGCCCTACGCGCCCGTCCTGGGGCGTCGTTCCAATCGATCGGCGTCGGAATGGTATGCGTTCCGATTCCAACTGCCGCTATGTCGATATAACGAATCGTCTCGTCAGAAAGTGGTTTGCGAGTGAGTTCATTGGTCTTCGCAATTGTTGCCAGCGGAACGTCGGCGCTGCCAGACCGCAGGAGTAAAGCGAGTTCAGTTGAAAGGTACTCGTCCGTCGAGTTTGAAATAGTGATGTTCGCGGTGATCTTGTCGTCGAGAGCCGTGAGTACCTTTCCAATCGCACGCTGGTCGTCAATGCAGGGAAGCGACAGTCTGAGCGATCGAATGTCAGCCAGGTTTATGTAGGCCGCCATATCCGTATTATTCATCCGATCGGCTGCCTGAAGAAGAAATTCGGGGCTGCTGAGCCAATGCTTCAGGAATCCGCTGTCCACCCGCTCTGAATCTTGAACGCGAAAATAGCAGAGCTGCGGGCTATAGACAATCGACTCACTGAGAATCGGGACCACGGCAACTCGTCCCACCGTTCCTTTGGTCGTGAGGAGGATGTCCCCGGCTCGACCCGCCTTTGCCCCGATCGACTTTGTGTAATCGATCGAAACAAAATCTGGGCTGTCCATGCCGATGACCCCGTCAATGACGTCTGCGACCCGAATAATCCGATGTCCGTCAGAAGCAAACTGATCACGTTTTGTGCGATAACCGTCGCCGACATCTAAATGACCAAGCACGATCATTTCGTTAATCGTGACAGTTGCCACCTGCAAGGTCTCAGACATGAACGCGCGCCAGCTGCTCGCGCACTATCGCCGCAAGCCGCTCAGACTCATCGAAGTGAGCGAACAGCTCGGCGCTCAGCCGGGCGATTTTCTCCTCGATCGGCTCGGCATCTTCTTCCACCTCGGCAGCCCCAACGTAACGCCCAGGAGTCAGCGCGTAATCCGCAACCTTAATCTCCGCGAGCGACGCGGAGTAGGCGAAACCGGGCTCGTCTGCGTAGACGAGCGAAGCATCCGCTGCTGAAGGCGTGCCTCGCCAGGCGTGATAGGTGCCGGTGATTTTGGCGATGTCGTCGTCGGTCAGGGCGCGTTCGGCGCGGTCGACCATGGTGCCGAGGTTGCGGGCGTCGATGAAGAGCACCTGACCGGTGCGGTCGATCGAGCCCTTCTCGCCGGCTGTCTTGTCTTTGGCGAAGAACCAGGTGCAGACCGGGATGCCGGTGCTGCGGAAGAGCTGGGTGGGCAGGGCGACCATGCAGGTGACGAGGTCGGCCTCCACGAGCTGCGCGCGAATCTCGCCCTCGCCGCCGCTGTTGGACGACATCGACCCGTTGGCCATGACGACGCCGGCGCTGCCGCCGGGGTTGAGTTTGGAGATGATGTGTTGGATCCAGGCGTAGTTGGCGTTGCCGGCGGGCGGCACGCCGTAGCCCCAGCGCGGGTCCTGCTCGTTGCGGGCCCAGTCCTTGATGTTGAACGGCGGGTTGGCGAGGATGTAGTCGGCCTGCATGTCGGGGTGCTGGTCGCGGGCGAAGGTGTCGCCCCAGCGGCTGGCGAGGTTGCCGTTGAGGCCGTGAATGGCGAGGTTCATCTTGGCCATGCGCCAGGTGCGCTCGTTGAGTTCCTGGCCGAACACCGAGAGCTCTGAGCCCTCCTTATGGTGGTTCTCGAGAAACTTCTCGGCCTGCACGAACATGCCGCCCGAGCCGCAGCACGGGTCATAGACGCGGCCGCGGGTGGGCTCGAGCATCTCGACCAGCACCCGCACGACGCCGGCCGGAGTGTAGAACTCGCCGCCGCGCTTGCCCTCGGCCTTGGCGAATTTCTCCAGAAAATACTCGTAGACCTCGCCGAGCAGGTCGCGGGCCTTGGTCGACCCTTCGCCGGTAAACCGGGCGGAGTTGAACAGGTCGAGCAGTTCGCCGAGGCGACGCTGGTCGACGCCGTCACGGTTGTAAATGCGCGGCAGCGTGGCGGCGAGGGTGGGGTTGGCCACCATGATGAGGTCCATGGCCTCGTCGATGAGCTGGCCCACCTGCTTGAACGGTTCACCGGCTGCCCCGGCGATGCCCTTGGCGTTTTCGGCAATGTAGGTCCAGCGAGCGGGCGCCGGCACCCAGAACACCCGACGGCCGGTATATTCGTCGACGTCGTCCATGAGCTGACCGATCTGGTCCTCATCGAGGCCGTCGGCGGCGAGCTCGGTGCGAATCTGCTCGCGACGCTCGTCGAAGGAGTCACTGACGTACTTGAGAAACACCAGACCGAGAATGACGTCTTTGTACTGCGAGGCGTCCATGGATCCGCGCAGCTTGTCCGCGGCCTTCCAGAGGGTGTCTTTCAGTTCCTTCATGGTCGACGGCAGTGCGGCGGCTTTGGTCTTCGGTGCCACTAGGTGGTTCCTTTCAAGAGTGCGTCAGAAGCGATAGTTATAGTGCCGGCGGTGACACCGGCCATGAGCAAATCGGTGAGCTGATCGAGCTGCCCCAGCCGTTCGCGCGCAAGCTTCTGTTCCCACCGTAGCGAGGTGAGAGCGTCGGCGAGCGCCGCACGTTGGGTCAGGGCGACCTGGCGCACCGGCCAGGCGCGCCACCGGCGATGGCCGGGGGGCATTGACTGGATGTCGGCGGCGAGTACCGCATCGAGCAGACCATTCGGGTCGGCTTGCTCGATGCGAAGAATGCGGGCGGGAAAGAGGACGACCGAGGTACCTTCCGTGTCGACCACCGCTGCCGGCCGGGGCGAGGTGGCGAACACCACGTCGCCCGGCTCAGTCACGCGGCCAGACGAGTACGCGGCCGCGAACCTCAGTCGGTCGATTCGCCGGTGGCCGAGCTCGGTTGTGCCCGCGACTTCGGCCGGTCCTATTAAGCGGATGCCGGCGGCATCCGTTGCCCCCTCGATCACATCGTCGGCGGCGATGCGATTGCCCGGAATATAGTGCAGGTGCCCGGCTGTGAGGAGCTCGTGCACGGTCGAGGAGGCAGCCTTGTCGCTGGCGGGTTCAACCGCCAGGTCGGCGTCGAGCAAGGCTGCCAGCCGGTCAATGGTCACGGCGAGCGCCGCCGCCGGCTGATCGGCGGCCGAGGGAACCGTGTGCACTCCGGCCACGAGTGGCCGGCGACTGGCGAGCAGACTGCGGGTGAGCACAAGTCGGGCAAAGCGAAAGGCGTGGGCGCGCACGGTGCTCTGGCTGCCGAGTGACGCGGCGAGGTCGCTGACGAGGTCGTCGATGGCGGCGTCACCCAGCGGCGTCGCAACGAGGTCGGCGACCATGGCGTAGCGATCGGCGAGGGCGACCTCGGCGTGGGCGGCACCGAGCACCCAGAGCGCCTGCAACTGCTGCGGTTTGCCAGTCAGCAGCCCGGCGGGCAGACGCACGATGGCGCGCACTCGGCCGGAACGCAAGAGAGACGAGCGCAGCTCGTCGGCTTCGCGGCTGAGGCCGGTGTCGCTGAGCACCGCTGACGGAGCCAGAACCACGGCCAGCTGCTCATCGGTCATCTGCAGCACGATCTGCTCGATGTCCGAGAGAATCTGCACCGGCGTCATGGTCGGCCGGGCCGCTGAGGGGTATTGCGCCACGTGCACGGCGGCGCCGGTCACGCTGAAGGCACCGGAGGGCAGAACCTGCAGCTCGGTGCGCACGACCCCGTGCACCATCAGCCGCCGGCGCTGCAGGCGAGCGGTGGGGCTGTCGATGTTCGCTGTCATCACCGGAACCTCGCCCTGGTGAATAGCAATGAGCAGGTCGCTCGCGCTGCCCGTGGGGTCGACGAGCACCGAATCAGCGGGCTGAGTGAGTCGCAGCGCGGTGACGGTCTCGGCCATGAGGTCCAGGGCTGCACGGCTGAGCGTGAGGTCGCCCTCGCCGGCGAGGTTGCGCTTGAACCGGTCGGTGAGCATCCGTTCGAAGGCGGGCGCCGGGCCGAAAGCAGCCTCGACCAGGGAATCGACGTAAGCCACCAGGACGGGCAGGGTGTCGCCGAGGGCTTCGATCTCGCGGAGCAGCAGGTCGTCGTCGGGGTCATACTCGTCGGCCAGGTCGACCAGCTCGGCTGCGGTAAGGGTACTGAGCGCGTGATCGCCTGCGGCGCGCACAGCGAGCAGAGCGGTGACGCCGCGAAAGGTCTGCTCGTCGAACTCGTCTGCACCCTGCGAAGCGTCGGGTAAGGCGTAAGCGGCGGCATCCGCTGTGGCGTCGCGGTTGTTGCCGCGGCCGGTTCGTTCGAGCCAACTACCCACTTGGCCGGCGTCGAAGAGGTCGACACCGCGCTGGCGGCCGACCGGGGCCGGAAACGGAGTATTGGTGCCGGCCGAGCGGCTGCGCCAGACCGAGACGACCGGACGCTGCACCCGGGCAAGGCCCGCTATGTCGGACATGGTCATCAGCAGGATGGTGTCGGTGGTCGTCATGCTGTGCTCCTCTCGTGGTGACCTCAGGCTACGGCCAACCCTCATTGTTGTGCATTATTTATCACTGATAACCCCTCTTATCAACGTCAGAGTCGGTTTATTTGTAGCAAACCAATAGTTTGGTGTCGTGCCCGCCGCAGTCGGTCGGTACCGGTGGGTGAGGAACGGTCGTTGTCATTGGGGGGAGTGACCGCCCTCACCCGCTCACACTGCATCCCAGCTAGAGGAGCACAATCATGGAACCAGAATCCGCCGAGATCACGGCCGAACATCTCACACCGCCGCCGCTGCCACAGGGCCCCGCGTTCAACAAACGCGACCTGACGATCGGTCTGGTCAGCCTGGCCATTGGCCTCATCGTCGGTGTCGGCGGCACGCTAACCGCTTCGTCGTTTGGTGGTGGGACCGGCTCTTTCTTGGCGTCCACCGCCATCGTCGATGCCACCCAGACCTGCGACGTTATCGACAACGTGTGGATCGCCGTGGGCGACGAGGGCCAAAGTATCTCGATGCAGAGCGAAGGCAAGGAGTCTCCTGGTGCTGAATACGTCGATGTTCTCTGCGTTCTCGACCAGCTCGACGTACCGGACAGCGTCAACACCCGCATCGGCAGTACCCGCGCACTCGACGGCCGACAGACCGCGACCTGGGCCGATTTCGACGCCTCCTGGGGCTATCACCCCGATAGCGGTCTCGACATCGTCGTCGAACTTTCCCAGCAGTAGCCCTGCCGATCCACTTAACGCACCCATCACAACAAACAGAGGATCACAACATGCCCACGCCCAACCACAACGCACCCCCGGCCGGAGTGCCGACATCCCAGCAGGAACAGTTCCTTCAGCCAGCGCCGCCAGCGGTGCTGGCCACGGACGCACGAATGATCGGCCCTGCGGTCTCACAGAAGTCCTTTATGGCCACTTGGCTTTTCGCCTGGCTGCTCGGCGTCTTCGGCGTCGACCGCTTCTACCTCGGCAAGATCGGCTCCGGCATCGCCAAGCTGGTGACCTTCGGCGGCGTGGGAATCTGGTGGCTCGTCGACCTCATCCTCGTTCTCGCCCAGGGCCGCGACAAGCAGGGATTGCACCTCGCCGGGTATGACCAGTACAAGAAGATCGCCTGGATCGTCACGGGCGCGGTAACCGTACTGTCCATGATCGTCTCCGGAGTCAACGCGAGCAACGCGCCGGGTGATACTCCGGCGGCCGTGGCTCCGGTCGCCGATTCGGCAGCCGAACCGGCCGCGGAGGAACCCACCGTGGAAGAGCCGGTCGTTGAAGCGGCGCCGGTCGACACCGTGCAGACCTGGGCCGACGATGCCTTCGGCACCTTCGAGGTCGTCACCCAGACCGGTGCCGGCGACAACCTCATCACGCTGCCGGCCGGCGCCACTGCCGGAATCGTCACCGCAACCCACGACGGCACGAGAAACTTCGCCGTCTCTGTGCTCGACGCGAGCAACGCATCCACTGGGCAACTGCTCGTCAACACAATCGGCGCCTACAGCGGCACAACACAGTTCGGCTTCAACTCATTCGGTGAAGACACGACCCTGCATATCACGGCCGATGGAAACTGGAGCCTGACCATCGCACCCATCTCTGCGGCACCCGCGCTCGTCGCATCCGGGACCGGTGACGGCGTCTATCTCTTCGACGGCTCCGCCGGCAAGCTCACGGCCACCCACGACGGCTCGAGAAACTTCTCGATCATCGAAGAGACGGACGAGGCCTTAAGCATGGGACTACTCGTCAACGAAATCGGCCCCTACTCGGGAACCGTGCCGCGGAGCTCCGGTCCGTCCGCCATCGTAGTGAGCGCCGATGGCAACTGGACGCTGCTTTCCGAATAACAACCGGCCGGCCGGCTTAGGCAGGCCGGCCCTCCGCCAGAGGTGTCCTGCCGGTGAGTAACGGCCGCAATCGCTCTAGGGACTGTCTAAGCAGTGCGGTCGAGACGCCGATAGACCGCTTGAAATCAGCGCCAAAACGGCGCTGTGCGACTCCAACTCGTTTTGTCCCATCCCTCGTGCAGACTCTCAGCTCCCGGGGGAATTGTCGATCGGTGTTTTTGCGCGGGGTTCTGGTCGAAATAATGGAATCTGTCCAGCAGTGGCCTGGGCTGTCCTTGCACCGATAGCTTCCGCGAACTGGTCTCCAAAGCTGGTGCGTTTGAGTACCCCTTTGGCCAAGATTGGTAAGGCATTGTCCCCCTTATGGAGCTGATACTCCGGGCGGCTCTCAACCCAATCGTAGGCATGGGGCGAGGAGAGAAAGGACATGAATGTCAGCTCGAACAGGCCAAGTCGTACCCAGTTGTCAATCCACACGGCGTACTCAGGACTTACCGCTGGCTCGCCGGAAGGTCGTTTAAGATCAATGATGTTTCGCTCGAGCACGTTCCATGCAGATTCGGAAGTGCGAATCTCAACAATGGCAAGCATCTCAGAACCGCGAAGAAGGGATCTGAGAGTGTCCGCTTCGCGTCCGTCAATTTGCTTTACTATTTCGACGAAGGCGGGGTGTGCCCGTTTGCTTATCCGCCCGTCCATTGCCGTAGCGATCAAATTCAAGTACATGTCCTTCAAGCTCTGCTCTTCATGTGTGAAAGCTAGACCCTGGATTGCTGGACCAGCCACAGAGGACTTAGGGGAAATGAGGTTTTCTGGCGGGATGGTGCCAGTTAGATCGGCCAGTTCCTTTTCAAACTTGTTCTTCATGTAATCCGCAAAGTGCAAAATGGCGAAATTAGCAGCCGCAAGCGGCAGGAGGACGGTATGTACCGTCTGGGCAACGATCCTCAATGATTTTGCCGCGTATTGACCCGCCTCCTGCGCGTCAGGATTTTCTTTCGCGATCTGCATGATGTCAGTCGTCAGATTGACTATCGCCTTTGCATTCTTTAGCGGCTGATCGTGGGTCATGAAACATGAGTCTATTGGTGACGTCCGATGAGCCTAAACAGCGTCGCCTATGGTCGGAACATCAGGATCTCTGCGAGCTGAGCGTCATCGTCAACGGGGTCGCCGAGGAGCAGGGGTACGAACCGGGTTAGAGCGGCGAAGCCGTTGGCCTGGTCTGGGTACACGCCGAGCGACACGAGGTGTGTGCTCCCGTTTGAGGTGGTCAGCTCGACACAGGGATAGTGCTCTTCCGGCGCGAGTCCCTCGCGCACGGCGTCCGCGAAGGTGTTGCTGTCGAGCTGTTCCTCGATCGAGACGACCTGGTCGAGGTTGATCCAGACGTCGTCAGCGCCGATAACCGGCCGGGAGCGGTCGTGTCCGTAGGTGGTGACGGCAAGTTTAAGAAAACGCATGAGGGTCCTTCCGTGTTGGGTAGGCCTTGACGCTAAGGCGCGGAAACCGGCCGTCGCCGCCGATCAGGGCGATCTGTGGAAAACGTCGCGCTGTGCGGGGAGTGTGAGGGGGATGTTCCCCCTCACCGGGTGAGACCACCGCCTCGCGGCGGTCTCACCCGGGGTTAGTGCCTGATATTGGCGAGGGCGGCGAGTGCGATTTCCAGTGCACGGTCGTAGGTGATTCCTGCGGGTCGGATCGAGCCGCGCACGAATCTTTGCGACTTGGGCAGTCGGAGCGTCCCGGCGTATCCTTCGGGCGCATCCTGCAGGGGCCCATAGCCGGGGTGCAGAAGCAGCCACTGGCTGAAGGACAGGTCGGCGTCGTTGAGGACGGCGGCGCGATACTTGGCGGTCGGGTTCAGGCACCGGGCCCAGAAGCGGTCGGCTTGGCCTCGGGCCGTGAGGCGTTCACTCACCGGGCGGGGCGTCACACCGGGGGTCGGCAGGCGCTTCATGGTCGCGGCGTGCACATAGGGATGTAGGCGAGAATCGTCGCGAGCGGGAATGTCGTTGAGGGCTGCTTGGGCGGCGCGTTCAGCTCGTCGTGCGGCGCGGCGCGCGGCGCTATCGTCTGCGTGGGTTCGGGACCACTCGGTGGCTTCGATGGCGCAGCAGATGAGGTTCCAGTCGTAGCTGTAGAACCGGATGAGGGCGTTGCGGTCGCGCTGAGTTCTGGGGCTTCCGGTGGCCGCGTATCGGGCAAAGAACGCGTTGGCTGCTTTGCGGTCGGCTGCTATGTCATCGCTGGTGCGTTCGGGACGGGTGGTGACGGGGAACTGGGGCATGAGACTCTCCGCTCAACTGATTTTTTTGCCTGGCTGGCAAGAGAATCGATAGAGAGCGGGAGTGCCGAAGTGCACGGCTGGTCGGGGGAAATAAGGGAGCCTGCGACCGCGCCCGACCAGGTGGGCACGGAGGCACGGAAGCGAACTACGATGACCGGCCAGACAGACGAAAAACGAAAAAGACGTCCGCGCAGCGGTCCAAGGACCCGCAGGGTCTCCCCCGGGTCCCCCATGGGGTTGTGTCTGGAGTTAGGCGACGTATCCGAGGCGCGAACACCGATTCACGGGGCTGAGCACGCCGAGGTTGACGAGCTCCCGCGCCGAGCGGTGATCACCACGCTGGTCGGTCTCCCTGCGCGTTCCGGGTCGTTTCATTGCCGGATGCGCTGCCCTGCTGCCGCGGGCCTTGTCCATCGGCGCGGCGGTTAGTGGCCGATTTTGGCGATGAGGTCGGGGCGGAAGCCGGCCCAGTGGTTGTGGTCGTCGATGACGACGATGGGAGCGCTGCTGTAGCCGAGTTCGTCCTGCACGTAGGTGAGGGCTGCGGGTGTTTCGGTGAGGTCGACGACGGTGTAGCTGATGCCCTGTTTGTCGAGGGCGAGTTTGGTCATCCGGCACGGCTGGCAGTTCGGTTTCGTGTAGACGATGACGCCGACTGTTTCGTTCATCGCGGGGCTCCTTTCACTCACACTGTCGGGGTGGTGCTGTTCGGTAGCGGAGGTTCGCTGTGCCCGGGAGGAAGCGACCATAAGTGCGGGACCGAGTGGTGGGGCCAGTGGGTGAGGAAATAAGCGACCGGAGGGAACGCCGAGCCCAGTTGTCCCACCGGTCGGCACATCGTGCGCGCGTTGGTCAGCGCCCGCCCGAGTCAGCAGGCTCCTCGAACGAACAGACAGCATCCGTGACGTGGGTGGGGCTGCGCGGTTATCCAACAGTCATCGGATCGTTGGTGAACGCGACATCGAGGTGCAGGTGATTGCAAGTGTCGTCGAACTGGGTGAAGTGCACCACCGCCAAGTTGATGCCGGCCTCCCGCCGGCAGTCTGCCTGTCCGATCCGTGCCCCCGTCGGCATCACCGGATCGAGCAGCCCGATCAGGCGGAGGGACTGGCCGTCGGCGCCGGTGAGGCTGCGTCCGCCGAGGGAGTAGAAGTCGACGGCTCCGCCGCCGCCGTTGATCCAGTGCGAGGACGCGGTGCCGGCGCCGAGAAGTTGCCCGGTGCATTTCCGGTTGATGTCGCTGACGCCGACCTGGTGAAACTGGTTCACCGCCAGGACCATCACCTGCAGGATGCGGGTGTCGATCCCGCAGTCCGGCACGGTTTGCCCGCTGGCGATCCACCGGATCTCCTTCAGATGATCCGGGACGAGGCCGCGCAGCTGCCCGTTGTCGGCAGCGGTGACCAGCTGCTGCGCCAGCCCAACCGCATCCCCGCCACCGACACCACACGCACCGCCGCCGCTGGCGGTCAGTGCGGTGACTACGTCGGTCGCCGGTGCGAAGAACGGTGCGTAGTGTTCCGGGTCAGCGTTGATCTGCACAGCGGATGCTGCCGCCGACGGCGCCATCCCCTCCCACCCCGTCAGGGCAGTCAGGCGTTGGAAGAACAGCCGCGCGGCGGTGGCCGGGTCCATCCGCTCCGCGAGCGTCCCGTAGGACGCGCGTTGTTGGAAGAGACCGCGGCTGTCGGGGCCGGCGGTGTCACCGTGGTCGAGGTTGACCAGGCTGGACTCCCCCATCGCCGTCATCACCCCAAGGGTTTGCGCCTGCATGGTGAGGCCGAACTGGACGCCGGCGTTGATGATGTCAGCGGCGTTGGCAAGCTGGTCGCCGCTATACCCGGCGATCGCCGGGTGCTGGGCGGCATCCGCTCTGTTGACCGCGGTGAGGCCGCAGCTGGTGCCGGTGCCGGAAGAGAGGGCGACGGTGCCGCCGACGGTCAGGAGCAGGCCGGTGAGGCTGGCGGCGAGCAGTTTGACCAAGCCCATGATGTTAGAAGATGGTGCCGACGGATAGGCCCTCGTCGGTGTTGGTCAGCTGTCGCTCCCAGTCGGAGCGAATGTGCTCCACGTGCGCTTCCGGGTGCGACCCGAACTTGAAGATGTAGTGCCCCTCCGCCAAGTTCTCGATGGTGCGCGCCGTTTCCGGAGCGAACCCGAAGGTTTGCTGGCACCAGAGTGCGTCTTCGGGGCGGGACTGCCGATAGACAATGACGGTTTGCGCTTCCTGGATGATCGCCATGCCGGGAGAGTCCTTGGGGATGTCGGTGCCCTTGTGCATCACGAACACGTTCGAGATGCCCAGGCCGCGGGAGAGTTTCTGGTTGGCTTTGATCAGCTGCGCCGACGGTCCGCCAATCATGTGCCAGCCCTCCTCATAGACGACGGTGGTGGCGGAGTCGCGTTCGCTGCGCAGCCGGCCGAGCATCCACATGTTCCCGATGGCCATCACGACCGGCACCGCTGGGCCGTCATCGGGCAGCTGCGAAATATCAAACGACGTCAGCTTGCCACTCAGGTCCACCGTCGACGATGTTTCGCCGTCGAGAAGTCCGGCGTATTCGTCGAGCAGCCCGTTCAAAGTCCATTTCACCGAGAGGCCGGCTTTGTGCAGGTCGTCGCGGGCGGTGGCCGAGAGAGTGCGGTAGTCGTCATCGTCGACGATGAGGCCGAGGTTCGGCAGCACGTCGGCGAGCACCGGTGCCCGTCCGTGGGCCTGGCCGACCGTGCGGCGCAGCGCCGCTCGGAGGGCTTCCTCTTCCCATTCGCTGAGGGGCTGATCGCCCCGAGCGATGCGGGTGACGATGTTCAGCAGCCGTGTCTGCCCTTTGACGCCAGTGCCGCGAGCGATCATCGGATCGAGCAGGTTCAGGGTCGTGCCGGTGCCGTCGGTGGTGAACCGGATCGGTTCAAAGCCGTAGTGCCGCACCACGTTGGAGTATTCGCCCTCCCCGCTCTGATCCTTCTTGTCAAACACCACCCCGCGCCGGCCCTGCAGCAAAAGAGGACGGACGACGTAGTTGCATTTGGTGTGAGAGCTTTTACCGGCGCCGACGTCGCCCATCACGATCACGTTCGGACTCGACACCTCCCGCGGCTCCGAGTTATACGCCGTCACCGGGTCGTGGGAGATCGTCGTCCGCGACAACACGTCCCGTCCGTTGACCACGCCGCGAGTGCCTGTCGGCGGGCCGATCAGCGCGGTGTTGAGAATCTCGGCTTGCCGCGTCGTCGTGGGCGCGCCCGCCAGCGCCGGCGCGTAGAAGCCGCGACGCGCCGCGGCCGCCTGCGTACGCAGCGGTGTGCCTGGCAGCGCCCACGGCACAATCTCTGCCGCACCGTGGCTACCGGCCGCGTCGATCCCGCTGGTCTCGTCGGCGGGCACTTCGACGGGCGGCGCGAAGCGGCGCAGCACCGGCAGCGCCCACAGCCTCGAGCGGGATGAGCTGGTGTCGTTGGGTGTGGTCATGTGAGGGCCTCCTTGTCGGATTTGCCGGCCAGGCGGCTGTAGACGCGGGCAGAGAACGACGGCGCCGACGCGACCAGGCCTCGCCCGATCGGCCACGTCGTGCCCGAGGCGGCGGCCTGATACGAGTCGAGCCAGTCCAGGCTCTCTATGCCCAGGCCGGTGGAGCAGGTTTCCTCGAGCTGCCTGGATGCTCGCGCCAGCTCCTCCCGCGAGCGGACGGAGATCGTCACGAAGCCGATCCAGACGGCGCCGTGGTGCTGCGACCCGGAGACGAGGTCTTGCCGGCGGCGTCGGGCGGCTGTCATGTGCACGTCGGTATCGTCCGTGTCGAGTTGCCCAGCCTCCCTGCGGGAGAGTGCTTCGGCGGTGTCGCGGACGAGGTCCTGGCGGGCGGCGACTTTCGCCTCCGATGCCGGCACCAGGTGCAGGTGGAAGCTGACCGAGCGGATGAACTGGATGTCCTTCCCGATCAGCAGATCCAACACCCACAGCTGCGTGCGGGCGGCGGTTGCGAGCGCTTCGGCGCGGATCGCTGCGGTGCGATGCCACCACCGGACCGGCAGCCCGGTGAGGGGGTCGATGCTGTCGACGATGTGCGCGGAGAACTCTTCCTCGGCGGGTTCGCCGACCCGGTTCGGGTGCACGTCAGCGACGAAGTCGATCGGACGCGACGGGTGCTGCTGATGCCGCACCACCGCAGCCACCTGCCGCGCCGTGAGCACCTCCACCCGGCCAATCTTCGACTCCGCCAAACCACGCTGGGTTGACACGATCTCCTGACGCATCAACGCCCGCCATCCGTCCCGGCCGTCGCCGTATTTGCGGGCGGCGTCAACGAAGGCGGGAGTGAGGGGCCAGTTCACGGTGACGAAGTGGCGTTGCACCATCGCATCGTTTCCAGTCAGCCGCAGCACTTCCTCGTAGGAGGCGACGGCGTCGACCGGCGCCGACGGGTCGAGGTTATTCAGCACCCAAAATTCCTGCAGCGCCGTGTCGGCCGGCAGCACCCGGGTGGTGATCTGCACGTCCTGGACGAGGACGGACGGAACGGCGCGGGCGGCGAGGAACGCACCCCAGCCATGGGCGGCGCGCGCCATGACACTGGCCGATTCGATCCCGCGTAGTTGCCCGCTGACGGTAAACGTCACCGACAGGTAGCTCTGCTCCCCAACGGGGGCGTGCCAGGCGATGCCGGGCTCGCCCTTGCCGTATTGCAGCCAGCCGAGTCCGTCCGACCCGTCCGGGTTCGCCCGCATCGCCACCACAGCCCGGCCCGCCTCCGCAGCCGCCTCCCGGGCTGCCGGGCCTTTCGCTGCACGGGCGTCGGTGAGGGCTTGCTGGAGCTGGTCCCACGCGCCGACTTCGTAGGGCTCAAACCTGGTCGTGCCCGCCCGGGTGCGTTTCTTCCAGCGGGCTCGTTTACGCCGCCGGTCGACGATTGACCCGCGGTGTGTTTTCGCCGTGACCAAGAAGGTCACCCCGCAACTGACCGCCGCCGCTGCGAGGGCGGGCCAACCGATCAGTGGGGTGAACACCATCCCGAACACGAGCGAGCAGGCCAGGAAAATGATCCGAGCGCGAGAGTGCGTGCCGCCGAAGAAGGAGCGGTGCCCGCTCTCCCCGCCCAAATAGCGAATAACCGTGCGGTTACGCAGGTCCGTCATCATGTGTGATCTCCTCCCAGGGTCGGGGTGTCATCCATCGACTCCGTCGCCTGCTCTCCGGCGGTCTGGACCATGTCCATGCCTTTCCCGACGGCCTCGACGCTCTTGTGCGCGGCGGCGATCCCCGCCGCCGCGATCAGCGTCGGGACGCCGACGACCGCGCCCGCGCCGGTCGCTGATTCCGCCGTCCCGGCGGCGAGCCCGGTCTCAGCCGCGGTAGCCGCTCCGCCAGCGGCCGCACTTGCCCCGGCAGCTCCCGCGGTGGCCGTCGCTGCCCGGCCGGCGCCGATCGGCGCGCCGTCACCGGGGGCACCGGTGCCCGCTGCGGCAGCAGCAACGCGGTTGCCAATGACCTCCGACAGGCTCCCCGGAGCTGTCGAGGACTCTGAGACGCGCTCGGTCGTGGAGTCCGTGGACTCTTTCGTCGTCGTCGAGGAGGTCCGATCCTGGCTGGAGGGTTGGCCGTAGCGTTCGGTGGCTTCGGTCATGTTCTGCGCCCCGATGTGTTTCCCGACGTCCACGGATGGACCGGTGGTGCCGCCGAAAGCCATCGGAATGATCGGGGCGAACTTCATCAGCAGCAATGGCGAGAGCGCGGCCATCAGCAGCCCGATGATCGCGACCATGAGGGACACCATCGATTGCAGGCCGAAGTTGTTGCCGAACGCGCTGATCTGGTTCGCCGTCATCGAAAAGGCTAAACCCAGCAGCAAGAACAGCAGCGGGTGGGCTGCGAGAATCCCAATCCACAACGCGGCGATCTTCAAGCCGAAGGAGCGCTTGTTTTTGTCGATGATCCACACCAGTCCAAGCGGCAGCAACACGCCGGTGAAGTAGAGGGTCACCAGCTGCACGAGCAACATGAGCAGCACCAGGAAGAGGGCGAGGATCATGCAGATCATCAGGATGACGCCCATGACGATTCCGCCGGTGATGCCGACTGGGTCGGCCTGCTCAATCATGGTGGTGAACTGCCCGGTGACGGTATTCGCTGTGCCGGTCAGGCCGGCTGCGACGAAGACGTCCGTGAGGGAGTGGAAGAAGTTAATCAGCATGATCCCGAACATTGGGCCGAACATGGCCCCGAGAAGGAAGGTTCCAAAGTACAGTCCGACGGACTCGACCAGATCGCGGCCGGCCTGGGCGCCGCGCGCCGTTCGCACAGCTTGCGGGATCAGCAGCAGCACGGCGACGAAGATCGCCGTAGCAAAGCTAATCTTGTAGGCGTTGATGAACCAATCCGCCGTCAGATCCGGCAGCGTTGCACTGGTCAGCGCTGGCATGATGTCTCGGCTCATCCCCTGCGCTGTGTCGCGGAGCATCTTGAATGTGTTTCCCCACGGGTCCGACCAGTAAGACACCACTCCGGCGGCACCGTTGATGGCATTACCTATGCCGCCCACGAGATCTCCGAAAAATCCTGGGTCATCGCCGGGCGTGGTCGCCATGCCTAGCATCGTTAGCACCCGCTCGTGAAGGGTTCACCGATCGAAAACAAGTCCTCCGTCGTGCGTGTCCCTTCAGACTTCGCAAATTTCCACGCGCCGTTTTCCCACCGGACGGTCACGGTAATCGATCCTTTCAACGTTGGGCTCATGGCCCCTTTTATGACGAGCCCCGTGCCGATCGTGGCGACGACTTCCTCGTTCGACGCCGATTCGATGTGCCACACACCAGGAATAGTCGACAGGTAGTATTCCGTCGCGTCCGGCACGAGCCCGCCTGAGACGTTCGGATTGTTCGCGAAAAACTCTCGCAAATCCTTCGTCGGAACATCAGTGGCGAGAGCGCTTGCCGCGACAGAGTCTGCATCGTCTGACGACGGGTAGGGGTACTGGTGTAGCCACCGTACGAAGGCGGCGGCGTACTCGACGGCCCCGCTGCTCGTGTGCGACGCGGCTTTCTGGGCGGCGAGGACCATGGCTGCGTCTCGTGTTTCGCCGCCGAGGCATCCGGTCGGCTCCGCGTCGACAGGTGTGGTGCTCGGCGACGGCGTGCTGCTCGCTATCGGTGTTGTCGGCTCGGGTGAGGGTGTGGCGGTGTCGCGTTGGCTGCCGAAGTAGACGGCGCCAGCGATGATGAGTGCGCCGATGAGGATGGCGGCGGCGACGATCCAGGGCCAGGTGCTGCGGGTGGGTGGTGCGGTCGCGTGCACGAGTGCTCCTATCCGAAGACGGCGAGGATGGCGCCGACGATCACGGCGAGGGCGGCGAGCACCCCGAGGGAGATACCAGCCCACATGGCTTGGTTGCGGGCGGTTTTGTATTCGTTGGGGTTGCCACCGCTGGAGGCGCTGGCCATTTTGATGATGCCGATGATTAGGAACACGATCGCCAGGATGATGCCGATCCCCCACACCCCGGCGAGGAGCTTCTGCCAGAGCAGGGTGAATTCCGCCCCGAAGATGGTGAAGTCCGGCAGGATGCCGTCGAGCGGGTTGTCGATCGTGCGCACAATGGTGGCCACGAGGGTCTGCAGGGATTCTGTGAGCATGACGGTTCGCCTTTCGCTGCTATCGGACGGTGGCTTGCAAAGTACGCACGACGCCCGCCGCCGCTGCGGTGAACGCCCGCCGCGTCTGTGGGGCGAGATGCCCGAGGGTAATCTGCCCGCGCTCGGCAATGTGCGGATCATAGGGGATAGTGAACACCTGCTCGACGCCGGCGTCGGCGATGATCTGGTCGACCCGGTCGACGACCTGCCGGTTCTCCGGCCGCCCATCGGTCAGCCGCAAGATCGTGGCGTGATCGGCCAGGCTCGCGGCCTTGCCGCCGGCCGAGCGGAGCACGTCCAGCAGCGCGACCGCCTCCAACACCGCATCTCCGGCGTTGAACACCGGAATCACCAGGGCGTCCGCGGTGTCGACGGCGCCCTGGAACGCTGAGGAGGAGGGCTGGTTGCCGCTGTCCATGACGCGGATGCCGTAATACTGATCGACGACCGCCGCAACGGCCACCACATCCTGGTGGGTAAGGCGCGGCCGGCGCCGGACGGTACCGATCACGGACGCGAACGAGGTTTGCGGGGCGGTATAGCCGGCGAGCTGCCCGGCGCTACTGATCGTGTCGACGTCGCGGACGAGTTCTCCCATGCCGCGGGCAGGGTTCCCCTCCGCCCGGAACGACAGTGCGCCGGGATCGTCGGAGACCTCGAGGATGCACACCGATCCGCCGCGCGCGGCGGCAAGGACTCCGCCGACGATGATCGCCGACGGCGTCTTCCCGACACCGCCCTTCTGGTTAGCGACCAACACGCTCACCGCACGAGTCCACGTCGCCTGCCGAATCGTTTCCTCATCCCGCCGCAACGCCTCGGTCTGTTCGCGCTCGGCCAACTCCGCCGGCCCCGGCGTCATCGAAAACCCAAGTCGGGAAAGCACGCCGCGCAGGCCGCGCTGCGCACCCTGCGCCTGCGGGGCTGTGGAGAGCAGCCCGAGGTCGTGATCGGAACCGCCAAACAGATCGGCCAGAGCCGGCTCAGACGGGATTCCTGCCGGCCGCTGCGGCGTCGCGGTGGACGGTGCAACAGTCTCGTCGACGGCTTGGCGTTCCGGAAGCGGTGCGACCGAACGTTCGGGGGTGGGGGCATCCGCTTCGATGTAGCCCTGGGCACGTGACGCACCGCGAAACGCGGTACTCACGGGTGGGTCAGTGTGCTGGTTCGTGGTCTGTGTTGTTGCCTGATTCTGACTGGACACAAGCAAATTTCCCTCTCTAGGACCCCATACGGTGCTCGTCAATCACCACAACGACACAGCGATTGGAATCAGTCATGGGGCTGGCCGGGCGTCGGCGGATTGTGGCAACAGCCGGGCATATTCCTGCCAGCCATGCTGTCGTATCCGTTCGAGCGGACCGGGTGTGCACCGTCACGATTCCCTTTCTGTGCGGCGTCGTTGCCGTCTAAGTCGAGAGTAATGCTCACCTCTGACATTGGATGCGACACACCGCCAAGAAGACACGAAATGCCCTCAAAAAGTCCCGGCCACAACAGCGACCCCGGGACCGGGCAGTCGCCCCCTCCCTCGTAAAGTGCTAGTCAGTTCGCATGGGCAACGACCTATGTGGAAGCGGCTACGCCGCTGCGAACCTCAAATTTTGAGCCGCATTTGCGGCCTCTTTTTCAAGGGCTTGTTTGACCTTTCCGGCCGGTCATCGTAGCTCGCTTCGCGCTTGCGTTCCCAGATTCTCAGACGCGGTCGCAGGCTCCCTTATTTCGCATGAGATTCTGGGCACTACAGCTCTCCCGCTCGCTATCGATTTCTCTCGCCGGAAGGCAAACAAAATATTCGGTCCAGGAGAGGGAGCCACCATCATGACCATCGCTGCGGTTATCGAGACCATCAGCACCGACACCACCGTAAGCAGTCCCATCAGCCACGACACCATCGCGCGTACCGCCTGGGCCACCATCGCAGAACCCGGCGACCGCCACGTCGGAGCACTCATCGCACGGTATGGGGCCGAAGCCGCCCTAACCGCCCTCCTCAGCCTCAACGGCGGTACTGCGGCCAGCCAAGACGGGACCCTCGCGCAGCTGCGATCGACCAGCCTGCCTCGTTACTCGGTTGACCGGGTCGTCGACGCGATCCGCCTCACCGTCGAAGGCGGGTACGAGCTGCTCACGCCAGTACATCCGAACTGGCCGGCATCCGTTGCCGATCTCGGAGAGACAGGACCGTTTGCTCTCTGGGTGCGCGGGGACGCTTCGCTTCTGAGCGCGCCTAGCGTGGCGCTGACGGGCACGCAGTTCGCGACTCCGTACGGCAAGCACGTCTGCGTGGACCTGACCTCCGGTCTAATCGAGCGCGGCTGGGCGATTGCCTCCGGCGCCGCTCGCGGCATCGACACCGCCGCCCTCGCCACCGGTCGGGCATTCGCCGGCCGCAACGTGGTTGTCCTCCCCACGGGCATGGATGACACCTTCCCTGCGGAAAACGCGGAGCTGGTCGACGCAGTCGCGACGCACGGTGTCGTCGTGAGCGAGATCCCACCGGGACAAACGCCCTCGGCGTGGCGGTTCCAACGTGGCAACCGGCTCCTCGCTGCGCTCACAACCAAGACCATCATTGTCGAAGCGGAGTACGAGTCCGGGCACCTCCACACCGCGGTGACCGCCATCGAGCTCGGCCGACCGTGCGGCGCCGTGCGCGGGTTGACTGCGACCGTGTCCAATGAGGGATGCGACCGGCTCATCCGTCAGTACGGCGCCCGCCTTGTCGCCACCATTAACGACGCCGACCGACTCTGACCCTGACTGGAGCGCCGCCCGCATCGGTCAGGCGGCGCTCCCCGATTCATCCGTCTCGACGACGTCGAGCCGCACAACCTCCTCGTCACGACCACCCTCGACATCAGCCGGCGCCGGCACCGGCGTGAGCGGCGCGGATGCTGGTGTCTGCAGTTGCCGGTTGGGCAGTGCTCGGAACGGAGCGATCGCGCCGCCCTGCACGATCCAGAACGCTCCATCCGCGGCTTCCCGTACGTCCTGCGGCGGGATGACGTAGGTGTGTTGGGCGCGGGCGCTGCCAAGCTCCTCGCCGGTGGCGCGGCCGGCGGATTCCATCCGCATCACCGTCCCGGCATACTTCACCACATCTTCCGGGTCTTTGGACCGGCCAAAGATCAGCGCCGCGCCACTGGTGAGTGCACGGCGCCGGCGGACCTCATCGTTAGATAGGCCCGCCGGGCTCTGCGTCGCGAGGACCAGTCCGACGCCGGCGCTGCGCGCCGTCTCAAACAGGCTCCCCGCGGTATCGCCCGGGTCCTGCGCACCGGTCACCAGCTGGGGGAACTCGTCAACGATGACGACCACCGGGGACTTGTCGCGCCGCTCCAACCGGGTGGCGAGGAAGTTCCGCAAGTCCAGCAGGAGCAGATCACCCAGCCGCGCCTGAGCGTCGTCGACCGGCGACAGCGGAATAACCGTCACGTCAGCTTTCGGCGCGTCGTAGGACCAGCCGTCCTGGCCGATCCAGCGTTGCATCGGCCGCAGCGCCACCAGCAGGCTCTGCAACGCCCGTGCTCCCGCGGTCGACCCGTCGCGCTCCACACGCTTGTTGATCAGCGGCAGGTCGTCTGTGTCGTCGACGAACCGGGCCGGGTAGGTCAGCCGCTCGCGCAGGTCATCGATGCTGCACAGCGGAGACCTACCTTGCACCATTTGCAGCACCCCACGAATCTCATCGAGATAATGCTGGTTGGCACCATCAGGGACAGGCATCAGCCGCATCAGCTTCGCCGTGATCTGATCCCCGGTACCGTTGAACAGATTCCACGTACCGCCGGTTGTCGCGGTGCGACCATAGGTCTGCGCCACGGCGACCAGATTCTCGGCGTCAGCCGGGTCACCTTTCGCATCTATGACGAACACGGGCCACCCGTATTCCAATGCACACAACACGACCCCGTTGATCAGGACGGTTTTGCCGCTACCGGACTCAGCAATGATCAGTGCCCGCACCGACGATGCCGTCGGCGGCAGCACCAGATATTTGCCGGTGGCATCGACCCAGTCGCGCACCCGGCGCATGTCATAGAAGCGGTCAGCGAGGGTCCGAACCGTCACCCGGCTCGTCACCCCGAACGCCTGCCGCTGATCTCCCACGGCCAGCGGAACGGTGACCGCTTGGCGAGTGGTACCGACGATGCGGCCCGTCTCGGCCTCGAGGCGCACTCCGATGCGGCGGGCCACGCTGCTGTCGGCAGCACGCTTACGTGCGGTCTCAATCTTCTCCTGCCGCACCACGTTCGATACCCGCCGAGACCGCACCTGCTCGGCGATCTTCCGCCGCCGCAACGACCACGCCGCCGGCAGCAACAGCACCCCGGCAAAGAAATTCGCCACCGCCCACGGACCAACCATCGACCAGAGCTGCGCCCACCACTCAGCGCCGTCAAAGAACTCGGTCGCGGCCCCCGAGCGGATCCAGTCCGCCAGCAGGATTGCCTCCCAAGCGAGGAGCGCGACTACGAGGAGGATACCGACGGTATTGACTACCCACTGCCACCGCCACACCACCCAGAACCGGGTCTTCGTCGCGACAACGTCGCCGGCAATCCGGCTCACCACGACCGGCACGACCAGAGGCAACGCAATCAAGACCATGACGACCGCGAACGCGGCGCCCAGCAGCCGCGCGATCGTGTCACTGGTGGCGTCCGTCTCTACCGGAGCGGCCGTGTCGCTCATGCGTGGACCTGCGTCGACTCGCCCCACCCGCTGCTGCTGCTGCTGTCGAGCTCCACCACGAGGGCGGCTCGTCCGTGTGCAGTCGCGTAGGCGCCGGCGCCCAGCTCGGCGCCGGTCCAGTACCCGCGCGCGTCGAGGGAGTGTTGGGAAACGAAACGGGGTCGGTCGCTGCGGACCAGGTGCTTGTCAGCCTCCCGTGTTACCGCCCGATCAGCGTCCGCCGTGCAGAAATACGCGATCCGATCAATCCCCTCATGCGCCAAGCGATACGCGTGGCTCTGACAAATCGACTGATACCGCTGCCACGTCTTCGGCGTCAACTCCACCTCCACCAACTCGACAACCCCGTCACGCTCGGCCACCCCATCAGCTTGATGCTCGCGCACGCTGTTCGGTTTGCGATCCCGCCGCCACGTGAACCCCTGCGCCAGATAGCGCGCCGACACCGTCGCGACCGCTACCTCGTGCCGCGTCGTCTGCCGAAACAGATTCGGCGCCGGCTTCCCAATCGCCAGATACGTGGCCCACACTATCGACCCATCCCGATACGCAACCCGGCCCCGGTCCAGCAATCCAGTCCCGATCATCCGCACGGCCCACTGCTGCGCCCGGCGCAATGACACCGGTTCACCAGCACCAGACAGGGCGCCCAACGCCCACCGCACGGCGTCCATATCGGCGAGCCGCACAACATCCAACCACGCCAAAAGTGCCTCGTCGCGCTCCGTCACCTGCACCATCACTCAGCCTCCGAACTGACAACGTTTCAGCTTTACCCCACGATTCTGCACCCAGCCACCGACACAGCCCCGCATGCCACACCGCACATCGTCCACTTCAACTCATCAACCTCACCGCTTCAGCTCATCGTTTTCCTTACCCGATTGCTTCCTACTTTCTGCCATCAGCTCCCCCATTTTCTGCCGGCTTTCCCTAGCTTTTCCTGTCACCATTTTCACTTCTTCTCTGTCTTCACTTCTTCTCTGTCTTCTCTTCTTGTTCTCCCTCTTTTTTCTTTTCAGTTTTTTTCTTTTTGTTTTTGTACTTCTGTTTTTTCTTCTACTTTTTTCTTCTCTTTCCCTGTCCCACCACCACCCCTTTACTTCCCAACCTCCTACACACTGAGGAACGATGGGTGTGGGAGGTTGAGAAGCGAGCGCAGCGAGGGGGTGGCGGTGGGACAGGGAAAGAGACCCCTCGCCTATTCGTTTACCTATTCGCTGCCGGTGAATAGGTAAACGAATACCCGCCCCGTACAGAACTTGCCCAACTCGTCGACTACCGACGGTAGATTTCCCCATATAGTCGAGTCGCTAGAGCAGATCCATCGTCTCGAAATACTCCATTGGCGGCACGCCAAGACCAGCGACAATTGTCATATCGAGTGGAGAGATTGTCGCCGGACTTCTACTTTCCGATTGGCAGCGATTCCTAAAGTCAAATCACCCCGCCCATGAGCGATATGTTTCTTGGATGCTACTAACTGGTGTGCGCGTCAAGAATTTCCGGACTGTCGGCGCGCAGGAGCAATTGCTGGACTTAAGCAGAACGCTCACAGTCATCGGTCCAAATAACAGCGGAAAGACGAATCTTCTTCGATCCGTTCAAATGTTGTTCACTGGATACGATAACGCGCACGAGTACAACGTGACGGAAGATTCTCCCCGCGGCAAGGGCGCACGCACCAGCATCGTTGGATATTTCGACGGTGACCCCCACGGCCCGGATGTTGAGTTTTATAGCGACCTCGACAGGCTCTACGGGATGTACGGTCTCAACCGCCCCGGGACAATCGTGGCTCTGTACCTCACGTTTTCTCCCTCCGGTACCCCTACCTACAACTTCTTCCCGAACCAGAAGAAGCCTAATGATGGTGCAGTACAATCCAGCATCAGTCGACTTCAGAGACAACTAGTCGTGGACCTGCTGAGTCGGTTTCAGTGCCACTTCATCCCGTCCGAGAAGAGCATGCGGGAACTCGTTGACGATGTCCTCACACCGTTCGTGCACGGAGTCGTTGTTGATGTTCTTCAACCGCTCTTGGGAAAAGTGGAGTCCGAACTGAACAAGGTCTCTACGCAAATCACACGGGCATTAGCTGACAGCGGCGTAGATGGTCTTTCCGCTTCCTTCGGATTTCAAGGAGGGCTGATCCAGAACATGCTCGGCAGCTTTGACTTCTATCTGAGTGACCCATACAAGACGCTGCTCGCGCGGAAAGGGCAGGGGACGCAAAGCCTGGCATTCATGGCCGCGCTTCGTTGGGTAACTGAGAAGGAATCTGAATTTGGGCGGCGGTCCATCTGGCTGATCGAGGAACCTGAGTCGTTCCTGCACCCGAAGTTATCTCACAATGCAACTCAACTACTCGCTTCCTTGGGCGACGCATCAACGGTGATCATGACAAGCCACTCGATGGCATTCGTCCCGCACGACCCCAAGAAGGTGGTTGGCACGCATATTGGTCCGGATGGGTGCACTTCTTTGGAAACGTTCGTTTCCCACGAGAAGGCCACTGCGGCTCTCCGCATAGGATTGGGCCTCAGGTTCGCCGACTACTTCTCGTTAGGCACCTCAACGGTGCTCACCGAGGGGCAGTCGGACTCCGAATACCTCCGATGGTTTCTGGCGCTTTCCGCAGAATGGGAAGGATGTGAGTGGCCGTCGCTCAGGCGCGCGACGTTCAGTGACCGGGGCGGCGCTTCCCAACTGGGTGGCTTTGTCCGTGCGAACTACGAAATTCTTCGCAATGAGCAGCCGACGGTCAGCCTTTTTGACGGGGACGAAGCCGGTCTCAAAGCCGTCAGCGACGTCAGTCATTACTTCAACAATATCGGCGTCGCCTTCAACTCAAACCGAGAATATGTCTACGTTCGCAGTGGGTTCGCGATTGAGGGACTCTTCCCTGATCTCTGGGTGGTGGAAGCGCGAGACGCCAATCCTAATCACTTCATAGAAGTGCAGACTGATGCGGCTGGAAAGCTGATGAAAGTCCGCATCAAGGACAATTCAAAGCACTCCGTGGGAAATTCTCTCAAGCTGCGCGCAGAGAGCGAAGTTGACCAAACATGGGCATCAATGTGGTCCACCGTCTGCGCCGCTCTGGACGGAGCGCTCCGGATACAGGCCGACGCACGTACATGAGCTCGCCGCCACACTAACGATCGAGCAAATCCACTTCGCGAGAGCCATTTGCCGCCAATGCTGCTCGGGGACCCTCCCTGCAAGTGTTAGTAAATTCACTGGACCAGTCTCCCCGAGCGTTACAACCGGTTCCATCATCCATCGAACCAGCGGACGACGCCGTTGGCGTTGTGGGCTTGCAGGAGGGCGTCTTCGACGATGCCGGCGAATTGGGCGGCGTCGCGGAGGCCGAGTTCGGCGCGGGCGACTCCGGGTGCGCAGCCGGCACCGCAGCCGTCTTCGCCGTTGTACTCGACGCCGTCGATGACGGTGCTGTGCCAGTTGGCGAGCTGATCGTAGACCTGGCCGAGCGAGCGTTGGATGGCCGTCAGGCATCCGAGCAGCAGGTACGAATCGTAGGGTCGGTCGATCGCTCGGGTCGCGTGCGCCAGGCTGCGGGCAGTGTCGGCCAGTTCGTTGGCCTGGGTGATCAGTTCGCTGTCGTGGTCGTTCATGGTGGTGCTCCTTTCAGGAGGTTGTGCGGGTGGGCCGCGCGTGCGGCCCACCCACGATGGCTATTCGGTGTCGGGCTTGGAGTTGCGGCGTACGGTGGCGACGGCCCGGTTGAGGTCGGGTCCGACGTTGTCGGCGTCGATGACGCGGCCGTATTGGCGGGCCTGGTCGTCGCCCCAGCTGTCGGTGTGCTCGCGGCCAACAACGATCACGGGGTCACCTTTGTGCAGGGTGGCGGCGACGTTCTGGCCGAGCTCGAACTTGGCTTCCACGAAGTGCGTGGTGGCGGCGTCGTGGGCGAGCCATTTGCCGCCGCGGTATTCACCGGTGTTTTCGATGACGCGGAGCTTGGTGATCTGGATGCTGCCGGCTGTGACGACCTCGGGGTCGAGAGCCAGGTTGCCGATGATGGTGCGTGTGGTCATGAGTGCTTCTCCTTCGATGGGTGGTGCGTTGAATTGCTACGGAATGCCGTTGGCCTCGGGTTCTTCGACCAACTGTTTTTTGTGCCGTCCGGCGAGAGAAATCGATAGCGAGCGAGAGCGCCCCGAGTGCCCTGAATCTCTGACGAAATAAGGGAGTGTGCGACCGCGTCTGAGAATCTGGGAACGGAGGCGCGAAGCGAGCTACGGTGATTGGCCGGACAGGTCACAAATTGTGTTTTAGGCGGTGTCGCATCGAGCCATGTGTGGCTGCGATCGAGCGTCAATCGCGCGGCAGATTGGGCAAGTTATCCACAGGCGTTTGTCGCGCGCGCGTACTGTTAATGTTTTGTTTGTCCTGTTAATACTGTTAGGGGGGCCGGTCAGCGGCCCCCTGTAGGGCCAGATCTGGCCCCCTATCGGTACGCTAAACGGCCCCCTACGGGGGCCGCTCACCGGCCCCCAAACTTCCGCGTCGAAGCATCGGAATGACGTTAGTTTCATACCCTCGGTGACCGCCCGGTTTGGCCTTGCCCCCGGTTAGTGGACACGGGTTAAGCGGCGAGTTGAACTTCCGCGGTCTCTGACGAGTATTGCAGTTCGAAGGTGACGGGGCTGACATCGCCGATCGAG
>NZ_SOGF01000018.1:0-258986 GCF_004402355.1 Cryobacterium sp. TMS1-20-1 | reverse complement strand
GTACTGCAGGGGGGACCCTGTGGGAGAGTAAGACACCGCCGGACTTAACTTAGAAACAACAGAGAGCCATCCCTCACGGGGTGGCTTTTCTGCGTTAACGAGCCACCCCGGGGTGGCCTTTTAGCGTTAACGTGCGTTGCCGGGACTAGTCGTCTACGCGGGTGGCCCGTTGCTTTTCGCTGATGCGGATCTCCTGCGCTTGTCCAGCTGCGACGCGCCCAATCGGCGCGAGGATGGCGACCGTCTCGCCGATCCACTCGTCTGCGGCTGGCATGGCCATGACCAGTGCGAGGAGCTTCGCGGCCCCCGCTCCGATGATCACGGCACCGTTGATATAGACATAAAGAATCGGTGGCATCGCCGTGCCGAATACCGGTTCGGCCAGGAACACCTGGAGCCCCCAGTAATGCGTTTAACGCAGCGAGGTCTCCATTCCCGACGCGCCGCCCACGTGTGTCAGGTCGCAGCGAGCATGTTCCCGCTCGCAGTCATCCGTTGGTCGAGCTTGTCGAGACCGCCATCGACCAACGCGAGGCGGCCTGCGAAAACCAGCCACTGTGGTTCTCTAGCGGTTGGGGAAGCCGTGGGGGAGGCCGGTCAAGACCGGGGCCAGGCGGGCGAGACGCTCACGTTCGAGGAGGAGCGCGGTGTAGTCGCGTTCGCGGCGCACTGCGGCGACTCCAGCGAGAAGGTCCTCGGCGGAAGATTCAGGCAATGGCGAGACGAACGGAGTGACCTCGGCGGCCAGGGATTGAGCCAGGTGCTCGCGCGTGAGCGGAGTGAGGTGTGGAGACTGGCGCAGGTATTGGGCGACGCGGCGGGACAGGCGGTCGGGCAGCCGGGCGACGTCGACGGTCTGGGACCAGACCAGGAGTTCTGAGGGGAGCGGTCGCACGACCTCGCGGTTGCGCGGCACGCGCTCGTGCTGGCTGTAGGTGCCGGCGAGCAGGTCGCCGAGTCGTTTGGAGCGGCCATTGAGGAGGGCCACGGTTGCGGCCAGTCCGCCGACGGTCATCACAATCTCAAGCACGCCGGTGAGGGAACGGATGAAGGCGTGCCGCAGTGAGATCGCTCCGCCGTCGTCGCGCACAATGCGGGCGCCAATGGCGAGTTTGCCGAGCGAACGGCCCTGTGTGAGAGTTTCGACCAGCACGGGCACGACCAGAATAGAGAAGACCAGCGCGGCGATCACGACCGCCTGGGTGAGCGCCGGGTCGGCGCTGTCCCCGAAGGCCACAAAGAAAGCCAGCAGAATGAGCAAATACAGGGCTGCGTAGGCGATCGTGTCGATGATCGAGCCGGCAGCGCGCAGAATGACGCTGGCCGGCCGCACGTCGAGCGCAACCGCCTCGCCGGTCACGAGCTCGTCATCGCGCGCCAAGTCGTCATGTTCGGCACGATCAGACGGACGCGCGGTCTCCTTCATGTCTACTATTGAACCAGATGGATCTCGACGCATACACGGCAGCGCATCGCGCAGACTGGGACCGCCTGACCGAGCTTGGGGCCAGTCGGCGTCTGACCGGTGCCCAGGCGGACGAGCTGATCGAGCGGTATCAGGCTGGAGCCACCCAACTCTCCGCCATCAAGTCCACCGCCGGGTCGACCCTCGAGGGGGATGGGCTATCGGTCGGTCTGTCGCGGGCGCGGCTGAGGTTCACCGGCGTGAGTGCCAATGTTTTGGCGCAGATTCCCCGGTTCTTCCTGGCTCAGCTTCCCGCGGCCCTGTACCGGCTGCGCTGGCTCACCCTCGCCGTTGCCGTCGTGACGTTCGCGGTCGCCGCGCTTTACGCCGTGTGGGCGTTCAACGACCCGCAGGTGCTGGCCAACCTGGGAACGGATGCCCAACTCGCGCAGATCGCGAATGAGGATTTCGTGGGATATTACTCGGCGAACCCGGCGGCATCGTTCACCGGGCTGGTCTGGACCAACAACGCCTGGATCGCTGGGCAATGCATCGCTTTTGGCATCGTCGGAGTGTACGTGCCGTTCATTATTCTGCAGAACGCGATGAACATCGGGACCACGGCGGCCGTGATGTTCGCCTATGACAAGGGTGACGTGTTCTTTCTGTATATCGCTCCGCACGGCCTGCTTGAACTCACCGCGATTTTTGTGGCGGCGGCCGGTGGGCTACTGATCTTCTGGGCCTGGATCGCTCCCGGCGCACGCACCCGCGGGCAAGCCCTCGCCGAAGACGGGCGGGCGCTGTTCACGGTGGCCATTGGTCTGGTTTTCGTGCTGCTGGTGTCCGGCATTATTGAGGGCTTCGTCACCTCGCAGCCGTGGCCGTGGCCGGTCAAGATCGGCATCGGAGCAGTCGCTCTGGGTGCCTTTCTGACGTACATGATCGTCGTCGGTGGCCGTGCCTTCCGGGCCGGCGAGACCGGCGACCTCGGCGAATTCGAAGCCGGAAGCACCCGAATCTACAGCGCCTGAGTTAGAGCCGCCCGGCGGCCTTCAGCGCGATGTACCGGTCGGCCAGGGCCGGCGGAAGCTGCGCGGGGGAGTCGGTGACGACATCCGCTCCCAGCTGACGGATCGCGGCCGACACGCGGGCCACGTCGAGCAGGGCCCGCTCAGCTGCCGCAGCTCGGTAAATCTCGTCGCGGCCACCGCGCTCACCGGCCGCGAGAACGGTGACCGGGTCGAGAACGGATGCCACCACAACCGTGTGCCGTTTGGTCAGCTGGGGCAGCACCGAGAGCAGCCCGGTCGAGGCGCCGGCAGCGTCGATCGAGGTCAGCAGCACGATCAGGGCATGCTGGCTCGTGATCGAGCGCACCTGGCCGGGAACGGCCGCCCAATCCATTTCGATCAGTTCCGGGTCGATCAGGGCCATGGAATCGACCATCTGCGCCAGCAGCGCGGCCCCGCTGGCGCCCTGCACCCGACCGCGCACCCGCCGGTCGAAGGCGAGAAAGTCCACCCGGTCGCCAGCGACCGAGGCGAGGGCGGCGAGCAGCAGCGCGGCCTCGAACGCGGTGTCCAGCCGTGGTTCGTCGCTCACCCGGGCCGCCGAGGTGCGGCCGGTGTCGAGCACAATGACCACGCGGCGATCCCGTTCCGGCCGCCAGGTGCGCACCATCACATCGTTCCGCCGGGCGGTGGCGCGCCAGTCGATCGAGCGCACGTCGTCACCGCGCACGTATTCACGCAGACTGTCGAATTCGGTGCCCGGCCCGCGCACCATCACGCTGGTACGCCCGTCGAGCTCCTTCAGCCGGGTGATGCGGGACGGCAGGTGTTTGCGAGCGTGAAACGGCGGTAGGACCCGGATGTGCCCGGGCGCGTTCAGGGTCACCTGACGGTTCCAGAGACCCAGCGGGCCGCGGGACCGCACCGTCACCTCCAGTGTTCGACGTTCGCCCCGGCGAAAGGGCGTGAGCACGAGCGAGACGAGGCGCCGTTCTCCCGGCGGAATTTCGATCGGGGTGCGGTTGGTGCTGGCACCCGCCGACGGTTGCCAGGCGTCGCGCACCACGCCGACCAGGCGTCGACGGCCGGAATTGCTGAGGTAGAGCCCGCTCGTGACCGATTCGCCGAGTCGCACGCGGGCGGGCAGCATCCGTTCGACGGTCAGTGCGCGCGGCGAGGCGGCGAGAGCGAGGTCGATGCCGCCGAGCACGATCACCAGCAGCAGCCAGGCTGAAAGCAGCCCGAAAGCGACCGGCGCCGTGTTTCCGAGCAGCACGATGGGCACCACGCCGAGAGCGACGAGTGCAACGAACCGTCCGCTGATCGTCATCGTTAGATCGGAACCTGAACCTGCTGCAGCACGCCGCGCAGTATCGCATCGACCGAGACGCCCTCGAGTTCGGCCTCGGGTCGAAGCTGCACGCGGTGCCGCCAGACCGGTAACACCATCGCCTGCACGTGATCGGGCGTGATCGCGTCATACCCGCTCAGCCAGGCCCACGCCTTGGCCGCCGCGAGCAACGCGGTCGTTCCGCGCGGGCTCACGCCGAGTTTGACCGAGGGGCTCACGCGCGTGGCGCGGGCCAGGTCGACGAGGTAGGCGAGCACATCCGCGCTCGAACCGACCCGAGAAACCGCAGCCTGCGCCGCCGCGAGTTCCGCCGCACCCAGCACCGCCGTGACGCCGGCACCGGCCAGATCGCGCGGGTTGAATCCGGCCGCGTGGCGACGCAGCACCTCGATCTCCTCGGTGCGCTGCGGCACGTCGAGCACGAGTTTGAGCAGAAACCGGTCGAGCTGGGCCTCGGGCAGCGTGTACGTGCCCTCGTACTCGATCGGGTTCATGGTCGCCGCCACGATGAACGGCTCCGGCAGCCCCAGTGACTCGCCGTCGACGCTGACCTGACGTTCCTCCATCGCTTCGAGCAGTGCCGACTGGGTCTTCGGCGGCGTGCGGTTGATTTCGTCGGCGAGCATGATGTTGGTGAACACCGGCCCCCGCCGAAACTCGAACTCGCCGGCCCGTGCGTCATAAATGAGCGACCCGGTCACATCGCCCGGCATCAGGTCGGGCGTGAACTGGATGCGCTTGGTATCGAGGCTCAGCGCCTGGCTGAGCGTGCGCACGAGCAGCGTCTTGGCCACCCCCGGCACGCCCTCGAGCAGCACATGGCCGCGGGCGAGCAGGGCGATGATCAGCCCGGTTACCGCGCCGTCCTGGCCGACGACGGCCTTGCCGACCTCGGCGCGCACCCGGTTGAGCGACGCGCGCAGGGCTGCTGCCTCATCGGCGACCGGCAGTTGGGTAGGCGTGGTGGGAATCGTCATGGTTCCATTCTTTCGGCTGGATCGGTTAAAGACTGTTGTGAAACGGATGCCGCCACTCCCGCAGCGACGGCCCGGCTGGTCGCGCGTTCCAGAGCCTGCAGCGCGTCCGACAATGCCAGAAGTTGGGCATCGCTGGTGGGAACAGCCTCGACCAGTACACTGCGTACCTCGGCCGGGGTGCGCCCGGTGATCCCGGCAACGGTGAGCATGATCTCCTCCAGCGCGGCGAGATGCCCGAGCCCGACGGTGCTGGCGAGTCGCTGCACCGCCCCGATTCGGAGCGCATCGAGGGCGCGCAGTCGGGCATTGCCGCGGGCATAGAGCCGGGCGCGACCCTCCATGGTCTCGCTCGCCTTCACCGTGACCGGCAGGTTCTCGGCCACGAGCGGCCCAAATCGTCGTCCCCGCCAGAACGCTGCGGCCACGGCGGTCAGCCCGAGCAGCAGCAGGACCGGGGTCACCCAGCCGGGCGTCAGTTCGGCGAGCGAGGGCGGCCCGGTGCGGGGCAGGTCGGCGAGCGTCGGCAGGTACCAGATCAGGGAGTCACTCTGGCCGAGCAGGCCGAGGGCCAGCGCCGCGTTGCCGTAGCCGGCCACGTTTTCGTTGTTGAACACCCGCAGGTCGGCGACCAGTGTGGTTCGGTCGTTGGCGACCATCGAGAATGTGTTGTCGCCGCTCGGAAAACAGCCCATCAGCAGGGAATCGGCCGGAAGGGACAGCGTGTCGCCGCCGGGAATCAGCTCTTCGGCGCGGTTCGCGGCCGGTAGGGCGCAGTCGGCGACGAGAGATTCCGCGCCGGACACCCCGCCGAAACCGACGGTCGGAGCGAGCGACTGCAGGGTGAGAAAGTCCGGCGCCACGACAACGGTGCGCGCGGCCAGCCGGGTCAGCTGGGCCAGCTGGGAATCGACCAGATAGCTGTTTTCGTCGTAGAGCAGAACGGTTGAATCCGTTTCGGCCAGGCTTCGCACCTTGGCCAGGGAATCGGCCAGTGTCACGGTGACGCCCTGCTGGCGCAGCACTTCGACCAGGGCCATCGAACCGGCCGGAGCGGGGTTGTCCCCGGCCAGCGCGCGGCCGGCGACGTTGGCGCCGCCCGACACGAGCACGGCGACGATCGCGACGACGATGATGCCGGCGCCGGCGATGATCCAGAATGAGGAACGGCGCAGCTGGGCGCGCAGGGTCGGAGTGGCGACATCCGTTTCACCAACGATCACGGGCGCGCTCACAGCACTCCAGCCAGCGGCGCGGGCGATGCCGCGCCGAGCTCGGCGTCCAGCTCCGTGAGGGCGCGATACTCCGCCTCCGTGCCGGCCTGCTCGAGGTAGCGCACGCGGTCGAAAATGTTAGCGGCGCTCGAGAGTGCAGCGCCGGACTGGGGGAATGCCAGCCCGGCCCGCGCTGCGAAATCGTGCGCGGTCGTGCCGGGGGTGACCGTCAGCACGGTGCGCTCCGCGAGAGCGCGGGCCACGGCGCGAAAAATCTCTTCACAGGCGAGGCTCCAGTCGCCCACGCTGGCAGCTCGAGAGGCCGCCGTGCGCATCTCGGCGCTGCTGCGCTGGTCGACGGCGCCGAACAATTCGCTGCTGATCCGCCGCCGGAGAGCCAGTTTCGGAGCCCCGAACACCAGCCAGCTGGCCACGATCGCCGCGATCACGACCAGGGTCGCGAGCACCGGCAGCCAGTTGGCGCCGTCACCGGACGGCAACGTCAGCGACTGCAGCCAGTCCAGAAAAGTCTGCGCGACCCGATCGAACCAGGTCGGCCTGGCCGCGGTGTACTGTGCCTTGGCGAGTTCCTCGCGCAGCCAGCTGCGGGCATCCGGTGCGTCGGGATCAACCGGGACACCGACCGCGCCGATGAGCAGCATCACGGCCACGGTCATGGCGCCGGGTGCCCGGTGACCAGATAGGGGTCTGGCACGTCGAAGCCCTGCGCCGCCGACTCCACGTAGCGTGCGAGTTCCAAATCGAGGCCCTCTTTGCGCATGCGCAGGTCGAGGTAAATCAGCGCGACGGCCGCCGACTGCACGACCGCGGCCACGGCCGCAATGGGGATGGCAACGATCAAGGTGACCACGAGCGTCACGATCGACGATTCGAGGGCAAAGGCACCGTTGGGGTCGACCAGCACGGTTCCGAAGCCGAGTACGAGCGAGACGGGAAGGCTGACGACCTGGCTGATGACCTGCACGATCAGGGTGACCAGCAGCAGCACGCCGAGCGTGCGCCAGAAATAGCCGCGAGTGAGCGACCATGACCGAATAATGGATGCCCGCACGCTCAAATTTTCGAGCACGATCAGGCTCGGCACCACACTGGTCTTGGTATAGAAGTAGAAGCTCGCCGCAGCGAGCAGCAGCCCGCCAAAGACGCCGACCAGAACCCCGGCGACGATGCCCGCGACACCGCCGACGGCGACCAGCAGCACGACGATGCCGGCAACCACGGCGACGCCGAGCAGCAGCGCGCCGGTAATGAGGAGGGTCCACAGCGCCAGTGGCCAGAGGCGGGTCGCCGCTCGCCGCCACAGAGCGCTGAGTCGCTGTTTTTCGCCGAGGGTCGCGCGGGCCACCTCGACCACAATGATGGCCTGCAACAGTGCCGAGGCGATCACGGTCAGGGCCAGCGGAATAATGGCCGAGAGGACGCCGGTCAGCACTGAGCCGGCCGCGACGGCGTCCTGCTGGTCGAGCGGGGCGCTGTCGATCCGGTCGAACGCCCACAGCGTGACCAGGCCGACAACCAGCACGGTGACCAGCATGATGGCCGCCTGAATGATCAGACCGCTGCCGAACGTCGCCTTGGGGTTTCGACGCAGCACCTGAAAGGATGCCCCGAGCAGGGTGCCGAGACCGATCGGTCGCAGCGGGATCAACCCGGGCTTGGGCGGCGGCGCCCAGCCCTGCCCTGGACGGGGGCCCTGGTAGGAGGGTGTCGGCGTGGCAAACTCCCCGTATTGGGGCGGAACCGGGGAGTCGGGGGCTTGCCAGTGGTCGGTCACCATTCCATGCTGGCACAGGTCGCTCGAAGAAACGCCCGCGGGACCACTCTGTCAGCGGTCTCGGCTACTCTTATGCCAGACTTTGCCCTACTCATCGGGCAATCTGCCCCGCGCACCATCAGAACACACCTGACCTTGTTCTGGAAAGAGACCCATGACCGCACGCATTTTGGTTGTCGATGACGACACCGCCCTGTCCGAGATGATCGGTATCGTTTTGCAGGGCGAAGGCTTCACCCCGGGCTACTGCGCCGACGGATCACTCGCCCTCGACATTTTTCGCACCGAGAAGCCCGACCTGGTGCTGCTCGACCTCATGCTGCCCGGCCTCGACGGCATCGAAGTCTGCCGCCTGATCCGGGCCGAATCCGGCGTACCCATCATCATGCTCACGGCCCGCTCCGACACCACTGATGTGGTCAAGGGGCTCGAATCCGGTGCTGACGACTACATGGTCAAGCCGTTCAATCCCAAGGAACTCGTCGCCCGCATCCGCACCCGCCTGCGTCCGCCGGCCGTCGACGGTGCGCTTAGCCTGCACATCGGCGACCTCGTCGTGAACGCGGTCGGCCATGAAGTCACCCGCGGCGATGCTTCGATCAACCTCACCCCGCTCGAATTCGACCTGCTGCTGGCCCTCGCCTCCAAACCGCAACAGGTGTTCACCCGGGAGATGCTGCTGGAGCAGGTCTGGGGTTACCACTACAAGGCTGACACCCGGCTGGTGAACGTGCACGTGCAACGACTGCGCGCCAAGGTCGAGCACGACCCGGACAATCCGAAAATTGTCATGACGGTGCGCGGCGTCGGCTACCGTGCCGGTGTCGTCAGCTAGCCCCACCATGAACGTCAGGCAACAGCAGAACCGGTGGGGCTCCCCATGCCGCAATTGACGTATTGGAGCAGACCGCGCAACTGGCCGCGTCTGCTGCGTTCGTCGTGGCGATCCTCCCTGCAGTTTCGTACGGTGACCATTTCGGTCGCCTTCTCCGGGCTGGCCATCCTCGTCGTCGGCGTTTATATGTCGGTCAGCATCGGCAATGACCTGTTTCAGTCTCGGCTCAGCCAGGTGCTGCTCGATTCCAACCGGGCGACGAGCGCCGCGCAGAGCCTGTTTGATGCCTCGGATGCCACGGACCGGGTTCAGGTCCAGAACTTGCTCAGTTCCGCTCGAACCTCCATCTCCACGACGTCATCGAGCCGGCTGGTCGCCGTGCTTCGCGTGCCCGGCCAGGAATCGTCGACCGTTGCGCCGCAGGACTCCTCGACGTTCGGGCAGTCCACCGGGGTGATCGGCGCCGACCTGCGCACCCAGGTTCAGGGCAACAACGGTGAGCAATTCTGGCAATCGGTCACTCTGACTGGCGAGACCGCGACCGTCCCCGGCATCGTCGTGGGGTCGCAGATCACTGTTCCGGTCGCGGGCCGCTACGAGCTCTACATCGCGTACAGCCTGCAAGACGCCGAAGCGACGCTGCTCTTCGTGCAGCAGACGCTCGGCGTCGCCGGTGTCGCCCTCGTGCTGCTGATCGGGGCCGTGACCTGGATTGTCGTTCGTTTCGTCGTCACACCGCTGCGGGTCGCCGCCGAAACCAGCCAGAAACTGGCCTCCGGCGACCTCATGGTGCGCATCCCGGAGAAGGGCGAAGACGTCATCGCCACGCTCGCGCGATCATTCAACGGAATGGCCGACAGCCTGCAAAGTCAGATTCGTGAACTCGCCGACCTGTCCGAGGTGCAACAACGTTTTGTCTCGGATGTCTCGCACGAACTGCGCACGCCGCTGACGACCATCCGTTTGGCCGGTGATGTGCTCTATGACCAGCGGGCGAGTTTTCCGCCGGCGACCGGGCGCACGGCCGAGCTGCTGCACACCCAGGTGGAGCGGTTTGAGCTGCTGCTGAGCGACCTGCTCGAAATCAGCCGCTACGACGCCGGCTCTGTTGAGCTGGAGAGCGAACCGACGAACCTGGTTTATCTCGCCGAGGACGCCATCGACAGCCTGCGATCCCTGGCCGAGTCCAAGGGCAGCGACCTACGGCTGGTGGCGCCGGGCGGGTACCTCAACGCCGACGTCGATCCGCGACGTATCCGTCGGGTGCTGCACAACCTCATCGGCAACGCTATCGAGCACGGTGAGGGCAAACCGGTCGTGGTGTCGGTCGACAGCGACGCGAAGGCGGTCGCGCTCGCCGTGCGCGATTACGGCCTGGGCATGAGCCAGGCCGAAGTCGCGCACGTCTTCGACCGGTTCTGGCGCGCTGACCCGTCCCGTCAGCGCACGATCGGCGGCACCGGCCTGGGGCTGGCGATCTCCCGGGAAGACGCGAGCGTGCACAACGGATGGCTGCAGGTCTGGTCCCGTCCCGGCGAGGGTTCCTGCTTTCGGCTGACCCTGCCCCGCACCGCCCAGGGCCTGCTCGAATCCTCGCCCCTTCCGCTGCCACCCGCCGACGCCACTGACCAGCTCGGCGAGCCCGGGCACGTTCCCGTTCTGGGCGGAGGCCCGCATGCATAACCACCATTCACCGTGGCGCGGCTGGGTCGGCCGCGTTGTGCCGGCCGGGCTCGTCGCTATCGCGCTGGCCGTCGGCCTGGGCGGCTGCACCGGCATTCCCCGCGACGGAGTGGTGCACGCCGGAACGGACCTTGTCCCCGACGCCAATCCGGCTCCGGTTTTTCTCCCGGCGCTGCCGCAGAAGGACGCATCAACGGATTCCATTCTGCGCGGGTTCATCGATGCTTCCTCGAGCCCGGAGAACAACTACGATATCGCTCGCCAATTTCTCGTTCCGCAGTTCGGTTCCGTCTGGGACCCCACCGTCGGAGTCACGGTCGACAATGGCTTCGGGCGCACACTGACGGTCGTCGACGAGGGCACAACGCTCGTGGCCATCACGCCGATCGCCGAGGTGGACGTGTCCGGCGAATACCGCGAGGTCGACGCCACCCCGGTTCCGTTGCGCTACGAATTTGCGAAGGTCGGTGACCAGTGGCGCATTAGTGCGGCCCCCAACGGCACCGTCATTGACGAAAACACCTTCAATGATGTGTTCAGCGCTCAGCCGGTGTACTTTTACGACCCAGGGTTTCGCTATCTGGTGCCGGACCTGCGCTGGTTTCCGCGCGGAGCATCCGCCCCCACCAAACTGGTCAACGCCGTGCTCGGCGGGCCGAGCGCCTGGCTGGATGGCGCGGTCGCCACGGCGTTCCCGGCCGGGTCCAAACTCACCGCTGACGCGGTACAGGTTGTGGGGCGCCAGGCCATGGTCGATCTGAACAGCGAGGCGCTCAACGCCGATCGACAAACCCTGCAGCGCATGAAGGCGCAGCTCGTGGCCAGCCTGCCAGCTGGCCTGTCCGTTGACATCACGATCGACCAGAACTCCCAGTCCATCGACGACCTGCAGTCGGGGGCTCCCACGGTGGACCCGCGCGTCGACGCCCGCGCGCTCGTCTTGCGCGGCGGTGAATTCGGCTTTCTCGCCGCGACCGGGCAAAGCATCACCCCGGTCGACGGTCTGTCGGCGACCATCGCCCAGCTGGCCCCCACCGCGGTGACGCTCTCGTCCGGCCAGGGAACAGCCGCGGTTCTCGCCGCCGACGGAGTCTACGTCGTGCGCGCCGGCGACGACCCCGAGCTGCTTGATTCTCGCTCGGGCCTGCTCGCGCCGTCCAGCGACAACGACGGCTTCGTCTGGTCGGTGCCGTCGAACGACCCGAGCGCGCTGGTCGTCTACAGCCCAACGGGGGAAGCGACAGTGTTGCCAACACCCTGGCCGGAGGCGACGTCGATTACCGCCCTGAAAATCTCCCGCGACGGCTCCCGTCTGATCGCCCTGCTCGGCACCGGATCCGAAACCCGATTCGTGGTCGCGTCGATCATTCGTGACGGGTCGGTTCCCACCGGCATCGGACCGCCGGTACTGCTGGCCGGAGGCGGAGGGGTCGGCCTCGATGCGACCTGGATCGACGAATTGACCGTCGCCTCGCTCAGTGCTCTGCCGAGCGGCGAGTCCCGCATCGTCACGCAACAGCTCGGTGGCGTCAGCTCCACCCTGGAGTCGCCCGCGAGCAGCCGGTTCATCGTCGGCAGCAACTCGGTGCGCGACCTGCGTGCGCTCACTGACATCGGTAGCCTCGAGGTGCAACGCGGTGCGGGCTGGCAGGCCCGCATCGACGACGTGACGCTGCTCGCCACCCAGCAGGGTCTCGGTCGCTGAGCGCGCGCTGAAGCCGGCCGGCTCCTCCACCGGCGGCGCCGGGCGCGGCCGTCCGCCGCCCGCCCGCTCGCTCCCATCCGCACCGCAGCATCGGGCACACTGGCGCCATGAGCCACCGGCTGCGTGACCACCTGACCGCTGCGGCATTGGACGCCTGGGCGGCGCTGCTGCCCACCTCCTGCAGCGGCTGTGGAGCCGCTGACCGTGCCCTGTGCGCGGCCTGCCGGCTGGCGCTGCTCCCGGCCGTGCACCCGGTCACCCGCGACGACGTGCGCATCTGGTCGGCGCTCACCTACGAGGGTGTGGCCCGCCACGTGATCGCTGCCTACAAAGACAACGGGCGAACGGATGCCGCCGCGGCGCTGGCCGCACCGCTGCGAGCAGCCATCGTGGCCGCGCTCGCCGCCGCGCCGAGCCTGCCCGCACCGAGCTGGCCCGCACCGACCCTGCCCGCACTTAGCCGGGTCGCGCCGGGCCCGGCCGGAATCGAGCTCGTGACCATCCCCTCCTCACGCCGGGCCTGGCGGGCCCGCGGCTACCACCCGGTCGATGCACTGCTGCATCGCGCTGGCCTCCACCCGGCCCCGTTGCTCGCCCAACGCGGCGTGGTCAGCGACCAGGTCGGTCTGGGCCGTACTGAGCGCGCCGCGAACAAAGACCACAGCCTCATGGCCCGACATCCACTCAACGGAGTCGCTGTAATCCTGGTCGACGACATCGTGACCACCGGCGCCACGCTCCTCGAGGCGCGCCGTGCCGTGTTCGCTGCGGGCGGCACCGTCGTTGGCCTGGCCACACTGGCGGAAACGCGGCGTCTGCTGCCGCGATAACGACCCGTCGCACAAACTGGTTAACAAATACTGTGACTTATCCCATCGCCCCGGCTACGGTGGAGTCAAAGGCGCGCAATGATCGCCCGGTTTGAGGGCGGTCCGCCAAACTGGAGGTCGTCATGGAAACTAACATCGTCGGACGCAACCTTGGGATCACTGATCGCTTCCGGGATTACGCGACGGAGAAGGCCGAGAAAATCGCACTCCTCGCGGATAAGGCCCTCGCACTCGAAATCAAGGTCAGCCGCCACCACGAGAAGAACGGTGCAGCCGTCGGCAACGACCGGGTTGAACTCAGCCTGATCGGTAAGGGTCCGCTCGTTCGGGCCGAAGCGGACGGATCCGACAAATACGCTGCTTTCGACGTGGCGCTCGGCCGTTTACTCGAGCGTGTTCGCCGCGCCAAGGACCGCAAGAAGGTGCACCGCGGTGGAGCCCACCGCCCCACCTCGCTGCACGAGGCATCCGCGGTCGGGTTCAGCGTCATCGACATCACGCCAGCCAACCCCGAAACGCTCGAGCGGGTGCGCACCGGCGCGATTCCCATCGTGCAAGCGGATGCCCCCGCCGTCGCGGTCGAGGAAGAGTACTGCCCCGTCGTCATCCGTCGCAAGGTCTTCGCCGCTGCGCCCATGTCGGTCGACGATGCGCTCTACTTCATGGAGCTGGTCGGGCACGACTTCTACCTGTTCCAGGATATCGAAACCAAGCGTCCGAGCGTGGTCTACCGCCGCAAGGGCTGGGACTATGGAGTCATCGAACTCGATAGTGCCGTCAGTGAGTTGCACGAGGCTGTGCCCGTTGCCAGCGGGCGTGCCAACTGACCAACTAGCATTGCCTTAGTTGCCGACCAGGTCGGCGCTCTGGCATCTGCCAGACGAGAGGCGCAGGCAGGCGCTGCGGGAGCGGTTCAATCGAGCTTCCGCAGCGCGTGTCTGCACCGTTTGACTAGTGGAGTACATTCGTGGCGTCAATTCTTGAAAAGGTTCTTCGTGTTGGTGAAGGCCGCGTTCTGCGCCGCCTGGAAAACTACGCGAAAGCCATCAACGCGCTGGAAGAGGACTTCCACGAGCTCACCGACGAGGAGCTCAAGAACGAGACCGTCACCCTGCGGGAGCGGTACTCCAACGGCGAATCGCTCGACGACTTGCTCCCCGAGGCGTTCGCCGCCGTGCGCGAGGCGAGCACCCGAACCCTGGGGCTGCGGCACTTCGACGTGCAGCTGATGGGCGGGGCAGCACTGCACCTCGGCAACATCGCCGAGATGAAGACCGGTGAGGGCAAGACCCTGGTCGCCACCACTGCCGCCTATCTCAATGCGATCAGCAGCCGCGGTGTGCACGTCATCACGGTCAACGACTACCTCGCGAGCTACCAGAGCGAGCTCATGGGCCGCGTCTTCCGCGCCCTCGGTATGACGACCGGATGCATCATCTCCGGCCAGACTCCGGCTGCGCGTCGGGAAATGTATGCCGCCGACATCACCTACGGCACCAACAATGAATTCGGTTTCGACTACCTGCGCGACAATATGGCCTGGCAGTCCAGCGACATGGTGCAGCGCGGTCACTACTTCGCCATCGTCGACGAGGTCGACTCGATTCTCATCGACGAGGCACGCACCCCCCTGATCATCTCCGGACCCGCTTCCGGCGAAGCCAACCGCTGGTTTAACGAGTTCGCCAGCCTGGCCAAGCGCCTGGTTCCCGACGAAGATTTCGAGGTCGACGAGAAGAAGCGCACCATCGGTGTGCTCGAACCCGGCATTGAAAAGGTCGAGGATTACCTCGGCATCGACAACCTGTACGAATCGGCCAATACCCCGTTGATCTCCTTCCTGAACAACGCGATCAAGGCGAACGCCCTGTTCAAGAAGGACAAGGACTACGTCGTGATGAACGGCGAGGTACTCATCGTGGATGAGCACACCGGCCGAATCCTGATGGGCCGTCGCTACAACGAGGGCATCCACCAGGCCATCGAAGCCAAGGAGGGTGTCGCGGTCAAGGCCGAGAACCAGACCCTGGCCACGGTCACCCTGCAGAACTATTTCCGCCTCTACTCCAAGATCTCCGGCATGACCGGAACAGCCGAGACCGAGGCCGCCGAGTTCATGAGTACCTACAAGCTCGGCGTGGTGGCCATCCCCACCAACAAGCCGATGAAGCGCCTCGACCAGTCCGATCTGATCTACAAGAACGAAGAGTCCAAGTTTCGTCAGGTCGTCGAGGACATCGTCGAACGCCATGCGGCCGGGCAGCCAGTTCTGGTCGGCACCACGAGCGTTGAAAAGAGCGAATACCTGTCGCGTCTGCTCGCCAAGAAGGGCGTGCGGCACGAGGTGCTCAACGCCAAGAACCACGCCCGTGAGGCCGCGATCGTCGCGCAGGCCGGTCGCCTCGGTTCGGTGACCGTGGCCACCAACATGGCCGGTCGTGGTACCGACGTGATGCTCGGCGGCAACGCCGAGTTCATCGCCGTCGCCGAGATGAACGCGAAGGGTCTCAGCCCGATTGAGACCCCCGACGAGTATGAACTCGCCTGGGATGACGTCTTCACCGCGGTAAAGGCCGACGTGGCGGAAGAGGCCGACAAGGTCATCGCCGCCGGTGGCCTGTACGTGCTCGGCACCGAACGGCACGAGTCCCGTCGCATCGACAACCAGCTGCGCGGACGCAGCGGTCGCCAGGGCGACCCGGGCGAGAGCCGCTTCTACCTCTCCCTCACCGATGACCTCATGCGCCTGTTCAACGCCGGCGCCGCCGAAGCACTGATGGGGCGCCAGGGGGTGCCCGACGATATGGCGATCGAGTCTAAGGTCGTCAGCCGGGCCATTCGCAGCGCCCAGTCGCAGGTCGAGGGTCGCAACGCCGAGATTCGCAAGAACGTGCTCAAGTATGACGACGTACTCAACCGCCAGCGCGAGGCGATCTACGGCGACCGCCGGCACATCCTTGAGGGCGACGACCTGCACGAGCGCACCCAGACCTTCCTCACCAACGTCATCGACGAGGTGCTCGACGTGCACGCCGGCGAAGGCAACGGCGACGACTGGGACTTCGATGCCATGTGGACCGAGCTCAAGACGCTCTACCCGGTGGGACTGACCATCGACGAGGTCGTATCAGAGGCCGGCGACAAGGGCAAAATCAACCGCGACTTCATGCGCCGCGAGATTCTCTCCGACGCCAAGCTCGCCTACACCCGCCGGGAAGAGTCCCTCGGTTCTCCGGCCATGCGCGAGCTCGAACGCCGCGTGGTGCTGTCGGTCATCGACCGCCGCTGGCGCGACCACCTGTACGAGATGGATTATCTGAAGGACGGCATCGGTCTGCGCGCGATGGCTCAGCGAGACCCTTTGGTCGAGTACCAGCGTGAAGGCTTCGCCATGTTCCAGCAGATGATGGGACAGATTCGCGAAGAAACGGTCGGGTTCCTGTTCAACCTCGACGTCGAGGTGACGGTCGGATCCGGAGCCGTCGCCGGACCGGTCGTCGCGGCCAAGGGGCTGTCCCCGGCCGATTCCCCCGAGGAGAAGCTCAGCTACACCGCCCCGAGCGATTCGGGTGGAATCGAGGTGCGCAACCAGCGCGGTCAGATTCAGCAGACCGCCACCGATCGAGCCAGACGCACGGCCACCGTCGCTGCCAGCGATGACGAACCGACCGAGCCGGCCGGACCGCCCCAGCGTGGAGCCTTCGGTCAGAAAACCGAGGGTGCTGCCCCCGTGAACCGGGCGGAGCGTCGCTCACAGGGTAAGAAAACAACGTAGCGTTTCGGTCGCCCTCGGTTTTGGCCGTGCTTTACAGCACGACCAGGACCGAGGCTCGCCACCGCCGGTCCATCCCCTCCAAACAGATCGCGACCGCATAGCTCCGGTGCCGCTCGAACATGACGACGACGGCGTCCAGGCCTCCAGTGTCGCGCTTCACCTGGGTGACGTGGCCGATGGCGAGCCGGGGGCGGTCAGCAACCTGGCCGGTGACGGCGCGCGCCCGCGCTGCGATCGACGCTCGAACGCGCAGATGGGCATAGACGTCGTCGGTTACCCAGCTCGCAAGGTGTTCAATCTGTCGGACTCCGGCGATGACCTCGAAGGCGCAGATCGCCAGGGCCCGAAGCAGCGGTTCCGGATCGGGGAGCTCCGCCATGGTACTGGGCTGAGGACCGAAGAACTCGTCGTCTTCGGTTCGCTCCCGCCGGAGGGCCTGCGCATTCGATTCGCTGCTACCGGGTGACGGCATGATGCCTCCTGAGGTCGAGCACGAGCTGCAATGGCGGAAACCTAAGCAGCATTGTTCCGGCACTGTCGAGGGCTTAAAGAGCCTGTGGACAACGTGAGCGAGAACGCCCAGGTTCGGCTACTTTCGGTGTGTGCGCTGGGATGATTTGTTTGATGACCTGGAAGGGCAGCTCGACTACGAGCTGCAGGCCGAGGTCGCTGACCTGTGCCTGCACGAGGAACGGGAGCGTCTGGAGAAGCTCTCCCTGCGCACCCGGCTGAGCAACGTGGTGCGGTCCGCGAGCCTCGGCAGCGCCCTGCGGCTGCGCGTGGTGCTCGTGTCGGGCCAAACGCTCGCCCTGCGTCCGACCGCGCTGGGCCGGGACTGGCTTGCGGCCGACCTGCTCGATTCCGAGAGCGCTCGCGGCCAGTGCGTGGTCCCGCTCGCGGCCATCGCCGCAGTCTTGCTCGACGAGGAACAGATCAGGGCGTCGTTGGCCGTGGAATCGGCAGCGACCGGTCGGGGAGTCGAACGGGTCGGACTACCGTTCGTCCTGCGCAACCTGTGCCGTCGCCGGCGCGCCGTGGAGCTGGACACCCGGGCCGGTGTGGTGGCCGGAACCATCGACCGGGTGGCGCGGGACCACATTGATCTGGCGGTGCATCCGCTCGGAACGTTGCGCCGTGGCCCCGAAATCGCTCACTACCGCATCGTGCCGATCTGGCAGATCCATGTCATCCGGCTGAAATGACGCTGCCCTGTGGAGAACTTTTTCACCGGGTGGCACAGTGGGCCACGATAAGAGCGAATCCTTCCAGACAAGCGAGGTAGCGGATGATGTCACCCGGTTCCACACGTACGCGCCGCCGCTTCTGGGTGGACCCCCGATTCGTCATCGGCCTCGTGCTCGTGGCCGCGTCGATTGCCGGCGTGAGTGCGATCGTCGTCGGCAGTGACCGCACCACGGCGGTCTACACCGCACGCCACACGCTCACCGTCGGCGATCGCCTCACGAAGACCGACCTCGTTGAAACCCGGGTACGGCTGGGCAGAGCCGCCGACCTCTATCTGTCGCCCTCGGTCGAGCCGGGCATGCTGGTCACCCAGACCATCCTGGCCGGGGAACTCGTGGCGCGCTCCGCGGTCGGAGCAGCAGCCGGAGAGCTGACGACGAGTGTCGTCGTAGACGTTCCCGGCCGGTTGGCAGCCAGGGTCGTGTCCGGTTCGGTGGTGGACATCTGGTCGGCGCGGGCGACCGGGCCGGGCGAATACGCGCCGCCGACGATTCTCGTGGCGCAGGCTGTCGTGGTGCGGATCGTGATCCCGACCGGCATTATCGCCGCAGACAATGGTCAATCCGTGGAATTGCTCGTGCCCAAGGCGAACGTCGCCGACGTGCTCGAAGCGATCATGAACGGTGATGCCCTCGCGATCGTGCCGGTCAATACCCCCGTGGTTCCCTGATGGCCCGGATCGCGCTCGTGCTGGACCGAACGACCGAGCAGCGCATGCTGGCCGACATCATCGAGTGCGGGCACAGTGTGGTGACGCGCGTGGATACCGCCCGCGATTTTCTGGAATCGCTGTCGCACGGCCAGCCGCACGTCGTCGTGGTCAGTGGTCGGCGGGAGTCTCTGACCGGCCAGCTGATCGCCGCCTGCGATGAGCGGGGCATCCGGGTCGTCGCCATCGCCGCATCGGAACAGGAACGTCGGCACGCCGGCTCGCTCGGCCTGTACGAAACCGTGGCCCTGCCCTGTGACTGGGCGGAGATCGAAGACCTGCTCGTCTCGGGCGTGGTGGTGCCGCTGCGCGTCGGGGATCGGCACTTCACCGGCGGCGCGCTGAGTGCCGGCTCCGTCATCGCGGTGTGGGGCCCGTCCGGGGCGCCCGGGCGTACCACGCTCGCCATTAACATTGCAGCCGAAATTGCCGCGGCCGGCCACACCGTGGTGCTGGCCGACGTCGACACCTACGGCGCGTCCATCGCACCGCGGCTCGGCATGCTCGACGAGGCTCCCGGCTTTGCCGCCGCCTGCCGCCTGGCCGGCAGCGACAGCCTGAACCGGTCAGAACTCGAGCGCATCGCCCAGCGCTACAATTCCCCGAAGGGCGCCTTCTGGGTGTTGACCGGTCTCGGCCGGCCGTCTCGCTGGCCGGAACTGTCGACCGAGCGGGTCACCCGCACGATCGATGCGCTGCGACACTGGGTGGATTACGTGGTGCTGGACACCGGATTCAATCTGGAGAGCGACGAGGAATTGAGCAGCGATCTGTTGGCACCGCGCCGCAACGCGGCCACGGTGACCGCGCTGCGGATGGCCGACCACGTCGTCGCCTGCGGACTGGCCGACCCGATCGGCATGGCGCGGTTTTTGCGGTCCTGGGTGGACCTCGCCGAGGTCACGACCGGCCGTGCCGTGAGTGTTGTGATCAATCAGGTGCGGGCGAGCGCCCTGGGGCTCAATCCGCGTGGGCAGGTCTTGAGAACCCTCAAGCTGCTCGGCAACATCGACTCCGCCGTTCTGGTGCCGCACGACCAGGTCGCGCTCGATACCGCCGTACTGACCGGCCACACCCTGCGGGACGGGGCGCCGAAGTCCCCGGCGCGCGTCAGCATCCGTCGATTTGTGCTCGATGAGCTGATCGTCGTTGCGGTCGGCCAAACCGAGCGGGTGCCGCGGCGAGTGCGCTGGCCTGGCCGTAAGGCCGCCCCGGCGATCTGATCTGACCAGTACTGATCGATCAGGCCTGCGCTGGTCAGTTCTGCAGCGGGATGACGTCGACGCTGCCGCCGACGCCCACGACGACGAGCACGCGTGCTCCGGTGACCCCGGCCAAGGCCAGGCCGAGGCGCGCGGCCGATGGCAGGACGTCGTCGCGAGGTGCAGCGTCGATCGGTGCATCGTTGGTCGGTGCAGGGCCGTCGGGGGCGGTCGCACGCTGCCAGACCGTGACGGCGGCGCCGGTCAGCTCGGCGATGAGGTCGCGGGTCGCGGTCGGGTCGCCGGCCGTGACCAGAATGATTCGGTGGATGGCACGGCCGGGCAGCCCGGCCTCAGCCAGCGCAGCGCGGTCCCTCCGCCAGACCGAGAAGTGGTAGCCGGCGGCGAGGCCGGTGGCGACGAGCAGCCCCAACGGTGCCCGCACCCGGTCGAGCAGGCTCTGTCGGCTCAGATCGTCGAGGACGAATTCGAAGATGCGGTAGCCGATCACGAGCAGGGTGATAATGGCCACGATCGCGCTGATCCCGAAGATGAGAATGAGGTAGACCCGGCGGCCCGTCACCTGGGCGGACTCCGGATTGACCGGGCGCAGCGGCTTCCAGGCGGCCCACCAGACCGGGCCACCCACGATTGCGGCGCTAAGCCCGCCGAGCAGCAGGGAGCGCGTGTCCGACCCGACCACGACCGGCGCCAGGCCGGACAGCAGGGCATTGACGATGATTCCCAGCCCGGTAGCCGCAGCCACCAGACCGAAGCCGGAAACGACGAGGGTGGCGGCCAGCCGGGTCGGCAGCGCTCGCTGCCGCAGCAGACCGTGGTGGTAGGCCCAGATTAGAGCGCCGACCAGAGCGGTCGCCACGGCGGTGCCGAGCGGATCGAGAATATCGTCCAGCGGATGCTCCCGGGCAAAGGCCAGCCGGAGCAGCACGAACAGCACCGTGCCCGTTCCCGCCAGCGACGCGGCAGCGGCGGCGGCGATCCCCAGGACGACGAGGGTGAGATCGGCCAGCACACCGCGCACGAGCCGGGCGCGCTCCCGCATCCACTGCCACCACCAGATCAAGGTGCCGCCGAGAAACCAGACGCCTGCCTGCAGGGCCAGCCGCCACCAGGGGTCGCCAATGACGATCGAGGACTGGAGCGCGTCGACGGCCGCATTGACCAGGGATGCGAGCGCGGTCACCGCCCCGACCGCTCCGATCAGCAAGCCGAAAATCGCGCTCAGAATGGGCGCGACGCTCGTCAACTGCAGGGGACTCTTGGACGGGTGTCGAGACATCCACCGGTGCCAGGCCCACACCAGCGTCCAGATCAGCGCGACCGCGAGGGTGCGCGGCTGCCAGTCGCCCCGCACCAGTGCCGCCAGGGTCCCGAGCAGGGCAGAAGCCGCGGTCACGAGCGCGACCGTCTGCAGGCCGGCCAGGTAGAGCCCCCAGGAGATCGACGCCCGCTCCGCGCTCGCCATCCGCCGCCACAGCACCCACCAGAGCAGCGCGGCGAACGGGCCGGCGATCAGGGTGAAGGCGAGGGACCGCGCGAGTCCGGTCACATCGATACCGGCCAGGTTGGTGCCGGTATCGAGGGCGCGCCCCAGGAGGCCGCTCAGGCCGATCGCGGCGATGACCACGAGCGCGAACAACAGGATGTACACGACCACTCGGCGTGCCGTCGGCGTTGATGTGCTACCGGGCTGTCCAGGAGATCGGCGCACAGCGATGACGATGCCGGTCATGCCTACGCCCAGCACGGCGACGAGGACGAGGAGAACCACGATGGACATTACTTCGTTACCGTCGGGTTCGGGCAGATGGAGAGTTCCCAGGGAGCTGTCTCGATCAGCCAGGCACCGTCCGCCCTGACCAGGTCGAAATTGCTCTCGAACTCATACTCGGAGGCGCCGAACGGGCCGTCGTCGTAGGACGTGACCAGGGACACGACGACATCGGCTGATTTGGGGCGAACCGTCGTTGACACCAGTACGACGCGAAGGCTGTTGGTTGGACCGTGTTCGACGGGCCCACAGCCCACCAAGGCCTCTGCGGTGAGCAGCTTTTCGGCCGCATCTTCGTCACCGGCGATGACGGCCGCAGAATAGGCCTGCACCACGCCTTCCGGGGTGCTTGGGTCGAACGGTGCCGGTGCGCCGCGGGTGAAGACCACCACGAGGGCGACGAGCACCAGGGCGGCGATAGTGCCGAGGATGACGATCAAGGTGCGATCTTTAGTGCCCGCCGGTGTGTGCATGTTCTCATCATGGACCCAATGGTGTGGCATCACCACAGCGGGTGCCGGGGGAAGCGCGCGGGGATCTAGGCTAGTGATCGTGTCGACTCTCAGTGATCTCGTTCTTGCCCAGGGCCGCAGCAGCGCGGAAGACGTGGACTGGCTGCACATGCTCGTTGCCGACGGCCAGCTGCTGGCCGACCTCGCTTTCGCCGATATTGTCGTATGGGTTCCGGCGCAGTCTGGTAGCTTCGTCGCCGTCGCGCATGCCCGGCCGTCGAGTGCCGCCACACTGTTCTATCGCGACTTCGTCGGGCAGCAGATCAAGGTCGAGTGGCGCAATCAGGTTACCGAGGCGTTCGAGACCGCCAGGATCGTCGACGCCACCGCTCCCGACTGGTATGAGGAGACGCCGACCCGGGTGCGGGCTATCCCGGTGCTGCGCCGGCTGAGCACGACCGGTGCTGCGGTAACGGATGCCCCGGTGGCGGTGCTGACCTGCCACAGCAACCTGAGCGAGGCACGCACGCCGGGACGCCAGGAACTGACCTTCAACGACTGCGCCAACGATCTGTTCGCCATGATCGCGTCCGGGGACTTTCCCGACCTCGGCGCTCCGACCGGTCCGCGCCGCGGCGCGCCACGCGCCTCCGACGGGCTGCTCCGGCTCGATGTCGACGGACTGACCACCTTTGCCAGCCCCAACGCGCTCTCGGCGTTTAACCGCATGGGTTTCATCGAGGAACTCGAGGGGGAATCGCTCGCCGAGGTGACGACCGGCCTGCTCACCGGCACCGCCGTCGTGGACGAGTCGCTGCCCCTGGTGGTCACCGGGCGGGCACCGTGGCGCACCGACATTGAAGCGCGCGGCGTGACGGTGTCGCTCCGGGCGATTCCCATTCGCAACCGCGGCGAACGCGTCGGCGCGATCGTGTTGTCGCGAGACGTTACCGAACTGCGGCACCAGGAACGTGAGCTGATCACCAAGGATGCCACCATCCGGGAGATTCACCACCGGGTCAAGAACAACCTGCAGACCGTCGCCTCGCTGCTGCGGATCCAGGCTCGGCGTACCCAGTCCGACCGGGCGCGCGAGGCGCTGACCCAGGCGATGCGGCGGGTCGCTGCGATTGCCGTCGTGCACGACACCCTGTCCGAGGGACTCAGCCAGATCGTCGACTTCGACGCCGTTTTCGAGCGGGTGCTGCTGCTCACGGTGGAGGTCGCATCCGCTCACAATACGACCGTGCATCCCAAATCGTCGGGTAGCTTCGGCACCCTGCCCAGCGCCTATGCGACGCCGCTCGCGCTGGTTTTGACCGAACTGGTCACCAATGCTGTGGAGCACGGCCTCGCCGGGCGCGAGGGCGAGGTGTCGATCGAGGCGCAGCGCAGCGATGAGACACTGACCGTCATGGTGCGAGACACCGGTGCCGGATTACCGGAAGGTAAAGTCGGTTCGGGGCTCGGCACCCAGATCGTGCGCACGCTCATTCAGGGCGAGCTCGGCGGCACCATCGACTGGCACACCATGATGGGCAGCGGCACCGAGGTCACGATCGAGATCCCCCTCCGCTTCATGCAGGAGTCCTAGCCCTTTCGGGACGGGGCCTGGGCCCCGTCCCTGGGCCCAGGTTAGAAACTGGGCCCAGGGACATAAGGTGGGCCCGGCGAGCGGATGCCGATTCCGCGCGGTCGCGCGGCCCGGCTGCTCGCAGAGCACAAAAAAACGAGCCCGCGGCCTCCGGGAATACCGGACGGCCGTTGGCTCGCGTTCTGTAGCGGTGCCGGCTTTGCTAGGAAGCGCGACGGGCGCGTGCGGCGCGACGCTTGAGCGCACGTCGCTCGTCCTCGCTCAGGCCGCCCCAGACCCCAGAGTCCTGACCGGTCTCGAGTGCGTACTGGAGGCAGACCTCCGTGACGTTGCAGCGAGCGCACACCGATTTTGCCTTCTCGATCTGGTCCACAGCGGGTCCAGTGTTACCGACCGGAAAAAAAAGTTCCGGGTCAGCGGTGAGGCAGGCAGCTTTATCGCGCCAGTCCATAGGGATGCTCCTTTTATTACATGGGTGCACGGCCGATTGGCCAGAGTTGCAGGGTGATGGCCGGTTGCAGGAAAGTGGGATCTGCGCGATAACCGCGTTGAAACAGCTCACGTCCCTGTGAGCGTCAACCGGGCCTCAAATATCGTCCCATAATAGAGGTATCAAATCAATAGTTTTGTATGGCTTTTCGCTGTGAACAGCGACTCTGGTGCGCGGCGCCCAGCTCGGATCGACCTCCGGGCGTTTCGTCGCGCCCCCCTGCTGGGTGTGCTTGTAGGGCTCGTAGCTCTGGAGGCGCTCGCACTGTGGGCGCTCACGGCCTGGTGGGTGCTCGAACTGCTCATCGATACACCGACCTCGATGGGTGGCGCGTTCGCCCTGCTGGCGCTGACGGCCGTCGCGGCCGTGTGGGTGAGCGCAATCACGGTCGGCGCCCTGCGCGGGCGTCCGTGGATTCGTGGAGCCGCGGTCACCTGGCAGCTCGTGCAGATCATGATCGCCGTCGGTTGCTTCCAGGGCATCTACGCCCGCCCCGACGTCGGCTGGGCGCTGCTCGCCCCCTCGATCGTGGTGCTCGTGCTGGTCTTCACTCCGAAGGTCGTCGCCGCGACCAGTCACGAACCGAAGCCGGACGCCGACTGACTACGGCCGACTGACTACGGCCGACTGACTACGGCCGCCTGACCACGGCCGACTGACTACGGCCGCCTGACCACGGCCGCCTGACTACGGCCGCCTGACCACGGCCGCCTGACCGCTAGACGGTCAGGCGTCGATGCCGAGCTTCTTGCGCAGGCTGGCGACGTGGCCGGTGGCCTTGACGTTGTACAGGGCGTGGGTGATGACGCCGGCTTCGTCCAGCACGAACGTCGACCGCAGCACGCCGGTCACGATCTTGCCGTAGAGGTTCTTCTCGCCCCAGGCACCGTAGGCGCGGTGCACGTCGAGTGCGCTGTCGCTCAGCAGCGGAAAGTTAACCGCATCATGCTCCTGGAACGTCTTGAGCTTGGCCGGGGCATCCTTCGACAGGCCGAGCACCTGGTAGCCCGCGGACTTGAGCGACCCGAGGTTGTCGCGAAAGTCACAGGCCTGGGTCGTGCAGCCGGGGGTCATCGCCGCCGGGTAGAAATACACGACCACCTTGCTGCCCGCGAAACCGCTAAGCGAAACGGATGCCCCGTCCTGGTCGGTCAGGGTGAACTGGGGGGCCGTATCGCCGACTGCAAGGCGCGCTGAATCCGTCATGGTTCCATCGTATCGAGAGCAGACTCAGCGGGCGGGCGCAAACGTGGCGAGCAGCCGTTGCAGCGAGTCGAGGCGCACCCGGCCGGTGTCGCCGAGCTCGCCGGCCTCAACCGCGTCGATGATCGCGCAGTCCGGTGAATCGGGCAGGTGAGTGCAGCCGCGCGGGCAGCGCTCCGCGATCGTCGCGAGGTCGGTGAAGGCCTTGAGAATATTGTCGGTGTTGATGTGACCGAGGCCGAAGGAGCGCACGCCGGGGGTGTCGATAACCCAGCCGCGGCCGGCATCCGTTTCGAGGCGCAGGGACACCGTCGACGACGAGGTGTGCCGGCCGCGCCCGGTGACGGTGTTGACGACGCCGATGGCGCGGTTGGTGCCGGGCACGAGCGCGTTCACCAGGGTGGACTTGCCGACGCCGGAGTGCCCGACGAAGACCGTGTCGTGCCCGACCAACGCGGCCGAGATCTCGGCGATCGGCATGCCGCCCTCACCACTCTGAAAGACCGGAAGGTCGAGGCCGGCGAAGTTGGCCAGGAACGCGGCGGGGTCGGCGAGGTCGGTCTTGGTGATGCACAGAATGGGTTTCACCCCGGCGTCGTAGGCCGCGACCAAATAGCGATCCACCAAGCGGATGCGCGGCTCCGGGTTGGCCGCAGCGACCACGATCAGCATCTGGTCGGCGTTGGCCACGATCACGCGCTCGACGGCGTCAGTGTCGTCGGCGCTCCTCCGCAGCAGGGTGTCGCGCGGCACGATGCGCACGATGCGGGCCAGGCTGCCCTCGGCGCCCGTGGTGTCGCCGACGATGTCGACCCGGTCGCCGTTGACGACCGCCTTCTTGCGCAGCTCGCTGGCCCGCGCGGTTGTGATTCGACGCTCGGTGGGCAGATTCTCGTCGAGCATGACGGTGTAGCGACCGCGATCTACCGAGAGGATGCGCCCGGTCAGCGCATCCTGATGGCTCGGCCTGGTCTTGGAGCGCGGTTTACTACCCTTGCGGCCGGGGCGCACGCGCACGCTCGACTCGTCGAATTCCGGTTCGTCGTCGTCGGCTAAGGCCCACCAGGTGTCGCCGGGATCGCCAGCCAGGTCCTCGGCAAGACCCTCAGAACCGTCAGCGGGCGGCGCCACGGGCATCTACAGCGCCGCTTCGGAGATCATCGCGTGCCACAACTCGGGAAACTGGGGGAGCGTCTTCGCGGTCGTACCGATGTTCTCGACCTCGACGCCGGGCACGGCGAGACCGATCAGCGCACCGGCCGTGGCCATGCGGTGGTCGTCGTAGCTGAGCCACTGGCCGCCGTGCAGGGGCGCCGGTTCGATCCGGAGGCCGTCGGGCAGCTCGGTGACCTTGCCGCCCAGCCGATTGATCTCGGTCGCCAGTGCGGCGAGACGGTCGGTCTCGTGGTGGCGAATGTGCCCGATGCCGGTGATCGTGCTCGGCGTCGAGGCCAGGGCGGCCAGAGCGACGAGGGTGCAGGCGAGTTCCCCGCCAGCGGAGAGATCCAGGTCGACGCCGACGATGTGCTCGCCCCCGGTGACGGTGAGCCGGTCACCGGCGCGCGTGACGACGGCGCCGAACAGCGGCAGCAGCTGGGCGAGGTCGGCCCCGACCTGCGTCGTCGTCTCCGGCCAGCCGGTGATGGTGACACTGCCGCCGGCCACGAGCGCGGCGCACAGAAAGGGTGCCGCGTTTGATAAATCGGGTTCGATGTCGACCGTGCGACCGGCGAGCTGACCGGGTGCGACGATCCACTCGCCGACGTTCGGCGTAGACACGTCGACGCCGCGCGCGCGCAGCACCTCGATGGTCATCTCGATGTGCGGCAGGCTCGGCAGCCGTTCGCCGGAGTGGGTGAGGTGCAGCCCCTGCTCGAAGCGTGCGCCGGCCAGCAGCAGCCCCGACACGAACTGGCTTGAGCTGCCGGCGTCGATGGTGACGGCTCCGCCGGTGACCGCTCCGCGGCCGTGCACGGTGAAGGGCAGGGCGTGCTTGCCATCGTCGTTGATATCGCCGCCGAGGTCGCGCAGAGCGCCGATGATGGGACCCATCGGGCGGCGTCGCGCACCGGCATCGCCGTCGAACGTGGTCGGGCCAAGCGCGAGGGCTGCGAGCGGGGGCAGAAAACGCATGACCGTGCCGGCCAGGCCGCAATCGATCGTGGTGGAGCCAAGCAATTCCTCGGGCGGGGTCACCAGCAGGTCCGTTCCGAACGCCCCGTCGCCCGCAACGGCCTCGATCGTGGCGCCGAGCTGCCGCAGGGCATCGACCATGAGATCGCTGTCGCGCGAGTGCAGCGGCGCGCGCAGCAGAGACGGTTCACTGGCGAGAGCGGATGCGACGAGCTCCCGGTTGGTCAGGGATTTCGAGCCCGGCAGAGCCAGCACCGCCTGCAATGGCGCGCCAATGCTCGGCGCCGGCCACCAGACATCCACTTCGGTCGGTGAATTGTCGCCGTACGGATCGAACTCCGGCTTGGAATATCTCGAGATCAACATCGGTTATCAGAATAGTCGGTGATAACAATCTGAGGGAGGCCCGTGACGGTGTCAATGCTGTTAGAACGACCGCTGGCTGTGGGGAACGGCCTAGAATTGCCCGTGATGACTTCAGACACGCCCGTCAATTCGGAATCTATTCCGGTTGACGACACAGAACTGGTTGCACCGACCAAGGCCGAGCTGCGCGAGCAGACCCGCGGACTGTTCGAAGAACAGGCCCTGCCGTTCCTCGACCAGTTGTACGCTGCCGCGATGCGCATGACCCGCAACCCGTCCGATGCCCAGGACCTCGTGCAGGAGACCTTTGTCAAGGCCTTCGCCGCTTTCGCGCAGTACGAGCAGGGCACCAACCTCAAGGCCTGGCTGTACCGCATCCTCACCAACACCTTCATCAACCAGTACCGCAAGAAGCAGCGTGAGCCCTATCAGGGCACCATTGATGAGCTCGAAGACTGGCAGCTGGGCGGCGCCGAATCGACGACCGCCATGTCGGGACGGTCGGCCGAGGCCGAGGCCATCGACCATCTGCCGGACAGCGCCGTTAAAGAAGCCCTGCAGTCCATTCCCGAAGACTTCCGACTCGCCGTGTACTTCGCCGACGTCGAAGGCTTCTCCTACCAGGAGATCGCCGAAATCATGAAAACACCCATTGGCACCGTGATGAGCCGCCTGCACCGTGGCCGGCGACTCCTGCGTGAGCTCCTGGCCGGTTACGCGGCCGAGCGCGGACTAGGCCAGGGACAGAAAACATCCGGGAGCGCAAGCAAATGACCGATTGTGGTTGCGAGAAGGCCAAGGCCGAACTCGAAGAATACCTGCACAACGAACTCCGCAAAGACGATGCGGCCGACATTCAGGAGCACCTGGCGACCTGCACCGACTGCAGCGCCGAACACCTGATCGGACGCACCATGACCGAGGTGATGCAGCGCGCCTGCAAGGAAACCGCGCCCGAAGTTCTGCGCGACCAGGTCCTGCTCAAGCTGCGCGCCCTCCAGGCCTCGCACTAGCTGAGCGCGCACGCTCAATCGCCTGTCGCTGTTCGCTGGCAGGCAAACGGATGCCGCCGCGCTCGCACGCGGGCTGGCCACGCCGCACCCTCGTGGCACTCGTCATGGATCATGGCACCTTAGCGCGGGGTGCCACGAGCGGTACCAGGGCCACGAGCGGCGAAGTGACCGCGCGCATCCGCTGACGGCACGTGTTCGTCGCGCCGGCCCCGGTTGCAACCGGCCAGGCACGGGCCGCCAGGCCGCGCCCGCTGCCGCGCAGGAACACCAATGGAGGGTGACCCCGGGGTCACCCTCCATTTTCACGTGCGGTTACAGCGTGAGCGCCTCGCGCTGCAGCTTGGCCTGCTCGACCGCGTGGCGCTTGGCCGAACCTGCCGCCGGCGAGGCCGACGCGGGACGGGAGAACAGCCGCATGGCGCGCGGGCCGAGCTTGTTGGTCTCCAGGTAGAAGAACGGCCAGGCTCCCTGGTTCTCCGGTTCGTCCTGCACCCAGGCCAGTTCGGCGTTCGGATACTGGGCGGCGACGTTCTTCAGGTCAACGGCGGGCAGCGGGTAGAACTGCTCGACGCGCACGAGGGCGATCTCGGGGTTCGGGTTCTTCTCGAGTTCGTTCAGCAGGTCGTAGTAGATCTTTCCGGCCATGAACAGAACGCGCTTGACGGCGTTCTTGTCGTTCACGCGTGCATCGTCGATGACCGCTTCGAACTTGCCGCTGGTCAATTCAGACACGGCGCTCGTCGCTCCGCGCAGGCGCAGCATCGACTTCGGCGTGAACACGATGAGCGGACGGCGCGGACGCATGTAGGCCTGGCGACGCAGCAGGTGAAAGTACGACGCGGGCGTCGACGGGCGCGCCACGGTCATGTTTTCCTCGGCACACAGCTGCAGGAATCGTTCGATGCGGGCTGAGGAGTGGTCAGGGCCCTGACCCTCGTAGCCGTGTGGCAGCAGCAGCACAACGGATGACCGCTGGCCCCACTTCTGCTCGGCGGAGGACACAAACTGGTCGATGATGGTCTGCGCACCGTTGGCGAAGTCACCGAACTGGGCTTCCCAGAGCACGAGCGCGTCGGCGCGTTCCACCGAATAGCCGTACTCGAAGCCCATGGCGGCGTATTCGCTCAGCAGCGAGTCGTAGATCCAGAATCGGGCCTGGTTGTCCTTGAGATTGGCCAGGGGCAGCCATTCCTGGCCGTTCACCCGGTCGTGCAGCACCGCGTGACGCTGCACGAACGTGCCGCGGCGGGCATCCTGTCCGGCAAAACGCACCGGGGTGCCCTCGACCAGCAGCGAGCCGAGCGCGAGCAGTTCGCCGAAGCTCCAGTCGATATTGCCGTTACGGCTCATGTCGAGGCGCTTCTGCAACAGCTGCTGCAGCTTGTTGTGCACGGTGAAACCGGCCGGCTTGTTGTTGAATGCATCACCGATGAGCTGGATGACGCTCTCCGGGACACCGGTGGTCTCTGGCTCACCTGCAGCGTCTTCACGGGCCTGAGCTTCAGCCTCGGCCTTGGCCGTGGCGGCCATTTCCGGCGTGATGACCGGGATCGACGCGGTCTGGGCAGCGTGGGTCTCGAGGAAGGCGCGCTCGAGGCGATCCTGGAAGTCGCGGTGGGCGGCTTCGTACTCTTCCTCGGTGATGTCACCACGGCCGACGAGCGCCTCGGTGTACAGCTTGCGCACGCTGCGCTTGGCCTCCACCAGGTTGTACATCAGCGGCTGCGTCATCGAGGGGTCGTCGCCCTCGTTGTGGCCCCGACGGCGGTAGCAGATGAGGTCGACGACGACATCCTTCTTGAATTCCTGGCGGTAGGCGAAGGCTAGTTCGCCGGCGCGTACCACGGCCTCCGGGTCATCCCCGTTGACGTGGAAGATCGGCGCCTGGATGGTCTTGGCGACGTCGGTTGCGTAGACGCTGGTGCGGGCGTCCTGCGGCAGGGTGGTGAACCCGAGCTGGTTGTTGACCACGATGTGTACGGTTCCGCCGGTGCGGTAGCCGCGCAGCTGGGACATCTGCAGGGTTTCGAGTACGACGCCCTGGCCGGCCATCGCGGCGTCGCCGTGGATGAGGATCGGCAGGGTGGAGAAGGTGCCGATCGGCTTGCGGTCCTGCTTGGCGCGCACGATGCCCTCGAGCACGCCGTCGCCGGCCTCGAGGTGCGAGGGGTTCGCGGCCAGCGACACCGGAATCTCGGCGCCGTCTTCACCGCGGAACATGCCCGTGGTACCGAGGTGGTACTTCACGTCGCCGGAGCCGTGTACGGTGCGTGGGTCCTGCGTGCCCTCGAACTCGCGGAAGATCTCGCCGTAGGTCTTGCCGGCGATGTTGGTGAGAACGTTCAGGCGGCCACGGTGAGCCATCCCGATCGCGACCTCGTCGAGACCCTGCTCGGCGGCGCCCTGCAAAATGGTGTCGAGTAGCGGAATGGTGCACTCGCCGCCCTCGAGGCTGAAGCGCTTCTGACCGACGTACTTGGTCTGCAGAAACGTCTCGAAGGCTTCGGCCTCGTTGAGTTTGGCCAGAATACGCATCTGCTCGTGGTGCGTGGGCTTGACGTACGACTTCTCGATTTTCTCCTGCACCCACTTGCGCTGGGCCGGGTCCTGAATGTGCATGTACTCGATACCCGTGGTGCGGCAGTACGAGTCACGCAGCACACCGAGAATGTCGCGCAGCAGCATCTGGCGCTTCGCTCCGAAACCGCCGGTCACGAAGGACCGGTCGAGGTCCCAGAAGGTGAGCCCGTGGGTGGCGATGTCGAGGTCGGGGTGGCTGCGCTGTGAGTACTCGAGCGGGTCGATGTCGGCCATCAGGTGGCCGCGCACGCGGAACGAGTTGATCAGTTCCTGCACCCGCGCGGTCTTGTCGACGGCGCTCGCGAGGTCGACGCTGATGTCCGGGGCCCAGTGGATCGGGTCGTACGGGATGCGCAGGGCGGAGAAGATCTCTTCGTAGAAGTTGTGCTGGCCGATCAAAAGCTCGTGCACGATCTTGAGGAACTCGCCCGACCCTGCACCCTGGATGACGCGGTGGTCGTAGGTGCTGGTGAGAGTGATGGTCTTTGAGATGGCCAGGCCGGTGAGCGTCTTGACGCTCGAGCCCTGGAATTCGGCCGGGTAGTCGAGGGCGCCGGCGCCGATAATACAGCCCTGGCCCTTCATCAGGCGGGGCACCGAGTGCACGGTGCCGATGCCGCCCGGATTGGTCAGCGACAGGGTCGCTCCGGCGAAGTCGTCGGCCGTGAGCTTGTTTTGGCGGGCGCGAGTGACGAGGTCTTCGTAGGCAACGAGGTATTCGCCGAAGGTCATCGTGTCGGCACGCTTGATCGCCGGAACCAGCAGGGCGCGGGTGCCGTCGGGCTTGGGCATGTCGATGGCCAGGCCCATGCCGACGTGGGCGGGAGCGACCACCGAGGGCTTGCCGTCGACCTCGTCGTAGTAGACGTTCTGGCTCGGGAACATCTTGAGCGCGCGAATCAGCGCCCAGCCGATCAAGTGGGTGAAACTGACCTTGCCGCCGCGTGCCCGCTTCATGTGGTTGTTCATGACGATGCGGTTGTCGATGAGCAGCTTGGCCGGGATGGTGCGCACGCTTGTCGCGGTCGGCACGGTCAGGCTGGTGACCATGTTGGTCGCGAGTGACTTCGCCATACCGCGCAGCGGAACGACCTTGTCCTGCTTGACCGGCGCTGACTCGTCGGTGACGACGGTCTGCGGGCTGGTGACGGGAGCGTCGGCGGGAACCGGGGCCGGCTTCGGCGCGCTCGAGGTGGTGCGGGCCGTCGGCTGGTTCTCTGTCACCTGAGCTGGCGCGGCCGGTACGGCCGGGGCTGCGGCTGCGGCGGGTGTGGCTGCGGCGGGTGCGGCCGGCGCCGGTGAAACGGATGCTGCTGGCGCTGCTGCGGGGGCAGCATCCGCTGGAATGGGAGTGTTCGCGGTCTGGTTGTAGCTCTCCAACACCGGCCACCACGACTCATCAACCAAGTTCTTGTCGATCAGGAATCGCTCATACAATTCGTCAACGAGCCACTCGTTTGCTCCGAATTCGCCTGACGTTGTCTCGTCAGAAGCTCCACCGGTTACCTGGCTTGACACCGTGGGATCGCCCACTCTCTGCTTTGAATTTGGATGCCCTCGGCAAGGTCCGTTGCCGGGTCATTCTGCGCTTTCATTGAGCCTGTCGCTGACGATCGTGACCGCCAGGTCAGTCTTACTGTCCAGCCTAATCCCATCCCACGCGACCACTAACACCCTGTCGAACGGCTAGCGTTCTTGGTATGCAGTTCTATGGAACGACGCCCAGCCATGATTTGACTTACTCCGACGTGTTTTTGGTGCCCGGACAATCGGCTGTCACTAGCCGGTTGGATGTCTCCCTGGCACCGAACGACGGTACGGACGCGACGATTCCGATCGTGTCGGCGAATATGAACTCGGTCACCGGGCCACGCCTGGCTGCCTCGCTGGCCCGCCGCGGGGGGCTCGGAGTGCTGCCGCAGGACATGCCGTTGCAGGACCTCGATGCCGCTATCCGCTGGGTCAAAGCCCAATCGGTTCGTTTCGACACGCCGTTCACCTTTGCCCCGGACGATACCGTCGAGATGGCGTTGCGGCAGGTTCCGGCCTCGCCCGGCCAGGGAATCGTCATCCACTCCACCAGCGGAGACTACCTGGGCTGCATCGTCGCCAGCCGGCTGGCGACCGCGCTGCCCGATGCGCGCCTCGGCGATCTGCTGCACGGTGAACTCGCCGCGCTCGACGCCGACGACGTCGAGGGGCCGCGCCGCGCCTTCGACCTGATGACGGAGGCTGACATCGATTTCGCGCCGGTGCTGCACCACGGCACCGTCGTCGGAACGCTCAGCCGCAAGAGCGCCCTGCGCTCCACCCTCTACCAGCCGACACTGGACGCCCGCGGTCGGCTCAAGGTCGCTGCCGCGATCGGCATCAACGGCGACGTCGCCGCCAAGGCCCGCGCCCTCGCCGCCGCCGGCGTCGACATTCTGGTGCTCGACACCGCGCACGGCCACCAAGACGGCATGCTGCGTGCCCTCGGCATCGTCGCCGACCTGAACCTCGGGCTGCCGATCGTGGCCGGCAACGTCGTCACCAAGGATGCCGTGCGCGACCTGGTCGGTGCCGGCGCCACGATCGTCAAGGTGGGAGTCGGTCCGGGCGCCATGTGCACCACCCGCATGATGACCGCCGTCGGTCGGCCCCAGTTCTCGGCTGTGCTCGAAACGGCCACCGCGGCCCGTGAGCTCGGCGCGCACGTCTGGGCCGACGGGGGAGTGCGCTACCCGCGGGACGTGGCCCTCGCGCTGGCCGCTGGGGCGGCATCCGTCATGATTGGTTCCTGGTTTGCCGGCACGACCGAGGCGCCAGGAACGCTGAATACGGATGCCCGCGGCGCGCTCTACAAGGAAAGCTGGGGAATGGCCTCGACCAAGGCCGTTCAGGCACGCTTCGAGCGCCTCGACGCCTACGACCTCGCCCGCAAGACCCTGTTCGCCGAGGGAATCTCGAGCTCGAAGATCTACCTCGACCCGCTGCGGCCGTCGATCGAGGACCTGCTCGACATGATCACCTCTGGCGTGCGCTCGTCGTTCACCTACGCCGGTGCCACCACCGTCGCCGACTTTCACGAGAAAGCGCTCGTGGGTATTCAGTCGGCGGCCGGGTACGAAGAGGGCAAGGCTCTGCCGGTCTCCTGGTAGGTGTGGCCGGGCGCTGCCGGACGGTTCTCGTGCTGCGCTGGTGGGTGTGGTCGGGCGCGCAGGCAGGTGCGCCCGGTATACTCGGAGGAATAATGGATGACCCTCCCACCGCTGAACCCTCGCCTGACAAACCCTCGCCCGTGACTGCCGGCGGTGAACTCCTTGTCTGAGCTGATCATGCTCGGGTTCGGCCTCATCCTCACGGTGGGAACGGGCATCTTCGTCGCCAGTGAGTTCGCCCTGGTGAATCTCGATCGCGCCGACCTTGAAGCGCGCCGCGATCGCGGGGAAACCCGTCTCGCCATGACCATCGCGGCGCTGAAAATCACCTCGACCCACCTGTCGAGTGCGCAACTGGGCATCACCCTGACCACGCTGCTGACCGGGTACACGATCGAACCGGCCCTCTCGTCCCTGCTGCGCAGCCCGCTTACCGCGGCCGGGCTGCCGGTTGACCTGGTTCCCGTCTTCGGCACCACGATCGCCATCGTCTCGGCGACCCTCGTGTCGATGGTCATCGGCGAACTGGTCCCGAAGAATTTTGCGCTTGCGTTGCCGATTCCGACCGCTCGGCTGGTCATTCCGTTTCAGACCGCGTTCACCGCCGTGTTCAAACCGGCCGTGCTCGTGCTCAACAACAGCGCCAACGGCCTGTTGCGCGCGTTCGGCATCGAACCCAAGGAGGAGCTCTCGGGTGCCCGCACCGCTGAAGAGCTCTCCTCGCTCGTACGCCGCTCGGCCAGCGCCGGGCTACTCGAGAAGGACACCGCGACCCTGCTGCGCCGCACGCTGATGTTCTCCGGACACACCGCCTCCGATGTCATGACTCCGCGCCCGCGGGTCGCGAGTATCCACCGCACCGATTCGGCGCAGGACATCATCGACCTCGCGCGTTCCACCGGTTTTTCCCGGTTCCCGGTCGTCGACGAGAGCGTCGACGACGTCGCGGGTGTCGTGCACGTCAAACAGGCGGTGGCCGTGCCGCGCAATCGGCGAGCGGATGTGCCGGTGTCGGCCCTGCAGACCGACCCGGTTCGCGTACCCGAAACGATGAAACTCGACGACCTGCTCGGCGAGTTGCGCGGTCGTGGCTACCAGATGGCGATCGTCGTCGACGAATATGGCGGAACCGCCGGCGTCGTCACCCTGGAAGACCTGGTCGAGGAACTGGTCGGCGAGGTCGCCGACGAGCACGACCGAGCCAGGGCCGGCGTCGTGCGCTCGCCCGACTCGCTGACCTTTCCCGGAATGCTGCGGCCGGATGAACTGCTCGATCGTACCGGTGTCGTCGTGCCGGAACAGGGCCCCTACGAGACCGTGGCCGGCTTTGTGATGAGCGAGCTGGGGCGGTTGCCGGTCACCGGCGACCGCGTACCGGTGCCGGGCGGATTCCTCACCGTTGAGCGCCTGGAAGGGCGTCGCATCGACCGGCTGCGTTTCACCCCGGAGGCGGCGCCGGAGCCGGCGGTTCCGCCCGGGCCCAAGACTGATCGAAAGAAGGTGAGCGACAAATGAGCGACTGGGCCGGACTTGCCTGGTTGGTCGTGCTGCTCGCCGCCAACGCCTTCTTCGTCGGAGCGGAATTCGCCGTCATCTCGGCACGTCGTTCCCAGATTGAGCCGCTCGCCGAGGCCGGAAAACGCAGCGCCAAGACCGCGCTCTGGGCGATGGAACACGCAACGCTCATGCTCGCGACCTCGCAGCTGGGCATCACGGTCTGTTCGCTACTCATTTTGAACGTCTCCGAACCGGCGATCCACCACCTGCTCGAGGTGCCACTGGCCCTGACGGGCCTGCCCGAGGCTCTGATCGGCACGATCGCCTTCATCGTCGCACTGCTGCTGGTCTCGTACCTGCACGTGGTGTTCGGCGAGATGGTACCGAAAAACCTGTCTTTCTCGGTCCCCGACCAGGCCGTGTTGCTGCTGGCCCCGCCGCTCGTGTTCGTCGCCCGCGTCTTTCGTCCGGTGATCGTCACGCTCAACGCCTGCGCGAATGGTGTGCTGCGGCTGTTTGGCGTGCAGCCGAAGAATGAGGCGACGAGCGCGTACACGCTCGACGAGGTAGCCACGATCGTCACGCAGTCCACCAAAGAGGGTGTGCTGAGCGACGGGACCGGCGCGCTGACCGCGGCCTTCGAGTTCACCAACCTCAAGGTGCGCGACGTGGCTGTTGGCCTGTCCAAGCTGGTCAGTCTGCCCGAGTCGGCCACCCCGGCCGACGTGGAGAAGGCCGTCACTCGCCACGGGTTCTCCCGGTACGTGCTGGCCGATGCCGAGGGCTATCTCACCGGATACGTGCACCTGAAGGACGTTCTCGACCTCGATATCGCATCGGTCGGGGAAGCAACGCTGGCCGCGCCGGACAGCTACTCGGGGCGGATCCCGGCCAAGCGCATCCGTGCCTTGATCTCAATCTTTGAAGACACCGACCTCGAAGATGCCCTCGCGACCATGCGCCGTTCTGGCGCGCACCTCGCGCGGTCGTTCACCGCCGAGGGCGAAACCACCGGGGTGCTCTTTCTCGAGGACATTATCGAAGAGCTCGTCGGCGAAGTACAGGACGCCACCCGCCGCGAGTAGTTGGCGCAGCTGCGGAACTCGCCCAATTCGCTGGTCGAGCTCGCCGAGACCGCAAAAAACGGCCGTCACCCGTGTAGTTCGCGCGGTGACGGCCGTTTTTTAAGTGGATGCGTTATGCGATACTTCGACGTCGGGCCGCGACGAGCGCGGCTCCGGCCAGGAGCAGCAGCAGCGCGGCGAAGCCGAATGGCGCTGCCGTGAATCCGGTTGCCGCGAGCGCTGCGGTGGCAGCATCCGCTGCGGTGTAGGAGAGATAAGTGACCGTCCCGGTCGCGCTGACCGTCAGGAAGGCAACGCGAGACAGGGAAGAGCCGTCAGTGGCGGTGCCCGTCAGGGTCACCGTGTGCTGTCCGGCCGACAGTCCGGTCGGCAGAACAGCGCTGGCTGTGAACGCTCCGGAGCTGTCGATCGTTCCGCCGGCCAGGAGTACCGGGGTGGAGCGCAGAATGACGGTGTAGTCGGAGCCGGCTTTGAGCCCGGCACCGGACACCGTCACCGGGGCGCCGGCGACGACGTCGCCAACGGCCAGGCCGAGGTCAAGAGTCAGGGTCGGCGACGACGGCGCGACCGGCTCAACAACGGGCTCTTCAACAACGACCGCGGCCACGGGCCACTTCGCGTGCACGGTCACGTCGTCGGTCGGAGCGACCGAAAAATCAAACGGCGTCGTGAAGTCTGCCGTGGTGAACCAGCCATCGAAGCCTGCATCCGTAACAGTAGGAGCCGTGGCCCGCTCGCCTGCAACCAAGCGCTGTTCAGCAATCGCGTCGTGCCCGGTGACGTCAAACGACACGATCGGGTCAATCACGGTGTTGTAGCCCATCCAGGTCGGCGTCGTAAACCCATTGGCACGCCCTCCGTCAACTCCGAACGTCGACAGATAGTGCACCGTCAAGCCCGCAGCGTCGCCCAGCGACGGCTCGACGTGGCCCGAGTCCGGATTGATGGCGTCAGTGCTCCAGAGTGTCGGCGCTGCGCCCGCGAAAGTCACCGCTACGACGTGGCCGTGCCAGAAGAGGTTCGCGCCAATGGTCTGCACTGACGCCGGAATGGTGATTGCCGTCATCGGGTTTCCCCAGAAGGCGTATTGATCAATGCTTTCGAGCCCCTCATGCAGAGTGACCGACTTCAGGCCAGTGTCGCCGAAAGCTGCCTCGCCGATGTGTGTCACTGACGCTGGAATGTCGAGTGACGTTAGAGTACCGCTTGAGCTGAACGCATCGTCTTCGATGGTCTGCACGGACGCCGGAATGATAATAGGCCCGGTCACGGAGTTCCTGCTGAAGGCCATCTGGCCAATGGTTTTCACGTTCTGGCCAATGATGACCCCGGTAAGGCCCCAATATTTAAAGGCCTCGGCCCCGATGGCAGTGACCGTGTACTCCGCGCCCGCTTCTGTGACCGTGTCGGGAATCTCAACGGTCAATGCCGACCCGTCATAGCCAATGGCGGTAATCGTTCCGTCGACGTCGCTGGCACCGTATCGGATGCCGTTTGCAGCGGTAAAGCCCGACGTCGCGGCCTGCGCCGGAGCGGCGATCAGCGCTATCGAGCTGGCCACGAGCAGGCCGACAACGGATGCCGCCAGCATCCGCTTCGACGCTCCTCGCGAAAGAGAAAAAGCTACAGACAATGCGACCTCCAAATAGATGACCGTGATGACTCGCCCCCCCCGGTGGGCGTGGACGTCAGAGGGTTCCGGCATGCGCCGAATTTTGAGCCTACTTCGGGCGTTACCCACGTCTTCTCTCGGTGGACACTGTGATTGCCGGGAGAACTACTGGGTTTTCGATCCGCCCGTGCAAAGTCGACCGGTCGTGGTCTCCCGGGGTGCTCCAACCGACCGGGCGTGTCCGGAAGGCAGCCGCTCGCGGCATCCGTTGGTGTGATCGTGCTGAACCGAAACGACCTATCGTGGAGGCATGGTGAAACCGCGCGGCTGGCTCGAATGGGAGGCCGAACAGGCCCGCGACTGGATCGCGCGGCCCCAGGCCGGAGATGACAAATACTCCCGTGGTGTGCTTGGAGTGCGCACCGGTTCCAAGGACTACCCGGGCGCAGCGGTGCTCGGCGTCGACGCGGCCGTGCGCACCGGCGTCGGAATGGTGCGCTACCTCGGGCCGCGCCGCGCTCAGGACCTGGTCCTGCAGCGCCGCCCCGAAATCGTGACCCTGCCCGGACGGGTACAGGCCTGGCTGCTCGGCTCCGGCATCAGCGCCGCCACGAGAACGGATGCCGTCAGCGCTGCCCTCGACAAAGCGCTCGCCGAGGGCCTGCCCACCGTCATCGACGCCGGCGCCCTCGACCTGGTCTCGCACGCAATCGGACCGACAGTCATCACACCGCATGCCGGCGAACTGGCCGCGATGCTCGAGGGCGAAGCCAAGCCGGGCTCAGCCTCGCAGATCGCAGCGAATCCGGGGGAATGGGCCATTCGCGCCGCCCGGCTGTTTGACGTCACGGTGCTGCTCAAGGGAGCCGTCACCCACATTGCCTCACCGGCCGGCGCCCGTTTGACCGTGTCGACCGGGCCGGCCTGGCTCGCGACGGCGGGGTCCGGCGACGTGCTCGGCGGCATTCTCGGGGCGCTGCTCGCGACCCACTCCGACCAGCTCGAAGCGGATGCCGCGTCCCTCGCCCCGCTCGCCGCCACTGCAGCGCTCATCCACGCCGAAGCGGCGAACCTCGCCTCCGCCGGCGGTCCGATCGCGGCCCTGGACGTGGCCGATGCGGTACCGCGGGCCGTCGCCGCGTTCCTGGACTATGGCAGCGCGCCGGGGGCTCGCGCGGCGCGCTGACCCGCGCCTTGACCCCGCGCGCTGAGCTCGCGCGGCGTGCTGACGTGTGCGCGGCGCGCAGTCGCGATGCCCTTCCGGCGCGCTAGAGCGGAACGCGGGCGAGAAACTCTCGGGTGAGCTGCGCGGGCGGTGTCCCTGGGCCGCCGCCTGTGCGAAGGTAAAGCGTGCGAATTCACGACGAGCCCCACGGGGCAACCGCGCGGCCTGCGCGGCCGGCGCTGCGGCATCCGCTCGCCGCGCTGTGGTCGGCCTTCGTGCTCGTGCACCTGCTGCTGATCACTCTGGCCTTGTTCGGGCCGGGGTATCCGCTCGGCGATGTTGAGGTGGTGTATCGCGGATGGGCCGAGGACGCCGCGGCCGGCAATATCGTCGGCGTCACCGAGAATTTCGTCTACCCGCTGCTCGCGCTCGTACCCGTCGTCGGCGCGCTCGCCCTCGGCGGCCCGGCCTATCTCGGCACCTGGTTTGGGCTAATCACCGTGCTGAACGCCGGGGCATTCTTCGTACTCCTGCGCACGCACCGACCCGCGGCGTGGTGGTGGCTGGCGTTCCTGGCGTTGCTTGGCCCGATTGCGCTGCTGCGTATTGACGCGGTCACGGTGCCGCTCTGCATCATCGCCCTGCTGGGCCTGCGGCGCCGTCCGCTCTGGGGCACGGTGCTGCTGACCATTGCGGCCTGGATCAAGATCTGGCCGGTGGCCGCCCTCGCCGCCCTGTTTGTGGCGTCCAAACTGCGCTGGCGGATGCTCGGGGTCGCCGCAGCCGTCACCGCGGCGGTCGTCGCCGCGGCCGGGGCGCTCAGCCTGGCTCGAGGCAGTGGCATCCACGTGCTGAGTTTCGTGGGCGAGCAGGCGGGCCGGGGGATCCAGATTGAATCACCCATCGCTGTGCCGTGGCTGTGGCAGGCCGTGCTCAACGTGCCCGGCAGCTTCATCTACTACGACCAGCAGATCCTCACCTTTCAAGTCGCCGGAGATGGCACCGCCGCCGCAAGCGCCGTGATGACTCCGCTGCTCGCGCTCGCCGCCGCGGCCGTGCTGCTGCTCGGAGTACGGGCCCAGGGGCGGGGAGCCGGCTGGTTGGCGGTCTTTCCGCCGCTGACCCTCGCCCTGACCATGACCCTCATCGCCGTCAATAAGGTGGGGTCGCCGCAGTTCATCAGTTGGCTGGCCGCACCGATCATTCTCGGGCTCGTGCTGAACGGGCGTGCCTGGCGCACGCCGGCGCTGCTCGCGCTCGCGCTCGCCGCCCTCACCCAGCTGGTCTACCCGTACCTCTACGACTGGCTGCTGGTGGCCCATCCCCTCATGATTCTGGTGCTGACCGTGCGCAACCTGCTCGAATTCGTGCTGCTCGGCTGGGCGCTCTTCACGCTGTACCAACTGGGCAGGCCAGCCAAGCCCGCTTCAGGCCAAGCCGCTTCAGGCCAAGCCGCTCCCGACCGTTTCACCTCCACACCACTCTCCACGAAACAACTCATCCCCAAACCACTCACCAAGAAACCACTCATCTAGGGAGCCCCTCATGCTCGTAGCATTCTCTGTCGCACCGTCCGTCGCCGCCGACTCGCAGGGGTCCGTGCACGATGCGGTTGCCGCCGCGGTGCGCATCGTCCGCGAATCCGGACTGCCGAATCACACCGACTCCATGTTCACCACCATCGAGGGCGACTGGGATGAAGTCTTCGCCGTAATCAAGGCGGCGACCGAAGCGGTGGGCGCCTTCGGGCCGCGCGTTTCCCTCGTGCTGAAGGCGGACATCCGCCCCGGCCACACCGGTGAGCTGACCGGCAAGCTCGAACGTCTGGAGACCGCCCTCTCCGAGTGAATCGTCCGCTCCAGCTGGCCTGGGCTTAGGCTTGTGGCATGCCCCTCACACCTGACGGGTCGACGCAGCTGTCGTCGACCCGTATTCGTCTTGCCCTGCTCGCCCTCGCCCTGGGCGGATTCGGCATCGGCGCGACCGAATTCGTTGCCATGGGTCTGCTGCCGAACCTGGCCGCCGACCTGCTGCCCGGTCTCTATGCTGCGGCGCCGGATGCCGCCAACGCGCAGGTCGGCTGGCTGATCTCGGCTTACGCCCTCGGTGTCGTCGTCGGAGCGCCAACAATCGCGGCCGCTGCGGCCCGCTGGCCGCGCAAACAACTACTCCTGGCCCTGCTGACCGCGTTCACGCTCGGCACGATCGCCTCGGCCCTGCTGCCGACCTTTGAGACCGTTCTCGTTGCCCGCTTTGTGGCCGGGCTGCCGCACGGCGCCTACTTCGGCATCGCCTCGCTCGTCGCCGCCCGCCTGATGGGCCCCGGCAAACGGGCTCGCGGTATCGCAATCGTGCTCTCCGGGCTGACCATCTCCAACGTCATCGGGGTGCCCACAATCACCTGGATCGGTCAGGTGAGCGGATGGCGAATCGCCTACCTCGTCGTCGCCGCGATCTTCGCGCTCACCTTCGTGGCCGTCGCCGTGTTCGTGCCGTTTCAGGCCGGCAACCCCAAGGCCACCATGCGCGCCGAGCTGCGAGCGTTCAGCCAGTTGCAGGTCTGGATCACCCTCTCGATCGGTGCGATCGGCTTCGGCGGCCTGTTCGCGGTCTACACCTATGTCGCCCCGCTGGTGATCGACATCACCGGGCTCACGGCCGCAGCGGTTCCGCTCATTCTCGTCGTCATCGGCCTCGGCATGACAGTCGGCAACTTCGCCGGGGGAGCGCTGGCCGACTGGAGCGTGCGCCGCACCATGTACATTTCCTTCGCCGTGCTGATCGCGGCCCTCGTCACGCTCGGTCTCTCTGCGCAGTCGCTAATCGGGTTGGTGATCGGCATGTTCTTCATCGGTGCGGCGGCATCCGCTCTCTCGCCGACCATCCAGGCCCGACTGATGGACGTCGCGCACGAGAGTCAGTCGCTCGCGGCGGCGCTCAACCATTCCTCGCTCAACGTCGGTAACGCCCTCGGCGCGGCCCTCGGCGGCGTGGCCATCGCCGCTGGGCTCGGCTACCTGGCCCCGGTCTGGATCGGCGTCGCCCTGAGCGCGCTCGGCGTACTGCTGACCCTGCTCACCTTCAGCATCGACCGTCGGCGCCGCCTGCGGGGCCAGCACGTGCCCTACGGCACGCAGCTGATCCCGGTCGTCCGCACGGGTTGACGTTGGCGCGTGCCGTGCGGCGCTGTGCTGATCGAGACTCAGCTGATCCCGGGCGCTCGCACGGGTTGACGTTGGCGCGTGCCGTGCGGCGCTGTGCTGATCGAGACTCAGCTGATCCCGGTCGTTCGCAAGGGTTGACGTCGGCGCGTGCCTGCCGGCATCCACTCAATCGAAGCCGCGTTAATGAACGAACCGGCCCGCATTTCGAAAAATGGAGCCGGTCGGTAAACGAACGTCAGTCCGTCTGCAGCAGGATGCCGTCGTGGATAGCGCGCTTGCGCAGCGCGACCTTGGTACCCACGTCGTAACCGGCCAGGCGGTACTTCTCGCGAATGCGCTTCAGGTAGCTCTTGGCGGTCTCCTCGGAGATGCCGAGCTGGTAGGCGACGGCCTTCACCGGCTCACCGGCGCCGTAGAGCGCCATGACGCGACGTTCCTGGGCGCTGAGGCGGGGACCTTCAACGTTCTCGGTCGAGTTGAGCGCGTAGTCGAGCTCAGCGGAGATGTAGGACTTGCCGTTGTAGGCAGCACGAATGGCATCGACAATCATGCTCGCTTCCTCGCTCTTTACGAGGTAGCCGAGGGCACCGGCGGCGAGGGCTTCGCGCACGAGAGCCGGCTCGGAGTAGGTGCTCATGAGCACCGTCTTTACCCCGGTCGTCTTGAGCGTGGAGATCTTCAGGGACACCGGAATGTTGTCCTTGAGATCGAGGTCGAGCAGCACGACGTCCACCGGAAACTCGGGGTGGGTCAGCAACTCGGGCCAGGTCGTCACCGCCGCGACCATCTCGATGTCGTCAGCGGCGCTTCGAATCCACTCGGTGAGCGCCCCCAGGAGCATCCTGTGATCGTCAACAAGGGCCAAGCGGATGGGACGGGGTGTCGTCGTCATGTGTTGCCTCCTACTGAGTGCACCTTATCGTTTATATCCCCGATACTAAGCATCAGCTGGATTGTCCACACTGCACTCGATGTCTACCCGCAAGCTTCCGGCCCGATTGGAGTCCACGTGCGGACCAACCGCACGAATCGCCTGCCAGGTTTCGGGATCGACACGCCGCCGCGATACCCCAGTTGTGGTCAAGTCAATCGGAAAACGCACCCGGTGGTGCAGCCCCACCCTCTGTGTGGGGGCAATCGGTCCGAGCCGCAGTGAAACGGATGCTCCCGATCGCTGGGTATCCCCCAACAGCAGCCAAATCGTCAGGAGCAGCCCGTCACGTTGGGTCGGCGATAACAGCCCGGCGAGCCCGGTCGGGTCGCTCAGGGCAACGACGGGGCCCAGAAACTTGCTCTCCGTGATCGCGTGGTGCAGCCAGGTTTCGGTGCGGCCCTCGATCAGGTGCACGCGCAACTGGGTGGCGAGCGACGCAGCGGTCGTGGCCGTCGACGCGGCCAACGGAAGTGCTGTGCGTCCCTGGGCCACATCGTCGAGCAGGGTCTCCGCATCGAGGTCGAGCCGGGCCAGCTGCTCCGAAGCGAGCATGCCGACCGCAAACCGCGGCTGGGACACGGTGCTCTGCACGAGCACGAGATCGAGCTCGCGCTGAACCATGCGCCGAAACGCTTGCACAATGCTTGCGCCGACCACCGGCGGTACCACCGCGAGGGCGACCCCGAGAATGTCAGGTCCCAGCGCCAGTACGTCGCTGCGGGCTTCGAACAGGGTGGCCGCGCCCATAATGACACCGAGGGCGAGCGCTGCCAGGGTGATATCGCGGGATTCCCGCAGGGTCACAATCGTCAGCAAAAAGGCGCCAACGGCTGGGGCCGCGGTGGGAAAAGTCGCCGTTCCCGGAAATCCCCAGGATCCGGCCAGATCGAGGGCGACCACGATCGCGCAGAGGCCGAGGGCGAGTAGAAAAAGCCATGTGGGCATGCGTGAGGAGAACTCGTGGACCGCCAGGTTCACCCCGACCGCGGTCGCGGCGAGTACCAGCCAGGCCACGATACTCAGGGTGGGGGTGGGCGTGGGGGTCTGTCCCCACTCGACCACCAGCCGCGCAACCAGGAAAACGGCGATGACGCCTCCGCTGATGCTCATCCCGATTCCGAGGTGGCGGGCACCCAAACCGTTTTGATCCGATCGGAAAACGGTGAAATGACCGTCACCACGCAGACTCGACCGCGGAAACCGCAGCGGCGACAGCGCTGCCCTGGTCGTCTGGCCAGCGGATGTTGTCGGCCAACTGCGCTCGTCCGGTGCGCCCAGCAGGCGCGCGCCCACACGGCGGGTGCGAACGATATCAATGGGGGCGGTGTCGCTCAGCGGAGTCATTTGGGGACCTCAAGAACAACCGTCGTTCCGGCACCCGGCGAGGAAAACAGGCGAGCGTTGCCCCCCACGTCACGCAGCCGGGCGATGACCGATTCGGCCACGCCGAGCCGTTCGGAGCCGACCTGGCCGAGGTCGAACCCGACCCCGGTGTCGGTGACCATTGCGCGAACAGTGGCGTCGTCATCCGTTATTGTTACGTCGGCATGGTCGACACCGGCGTGACGGCGCACGTTTTCGAGGCACTCAGAGAGAGCAAGTAGAAAGGAATCGAGCACGTTGCTGGGCAACTGCAACTGCACCTGCCCGCTGCCGTGCCAGTTGACGGTCAGGCCGGCACGCTCGAAGCGCTGACGCACTGCGTCGAGCGTGCCGCCGAGGGTCAGCACCGAGGCTGGTTCGAGGGCATACCCACCGGAACGACTCGGCATCGGCAGACCGCCGAGCCGCAATTGACGCAGTAGCCGGGCGTCGTCACCGGCCTGTTTTTGCAGGGCTGCCGGGCTCACTCCGACGCCGGAATGGGCCAGCAGGGTCAGCGTCGCGAGCACCGTATCGTGCAGTAACCGGGCGTCCTGTCGGCGTTGCGCCTCGAGTTCGCTCGCGTACCGTTCGGCGCGGTGGGCACGCCCGATTGCGGCGATGCGGTGCATCACCCGGGGGACGCTTTGCGCGATCCACCAGGAGGCGAGGGTGAAGGAAAGCCACATGGCTACCGTCAGGGTGAGTAAAACGACCCGGTCGGGGGCGTCCACCGTCACGACGGCAATGGTCGCGACGGTCAGCACGAAGAAGGAGCCGAGCAGCAGCAGCCGGCGCGCGCTCGTGATCAGTACCGCCGCGACCGCGCATATCGGCGCGGTCGCCACCATGCCGATCACGCTTTCCTCGACCAGGTTGGGAGGAACTCCGGGGTGGCTTGCGAAGCCCACGATCAGGATCGTTCCTTCCCCGCACAGCACGATCAGCACCGCCCAGCGCAGGGCGCCGGTGCTGCCGAGCAGGTACTGCGCGGCCGCGAGCAGCAGGATGAGCGCCACCGCCGCAATGCGCGCGCCTCCGGCAACGCCCCCGGGTACGAACAAGCACGCCAGTGTCGTGGCCGAGCCGGTCAGCCCGGCCGCCTGCACCGCTCTGCGAAGGAGCCGGTCTCGCTCCTTGAGGATGCGTTGCATGGGTGCCTGTCTGGTGGGAGATAAACATGTCTATCTGCACCATACCGGGCGGGACGCCGGAGAGTTCTCCCTAGTCCAACACCCGCCGTATTTGGGCGCCGATCGCTTCGTTCTCGATGAGGAAGCCATCGTGACCATACCCGGATTCCAGCACCACAGCGGTGGGGCCATCGATATTGTTCGGCAGGTGGGCGGCGATGGTGCGCTGGCCGTCGACCGGGAACAGTCGGTCACTGTCGATACCGACGACAACGGACCGGGCGGTGACCCGGCCGAGAGCGGCCGCCACGCCGCCGCGGCCGCGGCCGACATCGTGGGAATTCATGGCTTCGACCAACACGATGTAGCTGTTGGCGTCGAAGCGCCTGGTGAATTTATTCCCGTGAAAGTCAAGATACGATTCCACGGCGAAGCGACCGTTGGCGCCGAGCGGACTGATATCGCTCTGCCAGCCCCGCGCGAAGCGTGCGTTGAGTTCGGCTGGGCTGCGGTAGTTCAACAGAGCCATGCGGCGGGCGAGGGCCAGCCCGCGCGTCGGTCCGTCACCATCTGCTTCATCGTAATAATCGCCGGCTCGAAAGGCCGGGTCGGTGCGAATCGCCTCGATCTGAACCGAGTTGACGGCGATCTGATCGGCCGTGGTGATTGGCGGCGCGGCCAAAATGATCAGGCGCTCGACCCGCTCGGGGGTGATGATCGCCCATTCCAAGGCGTGCATGCCGCCCATTGACCCGCCGATTACGGCCGCCCAGCGGCCGATACCGAGCCGGTCGCTGAAAACGCGCTGCGCGCTGACCTGGTCGCGAATCGTGAGATAGGGAAAACGGATGCCCCACTCCAGACCGTCCGGAGCCAGCGACGCCGGCCCGGTGCTGCCCTGGCAGCCGCCGAGCATGTTCGGCGCCACGACGAACCACCGGTCGGTGTCGATGGCGAGGCCCGGTCCGACGATGCCGTCCCACCAGCCACCGGTCTCCTGGCCGGGGCCGGGGGTGCCGGCCAGGTGGCTGTCACCGGTGAGCGCGTGCAGCACGAGCACGGCATTGTCTCCGGCCGGGTTGAGGGTGCCCCAGGTCTCGTAGGCGAGCCGCACCATGGGGAGGCTGCCGCCGGCCTCAAAGCTCAGCGGGCCGAGATGGGCGAATTGCCGGTTTCCCACCGGGTCACCGTCACGCCAGGCACCGGTCGCCGGAGGCTTGCCGAGGAGCGAGCGCGCCTGGGCTTCGGTGATGAAGCTCGACGGGACCGTGTCTGCTGATGATTGCCATTCCATACCCGTCCATTCTGTCGGTCGAATGGACGGCCCGGGCGCATGTTACGTTGTGCGCCCGGGCCCAGCGACCCGGTCAGGCGTCGGCGCGGTCGCGCTTGACGACGGCGCGGGCCGCGGCGAGGCCAGCCTCGAGGTCGGCTTTCAGGTCGACCACGTTTTCGATGCCGACCGAGAGCCGTACCAGGCCCGGGGTGACGCCGGCGGTGAGCTGCTGCTCCAGGGTGAGCTGGGCGTGCGTGGTCGAGGCCGGGTGAATGACCAGGGAACGCACGTCGCCGATGTTGGCGAGGTGGCTGAACAGGCTCAGATTGTCGACGAGGGCGCGGCCGGCGGCGACTCCGCCCTTGAGTTCGAAGGAGAGCACCGCTCCGACGCCGAGCGGGGCGTACTTGTTGGCGTTGGCGTACCAGGGGCTCGAGGGCAGGCCGGCGTAGTTCACCGAGGCGATGTCGTCGTGGTTGTCGAGCCACTCGGCGATGTCCTGGGCATTCTGCACGTGGCGTTCGATGCGCAGGCTGAGCGTCTCGATGCCTTGGATGAGCTGCCAGGCGCTCGCCGGGGCGATGGCGCTTCCGAGGTCACGCAGCAGCTGCACGCGAGCCTTGATGACGTAGGCGATTCCGTCACCGACCGCGGTGGTGTAGCTCGCGCCGTGGTACGAGGGATCGGGTTCGGTCAGTCCGGGGAACTTCTCCACGTTCTTCGACCACTCGAACTTGCCACCGTCGACGAGAACCCCGCCGATGACGGCGCCGTGGCCGCCGAGGAATTTCGTGGCCGAGTGCACGATGATGTCGGCGCCGTGCGCGAACGGGCGAATCAGGTACGGCGTCGCGATCGTGTTATCGACGATCAGCGGAATTCCCGCAGCGTGGGCGATATCCGCGACCAGCGTGATGTCGAGTACGTTGATGCGCGGGTTGCCGATGGTTTCGGCGAAGAACAGCTTGGTGTTCGGGCGCACCGCACGGGCCCACTCGGCCGCATCATCCTGGTCCTCGACGAAGGTCGTTTCGATGCCGAGCTTGGCCAGGGTGTACTTGAACAGGTTGTAGGTGCCGCCATAGATCGAGCTCGACGAGACAATGTGGTCGCCGGCCTGGGCGATGTTCAACACCGCAAAAGTGGACGCCGACTGTCCGCTGGACAGCAGCAGCGCCGCGGTGCCCCCCTCGAGTGCGGCCACGCGCTCCTCGACGACGGCCTGGGTGGGGTTCTGGATGCGGGTGTAGATGTTGCCGAATTCGGCCAGTGCAAACAGGTTCTGGGCGTGCTCGGCGCTGTTGAAGACATACGAGGTGGTCTGGTAGATCGGCGTCGCCCGAGCGTTGGTGGTCGGGTCCGGGTGTGCTCCGGTGTGAACCTGCTTGGTCTCAAACTTCCACGATGAAGAATTGTCGGTCACGATAGCCTCCGGATCACTCGGCGCGGACTTTCCGGCGCTCTGGCCACGAGCATATGGAGCCGGTGTGGACCCTGCAACGGATGCCGCAACACGGCGTCATCTTCTGCCGGAGGCTACTTTCGGTCGCGATGCGGCAGCACAATCGTGCCCGTCGGTGTCGCAGCGCCCGGGCGAAACAGCCACCGGGCTTTCGGCTCTACCAGGGGCCGCATTACCCTCCGCACGATCGGCAGCGAGAGCACGATCGAGATGGCCACGCTCAGCACGATCATCGCCGGAAGCGCCCAGCCCGGTTGGGGCCCGTCGAGTACACCGGTTTCGCGCAGCGGGTAGAGCAGAAAAGTGTGCAGCAGATAGATATACATCGTGGCCGCTCCGAGCTCACTGAACCAGGTCGTGCGCCGGGGGATCAGCATCAGAAACGCCACGATCAGCGCGAAGGCGAGCAGCATGACGGCCAAACGGATGCCGCCGGCCCACCATGAGGAGTAATCAAACGTCGCGTACGACTCGTCGTAGAGCAGAAAACGGCGCACCTGCAGCTCGCGCAGGGTGTCGATATTGAGGGCGATCAGCAGGTACAGCCCGCCAAACAGCCCGAGCGCCCCGGCCCGCCAGCGCCAGACCAGCCCCGCGCGCAGTTCGAGCCAGTTGTCGGTGAGCAGCCACTGCCGCAGTTTCCAGCCGAATACGAAGAACGGGAGCAGCCCGAGGGTGCGGGCGAGGGTGAAGGTGCCATCGATCGACGAGATGTAGCCGGCGCCGATGGAGATCACAATGCTGATGGTGAGGGGATAGCGCAGCAAGACCAGGTAGGGCAATGCGATCCGCCAGATCAGCAGGGCGAGCAGAAACCAGAGGGTCCAGCTGGCACTGGAGTAATCCAGCAGAAATTTGCCGCCGAGGATCCAGCGCAGCCCGGTCCAGATGGTTTCGAAGATGAGGTACGGAAAAACGATGTCGGTGAGCAGCCGCTGCATCTGCCGCGCGTCGGGCGGCCCCGACTTGGCAAAATAGCCGCTCACGGCAACGAAAACCGGCACGTGGAAGGCATAGATGAACAGGTACAGCGTATAGGCGGCATCCGCTTCGCCGATGAGTTTGAGAATGGCGTGGCCGATCACCACGAGGGTGACCGCGATCCAGCGCGCGTTGTCCCAGAGGGGTAAGCGACGCTTCTGCGGTCGAGTGGTGGCGGTGCCAAGTGCGCTCATTGAATCCATTCTCCCGCCACAATGGAGAAATGAGTACTCGAAGAGTGGTTGTGACCGGAGCAAGTTCAGGAATCGGAGCGGCGACCGTTCGCCAGTTCCGGCTGCGCGGCTGGGATGTGGTCGGGGTCGCGCGGCGGGCCGACCGCCTCGCTACGCTGCGAGCGGACACGGGAGCGGATGTCTTCACCGCTGACCTGACGCTGCAAGCGGATGTCGACGCCCTGCGCGACTACCTCGCCGCCACCGGCCCGGTGCACGCCCTGGTCAACAATGCCGGCGGCGCCAAGGGCCTCGACACGGTGGAGGCTGGGAGCATCGAGGACTGGGCCTGGATGTTCGAGATCAACGTGCTCGCCGTCAAGCGGGTCACCACGGCGATTCTGCCGCTGCTGCGCTCCGGCATCGACTCCGGGGCCGGGTCGGCCGACATCGTCACCATCACCTCGATCGCCGGGCACGTGGCCTATCTCGGCGGCGGCGGCTACAACGCGGCCAAGTTCGCTGCTCACGCCATGACCGAGGTGCTGCGCCTCGAGCTCTCCGGTGAGCCGATTCGGGTGATCGAGATTGCGCCGGGCATGGTCAAAACGGATGAGTTCGGTCTGGTTCGTTTCAACGGTGACGCCGACAAGGCGTTCGCGGCCTACGACAACGTGCCAGATCCGCTATCGGCGGAGGACATCGCGGAGACCATCGTGTCGAGCGTTGAGCGCCCGGCACACGTGAACCTCGACCTGATCGTGATCAAGCCGGTCGCCCAGGCGGCCCCGACCCGCATCGCCCGTGGTCCGCTGAAGGTGCGCGAGTAGTAACCTCGCCGCATTACTCCGCGCGGCCCGCGGCTTTGCGCGCGGCCCGCGGCGTCGGCGGGTCATCCGCTCCTCGCTCAAACTTTGAGGGTTTCCGGGGCCCCCCGCGAAAAGCGTGCGGCGGCCCCCGGAAACCCTCAAAACTCGCAACCCCGCGGAAAACCCGCCGCCGCCGCTCCCATAAAGACCGGCGTGAGCGTGTCGGCGGATCGCCTCTATCCGCTGATCGAGCTCGCCGAGATCGCCATCGGCCAACGCGAGCTTGTCTGCGACAGGCGGGGCACAGCAAACGGGCCGGACAGGATGTGAATCCTGGCCGGCCCGTTTGTGTACTGCAGAGGGTTAGTGCTCGACGGCCTTTTCGGCGCCGTGCCCGGTGAGCGAACGCACCGACATTTCGGCGGCGAGCTTCGGGCTCTCCTTCACGGTGCTGGTGACCGATCCGAGCCAGCCCAGGAAGAACCCGAGCGGGATCGAGATGATGCCCGGGTTGCTCAGCGGGAAGATCGCGAAGTCCACGCCGGCACCGAACATGGAGGTGTCAGTGCCCGAGAATACCGGCGAGAAGATGATCAGGAGCACGGCTGACGACAGCCCGCCGTACATGCTCCAGACCGCGCCCCGGGTAGTGAAGCCACGCCAGAACAGGGAATAGAGAATGGTCGGCAGGTTGGCGCTCGCCGCGACGGCGAACGCGAGTGCCACGAGGAAGGCGATGTTCTGCCCCTGCACGCCGATACCACCGGCAATGGCGAGGATTCCGATCACGATCACGGTTCGACGGGCGACCTTGACCTCGTCGTCGGGGTTTCCCTTGCCCTTCTTGATGACGGAGCCGTAGATGTCGTGCGCAAAGCTCGTTGCCGCCGTGATGGTGATTCCGGCCACAACGGCCAGGATCGTCGCGAAGGCGATGGCCGAGATGAAGCCGAGCAGCAGCGGACCACCGAGAGCGAGCGCGAGCAGCGGAGCTGCCGAGTTCACTCCACCGGGAGCGGCGAGAACGGTGTCAGCACCAACGAGCGATGCGGCACCGAAGCCGAGCACGAGGGTGAAGATGTAGAACGCGCCGATGAGCCAGATGGCCCAGACCACAGAGCGACGAGCTTCCTTGGCGGTCGGAACCGTGTAGAAGCGCATGAGCACGTGCGGCAGGCCGGCAGTTCCGAGAACCAGGGCGAGGGCGAGCGAGATGAAGTCGAGCGGGTTGGTGCCGTACTTCAGGCCCGGAGCCAGGATCGCATCGGCCGGAACGGAGGTCGAGATGGCAACAGCGCTGTCGAGCAGGGCCGACAGGTTGAACCCGTTCAGGGCCAGTACCCAGATGCTCATGGCGAGTGCACCGATGATGAGCAGGAACGCCTTGACGATCTGCACCCACGTGGTGCCCTTCATACCGCCGACCAGTACGTAGACGATCATCAGCGCGCCGACGACGGTGACCACGATGGACTGGCCGAGCTTGTCGTTGATGCCGAGGAGTAGCGAGACGAGTCCGCCGGCTCCGGCCATCTGGGCGAGCAGGTAGAAGAAGCACACGGCCAGGGTGGTCGTTGCTGCGGCCACGCGCACGGGACCCTGCTTCAACCGGAAGGAGAGCACGTCGGCCATCGTGAACTTGCCGGTGTTGCGCATGAGCTCCGCAACGAGCAGCAGGGCCACGAGCCAGGCGACGAGGAATCCGATCGAGTACATGAACCCGTCGTAGCCACTGATCGCGATCGCGCCGACGATGCCGAGGAACGACGCCGCTGACAGGTAGTCGCCGGCGATGGCGAAACCATTCTGCGGTCCGGTGAACGAGCGGCCACCGGTGTAGTAGTCCGCGGCGGACTTGTTGTTGCGTCCGGAGCGGATGACGATGATCAGGGTCACCGCCACAAAGGCGAGAAAGATGGAGATGTTCAGGATCGGGTTGTTTTCAACCGGTTTGACCGTCGTGGCCAGGAGGTGCAATGCGTTCATCGCTGTTCCATCCGCTCGAGCTCAAGGCGAAGTTCTTCGGTGCGGGGGTCGATCTTGCGGTTCGCGAAGGTCACGTAGGTCATGGTGATGGCGAAGGTCGTGACGAACTGGCCGAGGCCGAGCAGCAGTCCGATATTGATGCGGCCGAAGACCGGCGTCGCCATGAACTCGTGCAGGTACGCGGCAGCGAGTACGTAGGCGATGTACCAGACGAAAAAGAAGATTGCCATCGGTACGACGAACCTGTTGCGGGTGCGCTTCAACTCGAGAAAACGGGGGGTCTTTTCAAAAGCCTCGTAGTCGATGATGGACTTCGGTGGGGCGTCTTTCACTGCTTCACTCATGGGGCCTCCTTGCCTCGGGAACGAAAAATACGGGTTTTGCGGAAAAGTGTGGGTGCGCGGTGGGGGCGGAGCGTGGTCTCGACCGGTGGTCTACAAAACGGATGCTGTCAGTGCTCGTTTGAGATCGTCGAGAACGGTGGGGTCTTCGATAGTGGGGGGAACGGAATATTCTTCACCGTCGACGATTTGTCGAATGGTTTTGCGAAGAATCTTGCCCGACCGCGTTTTGGGCAGTCGGTCGAGTATGGTGACGTCGCGGAACGCGGCAACCGGGCCGACATGCTCCCGGACGAGCGCGACGAGTTCGGCGGCCAGAACGTCGTGGTCGACACTAGTCCCGACTTTGAGGGTCACGAAACCAGCGGCGCGCTGGCCCTTGAGGGCGTCGTGCACGCCGAGTACCGCGCACTCGGCGACGGCCGGGTGCAGAGTGAGTACCTCTTCGAGCGACCCGGTGGAGAGCCGGTGGCCGGCAACGTTGATCACGTCGTCGGTGCGGCCCATGACGAACAGGTAGCCGTCGGCATCAAAATGTCCGGAGTCGCCGGTGGCGTAGTAGCCGGGGAAGGCGGTCAGGTAAGAACTCGCAAACCGTTCCTCGCTGCCCCAGACCCCGAGCAGGGTTCCGGGCGGCAGGGGGAGCCGAATGGCGATGTTGCCGTCCTTGCCGACTTTCTCGATCGGCTTGCCCTTGGAATCCAGAATGGCAATGTCGTATCCGGGCACCGGGACGGTGGCCGAACCCGGCTTGGTCGGCAATTCTTCAATGCCGAGCGGATTGGCGCAGATCGCCCACCCGGTTTCGGTCTGCCACCAGTGGTCGACGACCGGGCAGTGCAGCCCATTGTTGGCCCAGTGGAAGGTCTCGGGGTCGAGTCGTTCGCCGGCCAGGAACAGGCTGGTCAGGCTCGAAACGTCGTGGTTCTTCAGTTCGAGCAGGTCGGGGTCGACCCGGCGGATGGCCCGTATGGCGGTCGGCGCGGTGAACAGAACCTTCACCTTGTAGTCGTCGACGACGCGCCAGAAGGCGCCGGCGTCCGGGGTGCCGATCGGCTTGCCCTCATAGAGGACCGTGGTCGCGCCCGCCAGGAGCGGCGCGTAGACGATGTAGGAGTGTCCGACCACCCAGCCGACGTCGGATGCGGCCCAGTAGACGTCGCCCGGTCCCACATCGTAAATGTTGCGCATCGACCAGTTCAGGGCGACGGCATGGCCGCCGTTGTCGCGGATGATGCCCTTGGGCTTGCCGGTCGTACCGGACGTGTACAGGATGTACAGCGGGTCTTCGGAGCGCAGGGCGACCGGGTCGGCCGGCGCGGCTTTGGCCTCTTCGGCTGCCCAGTCGAGCCAGACGACATCCGCTTCTGAATGGTTCTGGTAGTCAGCAGCTGAGCCGGGGATGCTGTCCCGGCCCTGCACGATCACGGTGTGCACCGAACCCTGGCTCAGGGCGATGGCCTTGTCGACCAGTGGCAGGTATTCCACCGCGCGGCCAGGCTCCAGGCCGCCGGATGCTGTGACGATGACACTGGGGCGGGCGTCATCAATGCGCACGGCCAGTTCGGTTGCGGCGAAACCACCGAACACGACCGAGTGCACCGCGCCGATGCGGGCGCAGGCGAGCATGGCGACAACGGCTTCGGGAATCATCGGCAGGTAGATGACGACGCGGTCGCCGGTGCCAACGCCGTTGGCGCGGAGCACGCCGGCGAACCTGGCGACGCGGCCGAGCAGGTCGAGGTAGCTGAGCTTGGCCCGGGTGCCGGTCATGGCGGAGTCATAGATCAGCGCGGTGTGGGCGCCCCGGCCGGCCAGCACGTGGCGGTCGAGTGCGTTGTAGCTGGTATTGAGAGTGCCGCCGGGAAACCAGGTGCCGGTCGCCGGGCCGTCGGGAGCGAGCGCCAGACGGGGCTGCGTGATCCAGTCGATGCCCTCAGCCGCCTCAAGCCAGAAGGCTTCCGTCGACGAAATGCTGCGTCGCCACGCATCCCGGTAGCTCGCACCTGATTCGCCGTTCATGTCTATCTTCTCCATCGAAGTGCCTCTGTATACAAAGAGTGGTTGAAGTATTGCATATAACCCAGCATTGTGGAATATGATCTAAGTTGTGTATACAGAAACCGCAATGTTGGGGTTAGACGTGCCGCTCCGCGCCAGTGAGCGAGCGTACCGTCAGCTGCGCGGGGAGATCCTGAACGGACTCCTTGCACCAGGGGCTGCCCTGCTCGAAGTCGAACAGGCCGAGCGTATTGGCATATCGCGCACCCCGCTGCGGGAAGCGGTGGCCCGATTGATTGCCGATGGACTCGTCGTCGGTCGCCGAGGCCGTGGCTTTGAAGTCACCGACATCTCGGTCGACAGTATTTCCGAACTTTACGAACTGCGCCAGGCGCTCGAGGTGCAGGCCATTCGTCTGGCGGCGATTCGCCGTGATCCCACCCCGTTCGCCCTGCTCCGTGAGGGCTTCGTCAATGCTCCGCAACTGCTGGAACAGGGCGACGTCGGAGTGCACCGATACTACGGGCTGATCGATGAACTCGAAGATGCCATCGATGTCGCGGTCGGCAACCCTTTTCTCGTCGGCGCCCTGCGCGCCGTACGCACCCACCTGGCCCGAATTCGTCGGTTGGCCCGGAGAAATCCGCTGCGGCTCCATGCCGCGGCGGCCGAGCATCTGCTGATTCTCGACGCCATCATCGCCGGCGATCCGTCGCTGGCGGCCCATGCCACCCATATTCATCTTCATCAAAGCCTCCAGAGCGTCCTCGCGGCGATCGATGAGGGCTCGGCCACTGTCGCCAATTAGCGGCCCTGGTCACCTAACGAAGGGATCCACCGTGCAGCTTCACCACGTTCGAGTTCACAAGAGCGACGAGAATCTGGCCCGCGAGGACCAGCTGGCCTGGAAAATCGCCGAGGTCGCCGCCGACCCGGCCCTCGTCTCCGAAGAGGTGACCGAGATGGTCATCAACCGGGTGATCGACAACGCCTCCGTCGCGGCGGCCAGCCTGACTCGTCGCCCGGTGATCGCCGCCCGCTCGCAGGCGCTCGCACATCCGCGTTCCAATGGCGGCGACGGAGCGACTGTGTTCGGCCTCGCCCCCGCCCGCCGGGTTTCCCCGGAGTGGGCGGCCTGGGCCAACGGTGTGGCCGTGCGTGAACTCGACTATCACGACACGTTCCTCGCCGCCGAGTACTCGCACCCCGGCGACAATATCCCGCCGATCACGGCGGTCGCCCAGCACCTCGCGGCCTCCCGCGGCCTGACCGGCAGCGACCTGATTCGCGGCATCGCCACCGGCTACGAGATTCAGATCGACCTGGTGAAATCGATCAGCCTGCACGCGCACAAGATCGACCACGTTGCCCACCTCGGCCCGTCGGTCGCCGCCGGTATCGGCACCCTGCTCGGCCTCGACAAGGAAACCATCTTTCAGGCCGTCGGTCAGGCGCTGCACACCACGACCGCGACGCGTCAATCCCGCAAGGGAGAAATCTCCAGCTGGAAGGCGCACGCCCCGGCTTTTGCTGGCAAGATGGCTGTCGAAGCCGTCGACCGTGCGCTGCGCGGCGAGACCAGCCCGACTCCCATCTATGAGGGCGAAGACGGCGTCATCGCCTGGCTGCTCGACGGCCCGGACGGCTCCTATGACGTGTCGCTGCCGAAAGCCGGCAGCATCAAGCGGGCCATTCTGGACAGCTATACCAAGGAGCACTCGGCCGAATACCAGGCGCAGGCCTGGATCGACCTCGCTCGCAAGCTGCACAACGAACACCCCGAACTGCTCGTCGCCGGGGCTATCACGAGCGTTGTCATCCACACCAGCCACCACACGCACTACGTGATCGGCTCCGGCGCCAACGACCCGCAGAAGTACGACCCCACCGCGAGCCGCGAGACGCTCGACCACTCCATTCCCTATATCTTCACGGTCGCTCTGCAGGACGGCAGCTGGAACCACGTCGATTCCTACAGCCCGGAACGAGCCGGCCGCCCAGACACCATCGCCCTGTGGCAGACCGTCACAACCACCGAGGATAAGGAGTGGACGCGTCGCTACCACTCCCTCGACCCGGCCGAGAAGGCCTTCGGCGGTCGCGTCGAGATCGAACTGGCCAATGGAACCCGCATCGTCGACGAGATTGCCGTCGCCGATGCGCATCCGCTCGGCGCTCGCCCCTTTGCCCGCGCGGAGTACATCAACAAGTTCCGCACCCTGGCCGCGCCGGTCATGGAGGTGTCCGAAATTGAGCGCTTCCTGGCGCTGGCCCAGCGCCTGCCCGAGCTTGGTGCTGCCGACCTCGGGGGCCTGACCATCGTGGCCAAGCCGGGATTGCTCTCCTCCATTACCGCGCCGATCGGAATCTTCTAATGCTGTACGCCGGAACGACCGCCGCCGACAAGCGGATTGCCCTGCGCCAGGGCCTAAAAAGCGGCAAGATTTTGCGCTTTCCGGGCGCGTTCAACCCGCTGTCGGCCAAGCTGATCCAGCAGAAGGGGTTCGAGGGCGTCTACATTTCGGGTGCCGTGCTCTCGGCCGACCTCGGCCTGCCCGATATTGGCCTGACCACCCTCACCGAGGTGGCCGGCCGGTCGCAGCAGATCGCCCGCATGACCGACCTGCCGGCGATCGTCGATGCCGACACCGGCTTCGGCGAGCCGATGAACGTGGCGCGCACCATCCAGACTCTCGAGGATGCCGGCCTGGCCGGCATGCACATCGAGGACCAGATCAACCCGAAGCGCTGCGGTCACCTGGACGGCAAGCAGGTCGTGGATGCGGACACCGCGATCAAGCGCATCCGCGCGGCGGTCGATGCCCGCCGGGATGCGAACTTTCTCGTGATGGCGCGCACGGACATCCGTGCCGTCGACGGTTTGGATGCCGCGGTGACTCGGGCGAAGCAGCTGCAGGATGCCGGAGCGGACGCGATCTTCCCCGAGGCGATGGGCAGCCTGGCCGAGTTCGAGACGATCCGGGCGGCCGTCTCGGTGCCGATCCTGGCGAACATGACCGAATTCGGCAAGGGCGAGCTGTACACCGTGCAGCAGCTCGAAAACGTGGGCATGAACCTGGTGATCTTTCCGGTGTCGTTGCTGCGCCTCGCGATGGGGTCGGCGGCCCGCGGACTCGATGCGATCGAGCAGACCGGCTCGCTCACGACGATGCTGCCCGAGATGCAGCACCGGGCTGACCTGTACGAATTGCTCGACTACGCGTCGTATAGCCAGTTCGATTCGGGTATCTTCGATTTCACGCTGAACCCGCACATTTCGTCCAAGGTATAAGGGGAGCACAATGTCTGACACGGAAACACTCGCGCCACACGTCTATAAGGGGCTGACCGGCGTGGTCGTCGACACGACCGCGGTCTCCAAGGTCAACCCGGAGACCAACTCGCTGCTCTACCGTGGCTACCCGGTGCAGGAACTCGCGGCGAAGAAGAGCTTCGAGGAGGTCGCCTACCTGCTCTGGCACGGTGAACTGCCCACAGACCAGCAGCTCGCGGACTTCGAGGCCCTCGAGCGTTCGCTGCGCCACCTCAACCCGGTCGTCAAGCGCATCATCGACGAGCTGCCGTTGACCGCGCACCCGATGGATGTCGTGCGCACCGCGGTGAGCGTTATCGGAGCGAGCGATCCGGAAGCCGAGAACCCGTCGCCGGAATCCGACCTGGCCAAGTCGATTCGGCTGTTCGCCCAGCTGCCCGCGATCGTGTCGTACGACCAGCGGCGTCGGCATGGGCTCGACCTGGTCGAGCCGCGCGACGACCTCGGCTACTCGGCGAACTTTTTGCACATGGCCTTCGGGGAGGTGCCTGAGCTCGTCGTCGTCAACGCCTTCGACGTGTCGATGATTCTCTACGCCGAGCACTCCTTCAACGCATCGACGTTCACCGCGCGGGTGATCACCTCGACCCTGTCCGACCTCTATTCGGCCGTGACCGGCGCGGTCGGGGCGCTCAAGGGAGCATTGCACGGCGGCGCGAACGAAGCCGTCATGCACACCTTTACCGAGATCGGCCTCGGCGCCGGCTCGGCCGCCCGGGCCGAGCCCTGGCTCGCGCAGGCGCTCGCCGAGAAGCGCAAGATCATGGGCTTCGGGCACCGCGTCTATAAGAGCGGCGACTCGCGCGTACCGACCATGCGGGCGGCGCTCGTCACCCTGGCCCTGCACTACGAGAAGCCGGAGCTTCTCGAACTCTACGAAGCCCTCGAGACGGCGATGACGACGCGCAAGGCGATCCTGCCCAACCTCGACTACCCGTCGGGTCCGGCCTACCACCTGATGGGGTTTGACACCCTCACCTTCACTCCGCTGTTCGTTGCGGCGCGCATCACCGGGTGGACTGCGCACATCATGGAGCAAAAGACCAGCAACGCACTGATTCGCCCGCTGTCGGCCTACAACGGGCTCGACCAGCGTCAGGTTCCGTGACGCTTCTTCTTCGCGCCGGATAAAACGCAACGAGCGGATGCCGCGCTGCCGGTCGGCAGCGCGGCATCCGCTTTATTGTGCCTATGGTCACGGCGCTTGCGTCTTTCGTTAGCATTGTCGAATGACACTTGACGCGCCTCTTTCGAGCAACGACACAGCCACGACCGAAACGAAGGTCACCGCGTGAGCGTGCACCTGGTCGGCGGCGGAGGAGACCCGGCCCACAATGCCCAGGTGTTCGGAACGTTCCTGTCCGAGGTTGTGGCTCACGCCGCACAGGCTGGCCGTGACGAACCGATCGTGGCGATCATCACCGTCGGCCCGGGCAGCGCCCACGCCGAGGAACTGGCTGCCTCGCTCGGCGACAGTGTGCAGACCCGCCGCACCGTGCTCGCGCCCGGCGATACCGGCGACCTCACCGCTCTGGGCGCTGTCGACGGCATTCTCATCGGCGGCGGCGTGACCCCCGATTACCTGGCCGCGCTGCTTCCCATCGCCGGCGAGATTCGCCGCCAGGTGTCGGCCGGCGTGCCCTACCTCGGCTTCTCGGCCGGTGCCATGATCGCCGCCGAACGAGCCCTGATCGGCGGCTGGCGCATCGGCGGCGTCGAGGTGACGCCCGAAGACGTCTCCGAGGGCCTCGACGAAATCACCCTCGCCCAGGGCATCGGACTGCTCGACGTCACGGTCGACGTGCACGCCGCCCAGTCCGGCAGCCTGTCCCGGTTGATCGCGGCGACCGAAGCCGGCCTGATCGACGGCGGCCTAGCCATCGACGAGAACACCGTGCTCGTGGTCGGCGAGGGCGCACTTCGCGTGCTCGGCGCCGGCAGCGTCTGGAACGTCAGCCAGGCCGACGGCGGTGTGCTCGTGAGCACCATCGGCGCCTGACCCGCGCATGACAGCCTGCACAACGGACGCCGCAACACGCGTACGGAGTCAGCTCGCGGCGGTCGCCACCCCATCAGGTACCTGCCCGGTTGATCGTGCGCGCCCGGTCGGCCGGATGAGGTCGTGAACCTCGACGCCCTCGCGGCAAGCGGCGACATCGATCCGGGCTGGGCGCTCGCCCTCGCACCCGTGGCCGATGACCTGGCCAGGATCGGCGAGTTCCTGACGTGTGAACGAGCCGTCGGCCGCACCGTGCTGCCCGCTGCGGAGCACCTGCTGCGTGCGTTCCGCCAGCCGTTCGACGCCGTGCGGGTGCTCATCGTCGGGCAGGATCCGTATCCGACTCCGGGCCATCCGATCGGCCTGGCCTTCGCCGTCAAAGCCGACGTGCGCCCGCTTCCGCGCAGCCTCGGCAATATCTTCACTGAATATGAAGCCGATCTCGGCCTGCCGCGACCCGAGCACGGCGACCTCTCGGCCTGGACCGATCAGGGCGTGCTGCTGCTGAACCGGGTGCTCAGCGTCGGTGCGGGAGCGGCCGGTTCGCACCGCAGCCAGGGCTGGGAAGCGGTGACCGACCAGGCCATTCGCGCACTGGTCGGGCGGGGACATCCGCTGGTGGCGATTTTGTGGGGAAAGGATGCCGGCGCGCTCAAGCCGCTGCTCGGCGACACGCCCGTGCACGAGTCGGTGCACCCGAGTCCACTATCGGCCTGGCGTGGTTTTTTCGGTTCGAAGCCATTCAGCAACGCCAACCGGCTGTTGACCGGGCAGGGGGCTGCATCGGTGAACTGGGAGCTTCCGGTAATCTGGAATCAACCAGAAAGGGGAGTGCCCGGTGCTTGAGGAAGAATACGAGCCTCGTCGTCGGTTGCCCCGCCACTTGCGGCCGGAAACCGCCGTCGAGACGCCGTTCGAATACACGATGCGTGAGGTACGGGCGACCGACCTGCCGCACATTCGCGAAATCTACAATTATTACGTCGCCAACAGCACCGTCACTTTTGACGAAGATGCCATGACTCTCCCCGAGTGGCGCGACAAGTTCTACTACCTGAACAAGCAGGGCATGCCGTTCATCGTTGCCGTCTCACCGGCCGGCCAGATTCTGGGCTATGCCCTGGTTGCCCCGTGGAAACAGAAGAAGGCCTACCGGTTCACGGTCGAAAACTCGATCTACCTCGGCGCCGCGTCCACCGGAAAGGGACTCGGGCGCGAGCTGCTCGGCGAACTGATCAAGCGGTCGAAGGCGGCCGGCCTGAAGGAGATCATCGCCGTGATCGCGGATCAGGGAGCGGATGCCTCGATCAAGCTGCACCGCGACTTCGGTTTCGAGGAGATCGGCCGCATGGGCAAGGTCGGTTTCAAGTTCGAGCGCTGGCTCGGTACTATTTTGCTGCAGAAGAGTCTGAAGTAGCCCCGTTGGCCCGGCTCATGGGGCCGACGTTGGCAGGTCGCGGGGCATCGGGATCGAAGTTGGCGTCTCGCGGGCGTGCCCGGGCTCAGTGCGTGCCGCGCGGCGTGTTCAGGCGGCCGACGGCGTTGAGTACTGCACGTCGCGGAGAGATGCTCGCGACCCGGGCGAGCAGGGCGTTGCGGGCGCCGACGAGCACGACCGAGGGCGTGACCGAGCGGTCGAGCGCCGAGAACGAGGCGCGCATGACCTCGTCGACCGTGAGCGGTGTGCCCTTCTTGCCGCCGCCGGTCTTGGCGACCTCGAAGAACTCGGTGTTGGCGGGACCTGGGCAGATCGCCGTGACCTTGAGGCCGCTCGACCGCGTTTCGTAACTGACCGCCTCGGTGTAGCTGAGCACGTAGGCCTTGGTCGCGCCGTACACCGCCATGTGCGGCACCGGCTGGAATGCGGCCGTGCTGGCCAGGTTCACCAGCGCCGCAGTGTGCGGATGCAGCGAGGCGGTCTCGACCAGATCGGGCAGGAAGGCGTGGGTCAGCGCGGTCAGCGCGTGCACGTTGAGCGCCACCTGCTCGCGTTCGCGGGCCTCGTCCGAGTCGAGCACGGTGCCGAAGGTGGCGAATCCGGCATTGTTCACGAGGGTGCCGATGGTGATTGCCCGCTCGCGCAGGTCGCGCACCAGCTCGGGGACGGCATCCGCTTCGGTGAGATCGAGCGGAATCACGGTGGAAACGGTGCCGTATTTCTCGGCGAGATCGACCGCAAGGGCTTCGAGCCGGGCCTGGCGACGGGCGACGAGTACCAGATCCGCGCCGCGCTGGGCGAGCGCGTGGGCGTACCCGACGCCGAGTCCGCTTGACGCTCCGGTGATGAGCGCGGTGGTGCCGATGGGGTTGTACAAAGCGCTGGCCATGGATTGAGGCTAGCCTCGTTGTGCCGCCGCGGCCAGTGCTGCCTGATTGGCGACCGTCGCCGAACTAGGCTCGGGTCATGGCTGATCCACACGAACTGACCGCCCTTGAGCAATGGCAGGCCCTGCAGAGCCGCGAAATCAGCCCGGGCGAGCTCGCCGAGCATTACCTCGCCCGCATCGAGAAGTACAATTCGGCACTCGGTGCCTTTGTCACGGTGACGGCAGACGCGGCCAGGGCCAGGGCCCGTTACGTTGAAGAGCGGATGCCGCGCACCGCGCCGCTCTGGGGCCTCCCGTTTGCCGACAAGGACCTGTACCTGCGTGCGGGGGTGCCAGCCAGGTTCGGCTCGCGCCTCTTCGCCGACTATGTGCCCGACGAGTCGGATGAGCTCGTGCAGGCCCTTGACGACGCCGGGGGAGTCAGCCTCGGCAAGACGAACACGCCGGAGTTCGGCCTCGCCTCCTACACCGAAAGCCTCGCCGCACCGCCGGCTCGCACGCCGTGGAACCTTGCGCTCGGCGCCGGCGGATCCAGCGGTGGCGCCGCCGTCGCGGTCGCCGCCCGCCTGCTGCCGTTCGCGCCGGGCTCCGATGGCGGCGGGTCCATCCGCATCCCAGCGGCCGCCTGCGGGCTGGTCGGCCTCAAACCGAGCCGCGGACGGGTGCCGTCCGCTTCCGGAGTCGACAAGCTCGGTGGCCTCGCCGTCGGCGGCCCGATCGCCCGCACGGTAGCGGATGCCGCCCTGCTGCTCGATGCCATGATCGCGCCGCGAGATGGTCACCCCGACCACCACTATGCCTTGCGGGCTCCGGGAGACGAAGCTCCGCTGCTGGCCGCGGCGGTGCGCGGCGATGGGCGGTTTCAGCTCGGCGTCATGACCACTTCAGCCTGGGACAACGATTACTCCATTTCGATTGCGCCCGAAGCTCAGGCCGCGCTCGATCTCGCCGTGGCCGGTTTCGCCGCGCTGCAGCACGGCCTCGAGGAGACGGCACTCGTGCCCGACGCGAGCTATGTGCCGGCGTTTCGCACAATTTGGCAAGCGGGCGCGGCGACCATCCCTGCCGAAACCGACGCAGACGTCGCCCTGCTTGAACCGCTGACCCAGTGGCTGCTCGCCCGAGGTCGTGCCCTCGGTGCCCGGGAACTCGCCGAGGCGCTGGCCGCACTGTCCGCGTTCGAGCGTTCGTTCATTCGCCAGCTGTCGAAATTCGATGCCGTGCTGACCCCGGCGATGGCGCTGACGCCGCGGCCGGTCGGCTGGTACGACGCGCACGACGGCGAGGCGAACTTCGCCCAGCAGGTGCAGTACACGCCGTTCACCTCGATGATCAACGTGAGCGGGCTGCCGGCCATCGTGCTGCCGGTGCACCAGACCGACGACGGCCTGCCGATGGGCGTGCAGCTCATCGGGCGACCCGGCGGCGAAGCGACGCTGCTGGCGCTCGGCGCGCAGCTGGAGCGGCGCATCCGCTGGCAGGATCGCGTGCCGCCCGACCCTGCGTAGGCCTGACCGGGCGTTGGCCTCACCGGGCGTGAACCCGGAGTCAACCAGAGTCGCGCCGGAATTCTACTGGCGTGACGCGACCGGCTTCGACGGCCACCAGAACCGGTCGTCCACCAGAAAGACCAGGGCCGGCACGAGTACGGTGCGCACGACAAGGGTGTCGAGCAGCACTCCGATGCAGACGATCACGCCGATCTGGGTGAGTGCCACGACCGGCAGGACGCCGAGCACGGCGAACACCGCCGCGATCAGAATCCCGGCGCTGGTGATCACCGCGCCGGTCGACGAGAGCGCCCGCACCATGCCTTCTCGGGTGCCGTAGCGCCGGGCCTCTTCCCGCGCTCGCGTGGTCAGGAAGATGTTGTAGTCCACGCCGAGAGCGACCAGGAACAGAAAGGAAAACAGCACGACGCTGGTGTCGAACGCGGCGAAGCCGAGCAGGTTCTGAAAGATCAGGTTCGAAGCTCCCAGGCTGGCGAAGAAGGTGCCGAGCACGGTGGCGATGAGCAACACCGGCGCCACGAGGGAGCGCAGCAGCAGCGCCAAAATGAGAAAGACGATGCCCAGAATCAGCGGCAGGATCAGGGCCTGGTCCCGTTCGGCGCTGATTTTCGTGTCGAGGGCCGTGGCATCGCTGCCACCGACCCGCGCCTGCGAGACCGCGCCCGAAGCATCCGCTAAATCGCTGCGCAGTTGGCTGAGGGTCGCAAAAGTCAGGTCGCTGCCGGGTTCGCTGTCGAGGGTGACATCGATGCGGGTCAGGCCGCCAGCGTTCTCACCGGCGACAGCCGCGGAGACCCCTGGAGTCTGCAGGGCCACTGCCACGGTGTCAGCGGATGCCGCATCCGGCGTCAGCACGACCGTCTGGCTGGTCAGCCCCGCCGAAAAAGACTCGTCCACAATGTCCTGGGCAACAACCGACTCCGGGTTGCCGAGCAGCTGGTCGGCTTGGGATAACCCGACGGCGGCTCCGTTCAGCCCGAACGCGAGCGAACCGATCGCCAGAACGGACACGACCGTGATGATCACCGGATGCCTGGCCACTCCGCGACCGAGCCTGGTCCAGAAGCCGATGCGCGGGGCAGTGGCCTGGGCCTCCACGCGCGGAATGAACGGCCAGAACAGGCCGCGCCCGCAGACCACGAGGGCGGCCGGCAGCACGAGCAGGGCGAACAGAATGGCGATGAGTACACCGATGGCGCAGGCGATGCCGAGCGCCCGGTTGCCGGCCAGTTCGGCGAAAACCAGGGTTGCCAGGCTCAGCGCAACGGTGCCACCGCTGGCCGCGATGGCCGGGCCGGCGCTCGTCACGGCGGTGCGCATGGCGACGTTGCGATTTTCGGTGTGCAGCAATTCTTCGCGATAGCGGGCCACGAGCAGCAGGGCATAGTTGGTGCCGGCGCCGAACACGAGCACCGAGAGGATGCCCGAGATCGAGGCGTCGAGGGCGAAACCGAGCGGTTCGGCCAGCGCGCCGGCGACCTTGCCGGCCAGGCCGTCGGCGAGCCCGACCACGACGAGCGGCACGATCCAGAGCACCGGGCTGCGATAGGTCACGATCAGAAGCACCGCGACGACGATCACGGTCACCAGCAGCAGGCGAAAGTCGGCTCCGGCGAAAGCGTTGGTGATGTCGGACTGAAAGCCGACCGGCCCGGTGACATAGGCGGTCAGCCCGCTCGGCAGCGCGGTCGACGCCGTTGAACGGATATCGGTGGCCGTCTTCGCAATGTCGGCCGTCGCGCTCGCCGCTTCCAGCGGCACCACGCTCAGCGCCGCCTGACCGTCGTCGCTGAACTGCGGTGTGGCCGCGCGCGGGGCGATAGACGCGGCGCCGAGCCGCTCGGCTGCGGCGGTGATCGCGGTTTGGTCGGCCGCCGTGAGCGCGGCGCCGTCGCGGCTCCAGACCACGATCGCCGCGGTCTGGTCGGCCGAGGGAAACTCGGCGAGCAGCTCGGTGACCTGGGCCGCCTGGCTGGTCTCCGGCAGCCCCGCCGCCGGAAAATCCTCGGACTCATTGGCCGGGAGCAGCGCAAACAGCAGACCGACCGCCACGAGTGTTCCGAGCAAGACCGCCCAGGCGGTGCGTTTGCCGGTGATGAAGCGCGTGATCGCGAGCACAGTTCCTCCAGAACCTCGATAATCGCTATCCTAGCTAGCTATACCAGTGCCCAAATTTGTTTTGAATTACTCAAAACAAATGTTAGGGTCAGAGCATGACGACGACCGAACCGAGCGAAGAGACCGCGGGCCTGCGCCTGGCCGCAGCCGACGCCGGGTTGCTGGCCGACAGCATCCGTTCGGCTGGTCTCAAAGTTACGGCGCCGCGTCTGGCGGTGCTGCGCGCCCTCACCGATATGCCGCACTCCAACGCCGACGCCCTGTTCACAGCGGTGCACACCGACCTGCCCGGCACCTCGCTGCAGGCGGTCTACGGGGTGCTCGCCTCGCTCGGCACTGCCGGACTCGTGCGCAAGATCGAACCGGCCGGTTCGCCCGCCCTGTTCGAGCGCCGGGTCGGCGACAACCACCACCACATCGTCTGCACCCGCTGCACTGTGGTGCACGACGTGGATTGTGCCGTCGGTCACGCACCCTGCCTCACGCCGGCGGATGCGCTCGGTTTCGACGTGCGCGCCGCCGAGGTTATTTACTGGGGCCTGTGCGCCCAGTGCCAGCTCGACACCGCACACCCCTAACTTTCTTCCGCCAACCTCGCGTTGCTGATCCACACCAAGGAGCACCATGACTATCAAGCCCACTACCGACCAGACGGGAACGCCCGTCGCCAGCGACGCGCACTCCCTCACCGTCGGCGCCGACGGCGTCACCGCGCTGCACGACCGCTACCTGGTCGAGAAGCTCGCCCAGTTCAACCGCGAGCGCATTCCGGAGCGCATCGTGCACGCCAAGGGCGGCGGAGCGCACGGCGAGTTCGTCGTGACCGGCGACGTCTCGAAGTACACCCGCGCGGCCGTGTTTCAGCCCGGCACCGTCACCCCCACCCTGCAGCGCTTCTCCAGCGTGGCCGGCGAGCAGGGCAGCCCAGACACCTGGCGCGACGTGCGCGGCTTCTCGGTCAAGTTCTACACGACCGAGGGCAATTACGACATCGTCGGCAACAACACCCCGGTGTTCTTCATCCGCGACGGCATCAAGTTCCCCGACTTCATCCACTCGCAGAAGCGCCTGCCGGGCACCGGCCTGCGCGACGCGACCATGCAGTGGGACTTCTGGACCCTCTCCCCGGAGTCGGCCCACCAGGTGACCTACCTCATGGGAGACCGCGGCCTGCCGCGCTCCTGGCGTGAAATGCCCGGCTTCGGCTCGCACACCTACCAGTGGATCAACGCCGCCGGCGAGCGCTTCTGGGTGAAGTACCACTTCGAATCCAACCAGGGCAACGTCGAGATGGAAGGCTCAGAAGCTGAGCTCATCGCCGGAGCGGATGCTGACTACTACCGTCGCGACCTGTCCGACGCCATTGCCGCCGGCAACTTCCCGTCCTGGAACGTCTCCGTGCAGGTCATGCCGTACGAGCAGGGCAACACCTACCGATTCAACCCGTTCGACGTGACCAAGGTCTGGCCGCACGCCGACTTCCCGCTCATTCCGGTCGGTACCCACACCCTCAACCGCAACCCGGAGAATTTCTTCGCCGAGATCGAGCAGGCCGCGTTCTCGCCCGCCAACTTCGTTCCCGGAATTGCCGCAAGCCCCGACAAGATGCTCATGGCGCGCATCTTCTCCTACCCCGACGCGCAGCGCTACCGCGTCGGCACCAACTACACCCAGCTGCCGATCAATGCGGCGAAGAGCCCGGTCAACAACTACTCGCAGGATGGCGCACAGCGCCACTACTACAACGCACCGAGCGAGCCGAACTACGCACCCAACTCCCTTGGTGGCCCCGTCGCCGACCCGGCCGCGGCCGGCGAGGGCGCCTGGGAAGGCGACGGAACGCTGCTGCGTGCCGCCGCGACCCTGCGCAGCGAGGACAGCGACTTCGGCCAGGCCGGAACGCTGTACCGCGAGGTCTACGACGACGCCGCCAAGGCGCGCTTCCTTGACACCATCACCGGTGCCATCAGCGGCGTGACCCGCCCCGAGGTCACCGAGCGTGCCATTTGGTACTGGACCAGCGTTGACGCCGACCTCGGCGCCAAGCTGCGTGCGAACCTCGCTGTGTTCGCCGCGGCTGCCGCCATCGACGCTGAGTACGTCGCCGCGCAGTAGCGCTTCTGCACGACAAAACCGCCCGGCCTGTTCCCAGCCCGGGCGGTTTTGTGTGTGCTGCAGCCGCGCACCGGAATGGGCGGCGGTGTCACGAGCCACGTTGGCTGAACTAGCGGATGTAGCCGCCCTTTTTCAGGCCGGCCTCGATCTCGAAGCGGTTGTGCAGCGGATTGCGCCCGCCGAGCGCGTATAGCAGCGGAAAGACCATGCCGAAGCGCTGCCATTGGCGTTTGTGCACGGCCTCATGCTCGAGCACGGCCGCGGTGACGTTCTGATTGGTGAGATAGCAGCCGCCGACGCAGGATCCGCCGCGTCCGAACGTCCACGGCGGCATGCCGCGAAACACATACAGTCCGGCGCGTTTCTCGACCCGGCCGGTGCTCCAGATTGAGCCCCAGACCAGCCCGAACGCGGTCGCGTAGAGGTAGCCGGCGCGACTCACCGGTGAATCAAAGAGGAGTCGCCGCATCCGCTATCGTGATTCTTCGTCGGTGTACCCGGGGCGTCCGTAGGCCTCGAGCAGCCGCAGCCAGACCTCGCTCAGCGTCGGGTAGCTCGGCACGGCATGCCACAGCCGGTTGATCGGCACTTCGCCGACAATGGCGACCGTGGCCGAATGCAACAGCTCAGCAACATCCTGCCCGACGAAGGAGACGCCGAGCAGAACCTCGCGGTCGAGGTCGACGATCGCGCGCGCCTTGCCGACGTAGCCGACGGCGAGCACCGAGGCACCGCCCAGGTTGGCCAGGTCGTAATCCAGAATACGGATGCGATATCCCGCCTTCACAGCGGATGCTGCGGTCAACCCGACCGAGGCCACCTCCGGGTCGGTGAAGGTGACCTGGGGCACGGCGGCGTGGTCGGCGGTCGCGACGTGCACGCCCCAGGGCGCCGTGTCGATCGGTCTGCCGGCCGCGCGGGTCACGATCGCGTCGCCGGCTGCGCGGGCTTGGTATTTGCCCTGGTGGGTGAGGAGCGCGCGATGGTTGACGTCGCCGGTGGCGTAGAGCCAGTTACCGGCGAGCGCGGGGGAGTCGCCCTGCACGAGCAGGGTGTCGTCGACGGCGAGCCAGTCGCCTTCGTCGAGCCCGACGGTTTCAAGGCCCAGATCCTGGGTGCGCGGGGTTCGGCCGATGGCCACGAGCACTTTCTCGGCCGTGACGGTGCTGTCGTCGTCGAGGGTGAGCGTGACGGTGCCGTCTGCGTCGCGGTGGGCTTCGGTGGTAGACGGGCCGACGAGGACGGTGACGCCGTTGCGCCGCAGGGCGGCGGTGACGAGCTCACCGGCGAAGGGTTCCTGACCGCCGAGCAGTGGGCTGCGCGCGATGACGGTCACTGTCGAGCCGAGTGAGGCGTAGGCGGCGGCCATCTCGGCTGCGACGACGCCGCCGCCGATCACGGCCAGGCTGGCCGGAATCTCCTGGGCGCTGGTCGCGTCGCGGCTGGTCCACGGTTCGATGTTTGTCAGGCCCGGAATGTCGGGCAGGAGGGCGGCCGAACCGGTGCTCACGACGACGGCGTGCGTGGCGGTGAGCACGGTCACGGTGCCGTCGGCGGACGTCACGGTGACCTCTTTCGTGCCGGTGAGGCGGGCGTGGCCGCGTACCAGGTCGATTCCGGCCGACTCGAGCCACTTTGCCTGGCCGTCGTCCTTCCAGTGGCTCGCGATGGCGTCGCGTTGCTTGAGGGCGGCGCGCGCGTCGACGGTTCCGGTGACGGCTTCGGCGGCGCCCGGCACGCGCCTGGCCGCAGCGAGAGCTGCGCCGCTGCGCAGTAGAGCCTTGGACGGCATACAGGCCCAGTAGGAGCATTCGCCACCGACCAGGTCGCTTTCGACGACGACCGTGCGCAGGCCGCCCTGCGCGGTGCGGTCGGCCACATTCTCGCCGACAGCGCCGCCGCCGATCACAATGACGTCGTAGTTCTGACTTGACATTGAATCTCCTTGACTTTGTGGCCCGACCGTTCAGAGCAGCCTATCCCGAGGTGCCCGTCCGGGGCCCACTCTGTGAACCCGGGCCCGATTAATAGGCTGGGCCTGCGTTCCGGGCCCGGTCGCGGAAGAGGAGGGTGCGCGCGTGGCTAACGGCCCACGAAGACGGCGGGGGTCCGGGTCATGAAGCTCTGCATGCCGATGCGGGAGTCCTCGGTTTGCACCAGGCGGGCGAGGGCCGGCTGCAGCTCTTGTTCAGCGGATGCCGCCCCCTCCCGCTGCGCCAGGCGCGCATTGGCGAGGGTGGCCTGGATCGCGAGGGGTGCCTGGGCGGCGATCTTCTCGGCGAGCTCGAGCGCCCGGTCGAACTGGGTGCCGTCGGGCACGACTTCCTGAACGAGGCCCAAACGATGCGCTTCGGCGGTATCGAACAGCTCACCGGTGAGCAGCCAGCGCATGGCATTGCCCCAGCCGGCCGCACGCGGAAACCGAATGGTCGCGCCGCCGAACGGCAAAATGCCGCGGGCTACCTCGATCTGCCCGAACTTGGTCGATTCGGCGGCAACCACAATGTCGCTCGCGAGCATGAGCTCGATTCCGAGGGTGAGACAGGTTCCCTGCACGGCGATGACGACCGGTTTACTGAGGGATTCGCCATCCACTTGCCACGGGTTGATGCCGCCCTCCGGCACCATCTCGAGCCCGGCGGGGCCCAGCCGGGGACCGATGTCGGCGAGGTCGAGCCCGGCCGTGAAGTGCTCGCCGACGGCGTAGACCAGGCCGACGCGCAGCTCGGGGTCGCGGTCGAGCTTACCGTAGGCGAGGGCGAGCTGCCGCAGCAGGGCAAAGTCGGCGGCATTGCGCTTCTCGGGCCGATTGAACCCGATCAGAAGAATGTGGCCGCGGCGCTCGGTGAGGATGCGGGGCTGATCGTTCATGGGGCCTCCATTGGTCGGTGTGTGAATTCGTGCGGTGCTCGCCGGGCCTATCGCCCCGAGTCCATAACTCCTGCAATTCGTTGGCGGTCCCGCAAAGTTGCCCGGAATGACGCCGGTGTGTCCCTGGCCAGCCAGAAATTGCAGGAGTTATGCGCATTCCCACTCGCTCAGTCCGGTCACCTGCGAGATCAGTGCCTAGCGGGTGAGTGCCCCGATGATGCGCAGGATGCTCGGCAGATCATCGGTCGCCGCCTCGGGGGAGGCCGGCGCGAACCCGGTGATCGTCGCTCCGGCGAGGGTGAACTCAGCGCGCAGGGCGGTGATCGCTTTACCGAGTTCGGCCACGCTCAACCCGAACGGAATCAGGTCATTCAGGCCGCCAAGAGCTGACGGATCGAGCACATCCAGGTCGATGTGCACGAAAACGTGCTTGGCGCCGATGGCAGCGACGGCCGCGATCAGGGCAGCCGGGTCGGTCAACTCGGAGCAGGACACGCTCACCAGGCCGCGCTCCTGCAGGAGAACGTCTTCGGCATCGTCGACATCGCGGATTCCGGCCAGCACGACGCGGTCGAGTGACACGCTGCTCGTGGCGGCGAGTTCCAGCTCGGCTGGCCCTTCGCCGCTGATCGCGCGCAGCACCATGCCGCAGAATCCGCCGGACGGTGAGGTCTCTGGCGTGTGCAGGTCGGGGTGGGCGTCGAACCAGACGACGGCCAGGTCGTCCGGATGCGTACGCGCCGCGTGCTCGACAGCGGTGAGGGCAATGCCGCAGTCGCCGCCGATGGAGAGCGCCCAATCGGCCGTGTCCTTCAAAACAGCGGTGTGGCGTTCCCGCACCTGCTGGATCGCGGAGAACCGGTGCACCCCGGTATCGAGCGCGTCACCGGCCTCGACCGGCACGTCGACCAGACGCGTGGCCGAAAAGGGCAGGTCGCCTTGAATGGCCGCCGCCCCGTCGACCAGGCGCATTGCGCGCGGAGAAATCGAACCCTGCCACTGCGGTACTACAACGAAGGTGGGAGCCATACCTCAGTATGGCGCAGCGGCCGGGGCCAACAACATCCGCTTCGCCGAGAGCGAATTTCTCGCCGGGCTCGCCGGCCACGTCCTGAGTGGACAACTTTGGTGGGTGCCACCGGGGTGTCACCCACCAAAGTTGTCTACTGAACGCTCAGCGCTCGAGGGCGGCGGTGGTTCCGGCTTTCAGGGCCGCGAGGCGGGCATCCACTTCGGTGAGCTCGCCGAGGTCGTCAAGGCTTTCGAACTGGGCGTCAAGGCTCGACGCGGCCAGCTCCTGCGCGCCGCGAACCCGGGCTTCTTCGCGACGGATCTTGTCCTCGAAGCGGTTGACCTCGCTCGTCGGATCCATCATGTCGATGCTCTTGACGGCATCCATCACCTGCGCCTGCGCCTTGGCGGTCTTGGAGCGCGCGACGAGCTCTGCACGCTTGTTGGTGAGTTGCACCAACTTCTCTTTCATGGCGTTCAGGCCGGTCTTGAGCTGGTTGACGACGGCGGTCTGGGCCTGAATCTGCGGCTCAGCGGTCTTCGCTTCCTTCTCCGAGGTGAGCTGGCGACCCAGCGCGACCTTGGCGAGGTTGTCGAACTTGTCGGCGTCGGCAGCGTTGCCGACCAGGCGCAGCTCGTCGGCCTTGCGGCTCGCGGCCAGGGCCTTGTCGCCCCACTCCACGGCGGCTTCCTGGTCTTCGCGGTAGTCGTCTTCGAGCAGCCGCAGGTTGCCGATGGTCTCGGCGATCGCGCTCTCGGCGTCAGAGATGCTGCTCGAGAAGTCGCGCACCATCTGGTCGAGCATCTTGGCGGGGTCTTCCGCCGAGTCGAGGATGGCGTTGATGTTCGCCTTCGCGAGCTGGGAAATACGGCCGAAGATGGACTGCTTGGTCATTCGGGTGTCCCTTCCAAAGGAGTCGTCCTGGTCGAGCTGGCCCGCCAGGAAAGTGCGTGCATGACCAAAGTTTAGGGTGACCGGCAGAGGCGAGTCTGGGAACCTCAGGAAATCCGTGCGATTGCGATGTTGCCCTGTGTTACAGGGCAACTCGCGTGCCACGGGCCTGCCGCCCACAATGGAATCAGGACAGCAATGCGACAGGACGGGAGCCCGGCATGAACCAAGAATTCACGAACCGGATGCTCGTCGTCGTCGAGGTTACCGGAGCGCGCCCCGACCGCCCCGCCTATCACGCCAAGGTGCAGGTGCTCAATTCGCGCGTCGCCGCCGATGCCGAAACCGCCGGCTGGGCCGTCACCCGGGTCGCCGCTGCCGACGTCACACCGGTCGAACTGCTGCGCATCACAGCGGATGCCGACGCCCTCATCATCGTCGGCGGCGAAGACGTCACGCCCCACTTCTACGGCGGCGCTACCGGCTACGAGGGTGAGACGGCGCACTTCGCGGTCGCCGACGAGGGCCAGATAGCCCTGGTGCAGCGCGCCCTCCTGGTCGGCACCCCGTTGCTGGGCATCTGCCGCGGCCTGCAGATCATCAATGTCGCCCTCGGCGGCAATCTGGTGCAGCACATTGACGACGGCATTCACAAAAACATCGACGTGCCGATCGACCAGATTCTCTCCACCCACGACGTCGTGCTCGCCGAAGGCAGCACCCTGGCCGCGAGCCTCGGCCGCATCGACATCTCGGTGCAGAGCGCCCACCACCAGATCGTCGACCGCCTCGGCGCCGGACTTGTGGCCGCCGCCCACGCCCCCGACGGCCTGATCGAAGCCCTCGAGCATGAGAGTGCTCCGATCACCGGGGTGCAGTGGCACCCCGAAGCGCCCGACTCCCCGGTCGATCAGCTCGCCCGGCTTCTGGCCGGTCTGGCCGAGCAGCACGGGGCTCGCTCGCTGCGCGTCGACGCCCCCGCGCTCGCCGCGTAACCGGCCTGGGTCAGCATCCGCTGAACGACCCACGCTGGTCTCGGGATCGCCACCAATTCGTTGGCCGATCCTGCCGAGACCGCCATGGCACGGCCCTCGCGGCGCCGCGGAACCGAAAAAGCCCCGGCACTTCTCGCCTGGGGGAGGTGAGAAATATGCCGGGGCTTTACGTGGAGTGGGGGAACTCCGTGTGTAACGGTACGGGGCATGGCCTGAGAAGAGGCTGATAAAAAACAAAAGGGAGTCTACCCCCCGCGCCAGAATGAGATCTCCCGGTCGGCCGGTTTGTTACGCATCCGTTGCAACGCGTCGAGCGCACAGCGGTCGGCCGACTGAACTGAACCGAGTCCGCCGTTCCACAAAACGAGGCGGTGCCGACCCGGGTAGGGAGTCGACACCGCCTCGGATGCTCGAGTCGGCTGGTGTCAGGCAGCCTGGTGCTTGGCGGCCTGGTGCTTGGTGACGTGGTTTTTGGCGGCCTGGTGTTCGGTGGCCTGGTGTTCGGTGGCCTGGTGTTCAGTGGCACTGACAGCGCTCGCAGAGTGGCTCCAGGCGAGGAGTTCGGCCTGCGCCCGCTTACGGCTCGCAGCGGTCTGTTTGGGGGGGACCGGAACGATCATTCGGGAGCCCGGGCAATCCTTGGAGGAATTGGCCAGGGAATGGTAGGTCGCGAAGCGGGTATCCGACGTGATCCACACCATTTGTTGGCATTCGGGGCACTCTGTCTGCAACATTTTCACGATTGTCCGTTCCATCGCCGACTCCGGGTAATCGGTTCGATAATTCCAACCTAGCGGGGATAGACAGCGTGATGTCCTCCCCTGTGATGGGGACAGCAGGAACCGCCAAATGGTGGTAATTTACTCCGACACGTGCTTGCGCTCATTCTGATTTCCCCGCCCGCAAGAGCCGATGCAGTGGAGATACGCCTTGAACATTGATTGGGAATTCAACGGACTGCCGCTTCACGTGCTGATCGTGCACGCGGTCGTGATCGTGGTGCCACTCGCCGCCCTGTGCGCGCTGCTCACCGCGTTCTGGCCGGCCGCTCGGCGGCGATTGGGCATCGTGACGCCCCTGGTGGCCCTGGCAGCGCTCGTGCTGGTTCCGCTCGCCGTGCAGGCGGGGGAGTGGCTGCAGTCCCGGCTGGTCAACGTGACCCCGTTGCTCGGCACGCACACCTCGCTCGGCAACACGCTGCTGCCGTGGGTGATCGCCCTGTTCCTCGTGGCGGCACTGCAGTGGTTTTGGTACCGCTACGTGACCGCCGAGGGCGCCCGTTTCGCATCCGCTCTGCCACACGGTGCCGGACGTCTCGCGGCCACCATTGTTCTTGATCTTGTGGTTCTGGTCAGCGCGCTTGGATCGGTCGTCACGGTTGCGCTCATCGGGGAATCGGGTTCTCGAGCGGTTTGGACCGACCTGTTCACCTCGTGAGGGTGCCGCATCGAACGTGCGACACCCTCACGCGCCCCTCAGGCCCGCGGCCTGGGTGGCTGCGGCTTCTGGAATGCCAGCTCCCCGCCAACGCGCCCGCCAAACGGCCGGCCGTGGTCGGCGAATTCCTCCCGAAAGTAGCCCATGCGCCACGGGCCCATTTCGAGCCGCGACCCGGTGCGCAGAATCTGGCTGTTCCCGGTGCTTCCCTCGGCCGGCCGAGAGCTGCTCGCGACGTCACCCATCGCAAACAGAACGTACTCATCGTTGTCATCGTGGCGAATTTCGGCGTGCAGCGGTTTCAACCCGGGCAATTGCAGGTCGGCATCCGCGGACGAGCCGATCGTCGTCACGCCCGGCAGTAGATCGAATTCCCGGGGCATCTGCCCGTTCCAGTTCTCCGAGCCCACGACGAAGATGAGGCGGGGTCGCCCGCTCCCCGGCGTGTAGTGCGTTGTGGTGATCTTTCGCCGGCGGTGTCGATCAAAGGTCGGTGCGAGCGGAAACACCGTCGATGGTGGCAGCGGAATGGCAACGGGCATGCGTGCACGCCCGCGCATTCGTGCCTGCACGAGCGGCCCGAGGGCGTTTCGGGACCCGAGCACGATGTGCGGTGACCGCGTCAACAGTCGTTGCGAAACGGATGCCTGCACGTCGCCGATACGCGCAATCAGCCCGATCGGGCCCGTGATGGAGACGGTCAGACCGCGGGAGGCCAATTCGGCAGCCAGCGCGCGCAGCGGTTCCAGATTGAGCGCACGCCCCTGCACGAACATTTCCGGGTTGCTCGTGAAGACGGTGATCTCCGTGCCGTTGGCGGTCACCGTGCCCTGCATGGCATCCGCTGACCCAAAGGAATCGCCGAACTCTGCTCCGGTCGAATCCGCACCGGAGGAAGCTTTCGACGCACCGACCGCACCCGTCGGTTCGACCAGGGAAAAGGCGAGATCGATGTGCAGACTCACCGGGGAGCCAGCCAGTGTTGAGCTCGCCGAGGAGCTCACGATCAGCCCCGAAACGGATCGGAGCCGAGCGACTTCTCGTCGCTCGTGGTTACCCGCAGGGTGCCGTTGAGCTTCCAGACGGCCCGGGGAGCATCGGGGCCGATGTCACGGGGAACTTCGACGACCATATCGATGAAACTGTAGTTGATGGCCGCACCCTTACCGGTGAGGTACGACCACATTTCCTGGCCGAGATCCGCCCAGTCCTTGATGGTGTGCTCCTCGGATTCAGGGGTGCTCTCAACGTTGCCCAGGTAAGTCTGTCGTTCAGTCACGGTAGGTTCCTTTTCGCTCGCACAGATGGTGGTGCAGGTACCGGCAGTGCGCCGGTCTCGCGCGGGCACAGCGTCCGCGAGATTTATCTAGCGTAGTTACCTAGTTGCGTGCGGTAAAGGATTGTCCCCAAACGGGGAACGGGTATTATTCGGCGTCGAGATCCGTCTCCAGAATCTTGACCAGGGAATCGAGAGCCTCGTCGGCGCCTTCGCCGTCGGCACGCAGCACGACGGTATCGCCGTTGGAGGCGCCGAGACTCATAATGGAGAGGATGCTCGACGCGTCCATGGCATCCTCGGCCGGCTCGCCGGCCATGGCGATGGTGACCTCGAGGGGCAGCTCACCGACCGCGGCGACAAAGATTCCGGCAGGGCGGGCGTGCAGGCCGACGCGGCTTGCGATGACAGCGGTTCGTTCAGACATGGGGTCCTCCAAGGTAAGCAGTGTTGACAAAGAGTGAGGGCAGATTACAAACCCAGCGTATTAAGTATGGGAAGTTTCTCGCGAACGATTCGACGGGCATCCGTTGCTGAATGTGATTTGAGGGCCAGGGCGGCCAGTTGCTGCGCCTCGGGCAGCGTCACGCTCGCGAGCACGGCGGCGACGGCGGAGAGGGCCCGTGCGGTCATGGACAGCGTCGAGACGCCGAGTCCGACCAGCACCACCGCGAGTGCGGGGTCGGCGGCAGCTTCACCGCAGACCCCAACCGGCTTGTCGTTGCCCTCGTCGCGCGAACCGGCCACGGTCAGGCGGATCAATTGCAGCACTGCTGGCTGCCACGGCGTGTTGAGGGCCGCGAGTGAGCCGAGCTGGCGGTCGGCGGCCATGGCGTACTGGGTCAGGTCGTTAGTGCCGAGGCTGACGAAGTCGACGTGTTCGAGAATGCTCGCGGCGGTGAGCGCGGCCGAGGGGACCTCGACCATGACGCCGGGTGTCGTGAGCCCCGCCGCGGCGCAGAGGCCGGCGAAATGTTCGGCTTCCTCGGCGGTGGAGATCATCGGCGCCATCACCCAGACCTGCGCCTCGGTGCCGTCGGCTGCCTGCGCGATGGCCTGGAGCTGACGCTCGAGCACTCCGGGGGAGGTGAAATCGGTGCGGTAGCCGCGCACGCCGAGGGCGGGATTCGGCTCGGAGGCATCGGTCAAAAACGGCAGCGGTTTGTCGGCGCCGGCGTCGAGGGTGCGCACGACGACCTTCTTGCCGGGGAACGCGTCGAACACGCCGCGGTAGGCCTCGACCTGTTCGGCGATGGTGGGTTCGGTGTCACGTTCCAAGAAGCAGAATTCGGTGCGCAGCAGGCCGACGCCCTGGGCACCGGCGGCTGCGGCTTTGACCGCATCCTTGGCGCCGCCGACGTTGGAGAGCAGCGGAACCAGGTGGCCGTCTTTGAGGCGCCCGGTGCCGTCGAACACGGCCAGGGCGGCGGTGGTGGTCGCCCAGGCCTTGGCCAGGTCGATCTCGTCGGCGCCGGGGTCGACCAGAATCGTTCCGGCCGCGCCGTCCACGAAGACGGTGGTGCCGTCGGTCAGGCCTTCGACGCCGACAGCGGCGACCACGGCCGGCAGCCCAAGGGCGCGGGCGATGATGGCCGTGTGCGACTGGGGTCCGCCGCTCGAGGTGACGAGGGCGAGAACCTTCGCCGGGTCGAGAGTGGCGGTGTCGGCCGGCGCAAGATCCTCGCCGACGAGAACGAACGGCGTGTCCGAGTACGGGATTCCGGGGGCCGGAACGCCGCGTAGTTCGGCCACGATCCGGCCGCGCACATCGAGCACGTCGGTCGCCCGCTCGGCCATGTAACCGCCGAGGTTGTGCAGCATTTCGGCCACCGAGGCGGCCGCATCCCAGATCGCCCGTTCCGGTGAGGAACCGTTGGTGATGAGCTTGACGGCCGCCTTGACCAGCATCGGGTCGTTCGCCATCAGCGCCGTCGCCTCCAGCACCTCCCGGCCGGCGCCCGAAGCGCCGACCGAGCGAGCTGTGAGACTGGATTGCACGGCCTTTGCTGCGACCCGCAGGGTAGCGGATGCCTCTTCCGGCGTGGTCCCCTCGGCCAGGCGTTCGCCCGCAGCGGGTTCACGCACGGGCTGGGGCATCAACAGGATGGAGCCGACGATACGGCCGGGGCTGACACCGACTCCGGTGAAGGTGCGGCCGGTTTCGGCCTGGTTGGTACTGGCCTTGCCTGAAAGCGTCTGCACGATCGTCCTCAATTCCTTGAACCCCAGCCTGCGGCTGGCGTCACTGTACTGCGTGGCATTCTTCGCGGGGAGTTCCCGCACGGGGTACTTTCCGGGTCAGGCGTTGACCGGGGCGGCGTCCACGACTGCGGGCTTGCGCACCGCGTAACGCTTGAGCCCGACCACGGCGAACGCTGATACCACAGTACCGATCGCAATGGCGAGCACGAACAGCAGGAAGTTGTCGATGGCGAAGAAGACGAACATTCCACCGTGCGGTGCCTTGCTCGTGATGTTCCAGGCCATGGACAGCCCGCCGGTGACCGCTGCGCCGAGCATGGCGGCCGGAATTACCCGGAACACGTCGGCAGCGGCGAACGGAATGGCGCCTTCGGAGATGAACGAGGCACCCAGCAGCCAGGCCGCCTTGCCGTTCTCACGCTCAGACAGGCTGAACAGCTTCTTGTCGATCACGGTGGCGAGGGCCATTGCGAGCGGCGGAACCATGCCGGCGGCCATGACTGCGGCCATGATCTGCCACGGTGCCTGGTTGGCGAGGCTCGCCGCGCCGAGGCCGGCGACGGCGAACGAGTAGGCGACCTTGTTGACCGGACCGCCAAGGTCGAATGCCATCATGAGACCGAGAATGACACCGAGAATCACAGCGGATGCCCCGGTCATGCCGTTCAGCCAATTGCTGAGTCCCACGGTGAGCAGCGCGATCGGACCGCCGAGCACGAGGAACATCAACCCGGACGCGACGATCGATGCGATCAGCGGAATGATCACGACGGGCATCAGGCTGCGCAGCCAGCGCGGAACGCTGATCCTGGCAATACTCACGGCGACGACACCAGCGAGCAGTCCGCCGACTATGCCCCCGAGGAAGCCAGCACCCATGAAGCCGGCGACGGCGCCTGCGACGAAGCCGGGCGCGATACCGGGACGGTCGGCGATGGCGAAGGCGATATAGCCGGCCAGTGCGGGAACGAGGAAGCCCATCGACAGGGCGCCGATCTTGAAGAAGACCGCCCCGAGGTAGATGAGCATGCCGCCGTCGGGCAGGTTGAACAGGCTGTTGTTGATCACGACGTCATCGGCGACCTCCGTGATCTCGTAGCCGCCGAGCAGAAAGCCGAGGGCGATCAGCAGGCCTCCGCCGGCGACGAACGGAATCATGTAGCTGACACCGGTGAGCAGCGCGCGCTTGAGTTTCTGGCCCAGGTGCTCGCTCTTCTCGTCCGATGCGCCGCCGAGGTCGACGGTGCCGCTGACGCGACGGGCGTTCGGGTTGAGTGCGGCCGCGAGGGCTTCCTCGATCAGTCGGCCAGGTTCGTCGATGCCGCGCTTGACCGGGGCATTGATGACGGGCTTGCCGGCAAAACGTTCGCGGCCGCGCACGTCGACGTCGACGGCGAAGATGACGGCGTCGGCGGCAGCGATGACTGCCGGGTCGAGCGGGGTGACGCCAGCCGAACCCTGGGTTTCCACCTGCAGGTCGACGCCGACGGCCTTGGCAGCGGCCACGAGCGAGTCGGCGGCCATGTAGGTGTGCGCGATGCCGGTCGGGCAGGCGGTGACGGCGACGATGCGCCCCCTGCTGGTTGACTCGGCGCCGGACTGAGCCGGACCGGTGCCGGCGTTTGCGTTCTCGGCGGCACCGGCCGCGTGGGCGCCAGCTGCAACCGGAACCGGGGCGACGACGTTGCCCACGAGATCGACGATCTGCTGCGCGGTCGACGCGTCCCGAAGGGCCGCGGTGAAGTCCTTCTTCATGAGCGACCGGGCGAGCTTGGCCAGAATCTTCAGGTGTTCCTGATCGGCGCCTTCCGGGGCCGCGATGAGAAAGACCAGGTCGGCGGGGCCGTCCTTCGACCCGAAATCGACCGGGGTCGACAGACGGGCCAGCGCGAGCGTGGGCTCCAACACGGCCGACGAACGGCAGTGCGGAATGGCGAGGCCACCCGGAATGCCGGTGGCGGTCTTCGCTTCGCGAGCGAGGGCATCCGCGTACAACGCCTCGATCTCGGTGGCGCGACCTGACTGGACGACGAGCTCGGCCAGGCGCCGAATGACGTCCTTCGGCTCGCTGCCGAGATGGGTGTCCAGAGCAACGAGCTCCGGGGTAATCAGTGCACTCACTGGTCATCCTCCTTTGGATGTGCGGCCAGGACCGGCCGGGGGACCGATTCTGGGGCAAGGTCCGTCACGGTGACGGCGCTGGGGTTGGTTTGGTGCAGGGCGGGAACAGTGGAACCGGGTAGGGAGGCTGCGGCGGCGCCGTGGGCGGCGGCCTGGCGCAGGCGGTCGGGGGCGCTCGCGCCGAGGTTGCTTTGGAGCAGGTAACCGGCCAGGGCCGAGTCGCCGGCACCGACGGTGCTCACGGCGATCATCGGCGGCGTGGTCGCGAGCCAGCTGCCCTCGGCAGTGACGAGGACGGCGCCCTTCGCTCCGAGGGTGGCCAGTACGGCACCGACACCGCCTGCGATGAGCACGCGCGCCGCGTCGACGACAAGGTCGGGGTTTGCCTCGAGTGTGTCGCCGTCGAACAGGCCGCTCAACTCCGCGAGTTCCTCACCGTTGGGTTTGAGCAGATCGGGGTGGGCCAGCGCCGCTTTCGCCAGTGGGCCACCCGACGAATCCACGGCCACTTTCGGTGCCGCCGAGCCGAGGCGTTCGCGCAGCTCGCGGATGATGCGGGCGTAGAAATCGTCGGGCACGCCGGGCGGCACGGACCCGGCCAGCACCAGCCAGCTGGCGCCGGCCGACTGCTCGAGCACCAGGTCGACGAGGGCGTTTTGCTGGGCCGGGCTCAGTTCCGGTCCGGGTTCGTTGAGCTTGGTGGTCGTGCCGTCGGGTTCGGTGATCGCCACGTTGCTGCGCAGCGGTTTGCCGATGTGCAGGCCGAGGTGCGGAATGCCGTGGCTGGTCAGGGCGAGCAGCACCGGGTCGTCGGCGTCGCCGGGGAGGATGGCCAGGCTCGAGATGCCACTCGCTTCGAGGGCGCGGCAGATGTTGACGCCCTTGCCGCCGGGTTCGCCGTGGGCGGCGACGGCGCGTTGCACTTCGCCGCGGGCGAGCGGGCCGGCCAGCTCGATGGTGCGGTCGAGGCTCGGGTTGGGGGTCAGCGTGACGATCATGCGATCACCACGTCGACATCGGCAGCGGCCAGTGCTGCGGCAAGATCGGCGGATGGCGTGGCATCCGTTATCAAGGTGTCGATCGCTGCGAGGGCGGCGAAGGAGACCAGGGTCTCCTGGTCGAGCTTGCTGGAATCGGCGAGAACGACGACGCGCCGGGCTGCCCGGACGATCGCGGATTTGACCGCTGCTTCGACCGAGTCCGGGGTGCTGAGGCCGAAGCTCGCACTGATGCCGTTGGTGCCGATGAAGGCGATGTCGGGGCGCAGCGCGGCGAGCTGGGCGACGGTTCCGGCACCGACGATCGCGCTGGTCAGCCCGCGCACCCGACCGCCGAGAATGTGCAGGTTGATGGCGTCGTTGCGGGAGAGTTTGGCGGCGATCGGAACGGCGTTGGTGATCACGAGCAGCTGGTCGCCGGCGACGGCGGGGGTCCAAGCGGCGAGGCGCTCGGCGAGGCGTTCGGTGGTGCTGCCGGAATCGAGCAAGATCGAGCCGGTTCGACTCGCGGGAATCATGCGCAGGGCGGCATCGGCAATGCGGGACTTCTCGTCGAGGCGTTGGGTCTGACGCTCGTCGAGGCTCGGCTCTGACAGGCTTAGGCGATCGATCGCGACGGCACCGCCGTGCACTCGGCGCAACTGGCGGGCGGCCTCGAGGGTGTCGAGGTCACGGCGCACGGTTTCGGCGGTGATGGTGAAACGCGCGGCGAGGTCGGTCACGGTGACCCGTCCCTCGGTTGCCACGAGTGCGGCGATCAAGAGTTGACGTTCTTCGGCGAACACGAATTGCCTCCTCGACGATGAGTGACACAGGTCACAAGAAGTTGGTTTCATTGACTTTAGCTGTGTTTATTTTTGTTTGTCAAGAAAAAACAAGATAAACAAAGAAATTGCCTCATTCGGGTGGAACGGATGCTGTCGGTCGGCCGTGTCGGTGGCCGACGGTAGCGTGAATGTTATGAAGATTCTGCACACCTCGGACTGGCACATCGGGCGCACCTTCCACACCCATTCGACCCTCGAACACCTGACGGTCGTGCTCGACGCCGTCGTTGCGGCGGTGCGCGAGCGAGGCGTCGACGTGGTCGTCGTGGCGGGCGACGTGTTTGACTCCGCCATGCCCTCGAAAGAGAGCTACGCGCTGCTGACGCGCGTCTTGCGGCGTCTGAAGGAGGCCGGGGCATCCGTTGTCATGACCAGCGGAAACCACGACTCGGCCACCCGTCTGGGCTTTCAGGCCGAGTGGGCGGCGCTGGCCGGCATTCACGTGGTCACCCGGCCCGAGCAGTACCTCGAACCGATCACCATCAGTGATGAGCACGGGCCGGTGTACTTCTACGGCATTCCGTTTCTGGAGCCCGTACTCATCCGACACCTGCATCCCGGCGAGCTGCTGAAAACGCACGAGCAGGTCCTGGATTTCGCCATGACGCAGATTCGGGCCGACCGATCACTGCGCCGACTTACTGCGGGCGGCGGGCGCAGCGTGGTGCTCTCGCACTGCTTCGCCGCCGGAGTGACTCCGGCCACGGCGGCGAGCGATGTGGAGCGCGACATTACCGCCGGCGGCCTCGACGTCGTTCCGCTGAGCGTCTTCGACGGCTGTGACTACGTCGCGCTGGGGCACATCCACGGCCGGGCCACCCTCACCGACCGCGTACGCTATTCCGGGTCGCCACTGCACTACTCCTTCTCTGAGGTGGGCAAACCGCGGGGAGCCTGGCTGGTCGAACTGGATGCCTCCGGCCTCGGGCGGGTCGAGTGGGTCGACCTGCCGGTGCCGCGCCGACTGGCCGTGCTCACCGGCGAGCTCGCCGATCTGCTCGAAAATTCCAGCTACGCCGACAACGAGGGCGACTGGGTGAAGGCCATCCTCACCGATCAGGTGCGGCCGCTCGACGCCATGCGTGCGCTGCAGGGCCGGTTTGCGCACGCGGTGGCGCTCGAGCATCGCCCGGCGATTCGGGTCGACCCCGGCGATAACAGCTACGCCGAGCGCATTCGCGCGGCGACGAGTGACCCCGAGATCGTGGCCGGCTTCCTCTCTTTCGTGCGCAACGGCGTCGGCCCGAGTGAATTTGAGAGTGCGCTCGTCGCCGAACTACTCACCGAGCAGTCCACCCGGGCGGTGAATTCGTGAAGATACTGCGGTTGCGGCTCGCCGGGTTCGGCCCGTATAAAGACGAGCAGCTCGTGGACTTCGAGCGCTTCGACAGTGACGGCATCTTTCTGATCTCCGGCAAGACCGGGGCCGGCAAATCGAGCATTCTCGACGCCATTTGTTTCGCCCTCTACAACCAGGTTCCGCGCTTCGATGGCAGCGAACTCAAGCTCCGCAGCGACCACTGCGAGGCTGGCGACCCGACCTTCGTCGAACTCGACTTCAGCGTCAACCAGTCCCGATATCGGCTGCGCCGCAGCCCGGCGTACGAACGACCCAAGAAGAATCAAGTCGGGGTCACCACGGCCGCGCCGACTGCCGTGCTGCAGGTTCTGGACGACGCCGACGGTTCCGATAGTGGCGGCTGGCGCGGCATAGCAGCCAAGCCCGGTGCCGTCGGGCACGAGCTTGACACCATTCTGCCGCTGAAGGTCGACCAGTTTCTGCAGGTGATTCTGCTCGCGCAGAATCGATTCCAACGATTCCTGCTCGCCAAGACCGAGGAGCGCCGCGCTGTCCTGCGCACCCTGTTCAACACCGGCCGCTTCGAACAGCTCGAGGCCGCGCTGATTCTGCGCCGCAAGGGATTGGACGAGCAGCTGGCGACGAGCCAGCGCGACCTCGAGCAAGACCAGACCGCTGCCGCACAGCTGCTCCGCGACGAGGGGCCGCTCGCCGCACCAACCGCTGGGTGGTTTGCCACCGCCCAGCACGACCTCGCCGGACAACTTGATGCTGCGACCATTGAGCAGGCGCGCACCGTGGCCGAACTGACCGCCGCGACCGACCGGCACCAGTCCCTGCTGCAGACCGAGCAGCGTCAGCTGCGTCGATTCGCTGCCGCCAGTGCTCTGGCCGCACTCGACTCCCGGCAGGACGACATCGTGCGGGAGCGCTCCGATCTGCAAAACGCCGCGCGTGCGGCCCGAGTCTGGCCGCAGGTTCGGGCGCGCCACGAGGCCGCCAGTGCACTCGCGGCGGCCGAGAGCGCCCTGGCCGCCGCACAGGCGCAGCGCGCGGGCGATCGCCCGGCCGAGACTGCGGGTGCGGGTGCGGGTGCTGGAGCTGCGGGTCGTTCGCGATCGGATGTGGCTTCCCCGGAAACGCTCGGGCAGCTTCAGCTGGTCATTGACGGGCTGCTCGGCCGCCTTGGTGCGCTCGAAGATGCCCTCGCCGACGAGCTCGCCCTCCCCGAGCTCGACAACGAGATCGCGGAGCTACTGATCGAACAGCTGGAAGGCACTCGCGCGCTCGATGCTGCCCGTGCCCAGGCCGATGCTTTGCCCGAACAAATCGAGGCAATCACCGCGGAGCACTCCGCGGCACAGCTCGCGGCTGCTCGTCAGCCCGACACGATGATTGCCCTCGACCGCGCCACCCTGACCCTGGAGGCCGCGCAGACTGTCACGCGGCTTAGTAGTGTCCTGCTCACCGCGCAGCAGGCCGAGTTGACCGCGAGCGGCGACAACGCCGACGCGGCCGCGCACTACGAGAGCGTGCTCGCTCGTCGCTTCTCGGGATTCGCCGCTGAGCTCGCCACCCGGCTGGTCACCGGGGACGCCTGCGCGGTGTGCGGGTCAACGGCACACCCCCAGCCGGCCCTCGGCCACGATGATCCGGTCACCACCCACGATCTGAACACCGCGCGCAGCACGGTCACCGACCGGCAGGGTCAGCTCCTCGTCGCCCAGAACGCGGTGCAATCGGTCGATCTGCGTCTGGCTGAAGCCCGCGCCCTCACCAGCGGCCGCGACGCGGCCACGATCACTGCCGAGCACGACGCAGCAACCGCGGCGCACCGGCTGGCCGATCGGGCCACCGCGACTCTGCCCGATTTGCACGCCCGGCTCGCTCAACTGCAGTCCACGATGACCCGGGCGGCCACGAGCGTCGACCAACTACGCGGCCAACGCGATCAGGCCAGCACCGCTCATGCCTTCAAGGTCAGCCAGAGGGAGGCCATCTTCGGCCGGCTTGCCGCGCAACGCGGCGAGTTCGACAGTGTGCGCGGCCAGGCCACTCACCTGCACGACGAACTGACCCAGGCCCGCACCCTCGCCACCGCACTGAGTGTGGTCGATGAGTGCGGCGCAGCCGAAGACGCCGCGCAGAGCCGCCTCGCCGTGCAATTGGCTGAGGAAGCCTTTACCGATGAAGCAGCAGCACTCGCCGCGCGGCTCGACCAGCCCGAGATTGAGCGACGCACGAGAGCTCTGCGGGTGCATGATGACGGTCTGGCGGCAGCCCGCGCGACCCTGGCCCAGCCCGACCTCGCCGATTTACCCACCGAGCCCGTCGACGTATTACCGGCCGCGGCTGCCGCTGCCGCTGCGAGCACGGCTCGTGATGCCGCGTTGACCTGGCAGAGTTCGCTGGTCGATCGCACCGGGACCCTCTCGGCGATCGTGCGCCGGGTTGGATCGCTGTTCGCGGCATCCGCTCAGTTGCACGAGATGCAGCAGCAGGTGCGTCAGCTGGCCGACGTCGTGCACGGCGACGAACCCAACACCAAACGCATGCGACTGGAGAATTACGTGCTGGCCGCGCAGCTCGAGGAGATCGTGGCGGCCGCCAACATTCGGCTGCGCACCATGACGAGCGGCCGCTACACCCTTGAACACGATGACTCCCTGGCTTTCGGCGGGGCACGGTCGGGCCTGGGGCTCGCCATCCGCGACGAATACACCGGACGGGCCCGTCCAACGCACTCGCTGTCGGGCGGTGAGACATTTCTCGCCTCTCTGGCCCTCGCTCTGGGGCTCGCCGAGGTCGTGACCGGGCAGGCCGGCGGCGTAACTCTCGATACCCTCTTCGTCGATGAGGGCTTCGGCTCCCTCGACGGTGAAACCCTCGAGACGGCCATGAGTACGCTCGATTCCCTGCGTGCCGGGGGCCGCACCATCGGGCTGATCAGTCACGTCGATTCCATGAAGGAGCAGATCCCTGCAACTCTTCGCATCGTGGTGACCGATCGGGGCTTTAGCGAAATTGAGGGCGGTGACGCCACGGGGTGACCGGCGCCGCCGGACGTGCCAATCGCTCGGGGTTGTCTTCAGGTATTGCCGATCTGGGGTGGCCCTGTCACCATCGGAGCGTTGCCGCAATGATGCGAGCCGCATTAGGGAGCCCGAATGAAAAAGATCCTCTATATCGACCTCGACAACACACTCGTCAACGTGCAATCGGGAATCGACCGCCTGACCAACGCGGAATACAGCCGCTACGAAAAAAGACTCGATGAGGTGCCGGGCGTTTTCGCCCGGATGGAACCGATCAGCGGCGCGATAGAGGCCTTTCGTACCCTGGCGAAATCCTTTGACACCTATATTTTGTCGATGGCGCCGTGGGGCAACGCGAGTGCCTGGCAGCACAAGCTGGAGTGGGTACAGGAACATTTAGGAGCGGATGCGACCGGTCCGGCCTACAAGCGGCTGATCCTCTCGCACCACAAGCATTTGAATCGCGGAGACTTTCTGGTCGACGATGGCATGGCCGTCGGCGCTGACCGGTTCGAGGGGGAGCTGATCAAGTTTCTGACACCGAAGTTTCCGGACTGGCACATGGTCACGCGCTATCTGCTGGAGCGGGCCGAAACGCCGCTTTGTTCGGAGCCGCGCGCCAAGCGGGAATCCCGGTCGCTGCGCTCGAGTGATCTGCAGACCGTGGTGTCCTCGGCTCGGTGATTTTTCCCGGCGGAACAGTCAGCCACTAGGTGTTTTGGTGCTTGAGCAGGTGCCCCCGGCGTTGTATATTCATGCTGTCTAGATCAGTCCGATCGCCCTGCCGGCCGGACTGATCTTTCTGTGTGCGGTGGGATTTCACGGTGCGATCTGTCTGCGACCAGCGCCTGAACTCACCGTCACCAACCCTGAGAGACCTCTGTGGGTGCGGAGTATACATCTTCTGAAAGTCCTGACTAGGGGTTTACCCACATGTAAATCTGGGGTAATCTCATTTTTCAGACGGGCAATGTCCTGCCGGGGTGTTTTACCCTCGCGAGTCAATGCCACCAGATGATTGGGTGACGACATGGTGGAACTGAAGTCGGATTTCGTTCCGATGGGCGAAGTGAGCGCCGATGAGCGCTCCAGAATGGCTTTTGGCAAGGCCGGCGTGCACCGTGATGATCGGTATGCCGTTGCGGTGAATGCCGAGGGTGAAATTCTTCTGACGCCGCTCGTGTCCATTCCCCGCCGGGAACTTCTGGTCTGGGATGACGAGGGAATTCGTGCCGCTCTGGTGCGTGGCCTCGAGCACAGTTCCAAGGACGAAACGAGTGAGGGCGGTGACTTCACGCGGTACGCCGAGGAAGACCACCCGCTCGAGGACGAGAACGCCTCCGCCGAGCCCCGGTCATGAGCTTTACGCTCCTTCTTACTCGGGAAGCGGCATCCGGACTCTCCATGCTGGAAGCGAAACCGCAACTGGTCGGCCGACTCAAGCGCGTGCGAACCGCGCTCGGTCGGCTGCAGCTGAACCCCGAAGATCCGGCCCTGCGCTCGCACAAATATGTGTCGCTCGCGGGCAAGAAGGGCGAGGCCGTCTGGGACTCCTACATTGAGCACCGCACGCCCACGGCCGGTCGCATCTACTGGCATTACGGACCAGGACTCGACCGCATCACCGTCGTGATCATCACGCCGCACCCGTAGCGCCCGCCCGCGCCCTGCGGTAACGAACCGGCGTAGCGGCTACCCGTTTCGGGCGCGGTCGTGCGGGTAGCGGATGCCGCGGCAGCTGCTCGGGCCGTTCGGACCCCGGTCACGCCGCGCTCTGCTCAGTGCCTGCTGCGCGGTTGGTCGCTCAGTGCCCGCAGCCTAGAACGGGTTGAGCAGTCGGTGCAGAAACTGGCGGGTGCGTTCATGTTGCGGGTGCCGCAGCAGCTGTTTCGGGTCGCCGTGCTCGACGATCGTTCCGCCGTCGACGAACGCAATCTCGTGGGCGACCTCTCGGGCGAATTCGAGTTCGTGGGTGACGATCACCATGGTCCAGCCCTCGTCGGCGAGTTCCTTGATCAGGCGCAGCACGTCTCCGACCAGCTCCGGATCGAGAGCGGATGTCGGCTCGTCGAATAACAGCACCTGCGGACGCAGGGCGAGTGCCCGAACGATTCCGACCCGCTGTTGTTGGCCGCCGGAGAGCTCGAACGGGAAGCTGTCCCGCTTGTCGGTCAGCCCGACCCGCTCGAGGAGGGCGAGTGCTTCGGCGGTCACCTCGGCGGCCGGGCGTCGCTGCACGATTACCGGTCCCTCGATCACGTTCTGCAACACCGTTTTGTGCGGGAACAGGTTGTAGTGCTGGAAGACCATCGCCGACCGGTCGCGCAGGCTGGCCAACTCTTTCGGTGAGGTTTTCGCCGCAAAATCGATGGTCAACGGTGCGGCCGAGCGCTCGCCCCGGCCGGCAGCTGAACCGCCCGGACCCCGGTCACTCGCGCTGGCGACGGCGACGTCGATCGTGCCGCCGTCGGGTAGTTCCAAACCGTTCAAGCAGCGCAAAATGGTGGTCTTGCCTGAGCCTGACGGTCCGATCAGCGCGAGCACCCGGCCGCGGCCCACGGTGAGGTCCACCGATTCCAGTACTCGGTTGCTGCCAAAACTTTTCTGCAGGCCTCGCACGCGCAGCAGGGGAGCGGCATCCGTTTCGCCGGCGGCAAAGCCGGGCGAGAGATCAGCGGGCGACATAGCGGTCCAATCGTTTTTCGAGAAAACCCTGGCCGGTGGAAAGCACGAGGCAGATGACCCAGTAGATCAGGGCTGCTTCAAGGTAGATCAGCATGAATTCCTGGCTGAAAGCCGCGATCTGCTGCGCCTCACGAAACAGCTCGGTGACCAGGATCGTGGAGGCCAGCGAGGTGTCCTTCACCAGGCTGATGAAGGTGTTCGACAGCGGCGGCACCGAGACCCGGGCTGCCTGCGGCAGGATGATGCGGGTGAGAGCCCGACGGTGCGACATGCCGATCATGTAGGCCGCTTCCCACTGGCCCTTGGGTACCGAGAGAATCGCAGCCCGAATGACCTCGGCCGCGTAGCCACCCACATTGATCGAGAAGGCGACCACAGCGCTCGGCCACGGATCGATCGTAACGCCGATCGACGGCAGCCCGTAGAAGATCACAAACAGTTGCACCAGCAGCGGAGTGCCGCGCACGATCGAGATGTAGCCGCGCGCGATTCCGGACAGCCATCGGCGGGTCGACAACCGCATCAATGCCAGTGCAACCGCGAGCACGAGCCCGATCGCGAACGACATCAGGGCAAGCGGAATCGTGCCGCGCACCGCGCCGTCGAACATTGGCCACAGCGAGCTGAGGAACAAATCCCAATCAGGTTGGATCATCGACGTGTCGGTTTACTGGCTGACGTCGGCGCCGAAGTACTTGTCCGAGAGCTCGGCCAGCGTGCCGTCGGCGCTGAGGGTGGCGAGCGCTTCGCTCACGGCGTCGGCCAGGGCCGTGCCGTCCTTGGCGAAGGCGAACGCGCTCTCCGAGCGCTCCTCGGTCTCGGCGGCGATCTTCAGGTTGTCGGCGCCGTTGGTCTTCTGGTAATCGAGGAAGGTCAGCTTGTCGTTGACCGTGGCATCCACTCGGCCCTGTTCGACCAGGGCGACCGACTGGGCCCAGCCCTCAACGCCCTCAACGGTGGCGCCACTCTCAGTAGCGAGGGTGTTCCAGTTGCTGGTCAACGACTGCGCGGTTGTCTTGCCGTCGAGGCTCGCGAACGAGGTGATCGAGGTGTTGTCGGACGTAACTACGATGACGCCGGTGGAGTAGGTATACGGCGTGGAGAACTTGTAGGCGGCCAGGCGTTCCGGCGTGATGGACACCTGGTTGGCGATGGTGTCCCAGCGGCCAGCGGTGAGGCCGGCGAAGATGGCGTCCCACTGGGTTTCTTCAAACTTGGCGTCAACGCCGAGCTCGGCGGCGACGGCGCGAGCGACTTCGACGTCATAACCGGTCAGTTCGCCGGATCCGTCTTCGTGGAACGAGAACGGCCGGTAGGTTCCCTCGGTGCCGATCACGAGGGTGCCGGCGTCGAGCACACTGCTGAGCGAATTGTCGGTTCCGGTCGTGCTGTCCGCTACGTTGTCGGCGCTGGAGGCCGAGCAGCCGGTCAGGGTGAGGGCGACGATGGAAAGCAAAGCGGCCGGAATGAATCTGAGCTTCATGAAAAACGCCTAACGAACTAGTGGGGGTGAGCACGGGTCGTGCGGGTGCTGCCCCAGAATGTGCGGAGGCCGCGAGTAGTGGCTTCCTCAGCGTAACAAGGCGCTGGCGGGCTCGAATATTCCGGTTACGCCCGATGGCAGCGCTGGTTGGCTACGAAAGCAGCGCTTGTCGGCCACGACGCAACGCCCAGCGGCTACGAGCGCAGTGCGAGCGTGAACGGCAGCACGGCCGAGGCGCCGTGCTGGCGCAGCACGCGGGCCGCCACGGTCACGGTCCACCGGCTGTCGGCGAGATCGTCGATGAGCAGAATAGGGCGCCCGGCGAACCCCGCGAGCGCTTCGGCGAGGTCGGGCCCCACCATGAAGCGGTCCCAGACGCTGGACAGCCGGTAGGCGCTGTTTCCGCCCGGCTCGCCGGTCGGGCCGCCGTTCGCCCAGTCCAGGGCGCCCAGCCAGGGCAATTGGCCGACCTCGGACAACGACCGGGCCACCGAATCGATCAGAAGCGGATGCTGCCGCGACGGCATCGAGACAATAGCCGCCGGTCGATCGGCCCACCCCCACTCAGCGAGCACCCGCACACAGGCGGCCAGCATGGCCGGCGGGGCGGCAGCATCGGCTGCACCGGTGGCGAAGAGATCTCGCAGGGGGCCGCCCCAGCCGAGGTCGGTCAGCCGGGCCAGCGCGCGGCCGGGTTCGGCGCGTTCGGTGAGGGGGATCTTGCCGGTGGCCGCGACGCCGAGGCTGCTCATGCCGGTGGGCCATTGGGCGCGTACGTCGATCGCGACGCCCACCCGGTCGAGCGATTGCGCGGCCGTGGTGGCTGCTCCCTCGGCCAGGTCGACCGGATACCAAGAGCCCTGGCAGTTGTCGCAGCGGCCGCAGGGCACGGCGGTATCGTCGTCGAGGGCGCGTTGCAGAAATTCCATGCGGCAGCCGGTGGTGCTCTCGAATTCAAGCATCGCCCGCTGTTCGCCGAGCCGCGCGGCGGCGATGCGTTCGTAGCGTTCGGAGTCGTAGACCTAGGGCTGCCCGGTGGACTGCCAGCCGCCCTTGACCCGGTGCACGGCGCCGTCGACGTCGAGCACCTTGAGCAGCAGTTCGAGCGGGGTGCGCCGAAGGTCGACCCTGGCCTCGAGCGCCGGTGTCGACAGGGGTGCGCCGGCAGCTTCGAGCGCGCCGATCACGGCGAGGGCCTTGGCCTGATTGGGCATCGAAGCGGTCGCGAAATAGTGCCAGATCGCCTCGTCCTCGGTGCCGGGCAACAGCAGCACGTCGGCCGAGGCGGTGGCACGACCGGCACGTCCCACCTGCTGGTAGTACGCAACAGGGGAGGAAGGCGCCCCCAGATGCAGCACGAAACCGAGGTCGGGTTTGTCGAATCCCATGCCGAGGGCGCTCGTGGCGATGAGCGCCTTGACCTGGTTGGTCTTGAGTAGCCCCTCGGACTCTTCGCGCTCAGCCGTATCGGTTTGCCCGGTGTAGGCGCGCACCGCGTGGCCGGCCTCACGCAGCAGCCGGGCGGTGTCTTCGGCCGCCGCCACGGTGAGGGTGTAGATGATGCCGCTACCGGGCAGATCGCCGAGGTGGCTGAGCAGCCAGGCCAGTCGAGCACGCGAGTCGGGCAGGCGCAGCACGCCGAGGCGCAGCGAAGATCGGGCGAGCGGGCCGCGAATCGTGACGACCTCTGCGGCGCCAGTGCCGGCACCAAAACCAGCGGCGACCATACCCACCTGCTCCGCGACATCCTGCACGACCCGGCTGTTGGCGGTCGCCGTCGTGGCGAGCACCGGCACCCCTGTCGGCATCTGGGCGATCAGGTCGCGCAGGCGACGGTAGTCCGGGCGAAAGTCGTGGCCCCAGTCCGAGATGCAGTGTGCTTCATCGACCACGAGCAGGCCGACGCGGGCGATCAAAGCGGGCAGCTGCTCATCGCGGAAAGACGGATTGTTCAGCCGTTCGGGCGACACCAGCAGCACGTCAACCTCGTCGGCATCGAGCTGACGCAGCACGTCGGCCCACTCGTGCGCGTTCGACGAGTTGATCGACACCGCTCGTACCCCGGCTCGCGCCGCCGCGGCAACCTGGTCGCGCATCAGTGCGAGCAGCGGCGAGACCAGAATGGTCGGGCCGGCGCCCTGGCGTCGCAGCAGCAGGGTCGCCACAAAATACACGGCCGATTTGCCCCACCCGGTGCGCTGCACGACGAGTGCGCGGCGGCGCTGGTCGACCAGGGTTTCGATCGCCTCGTACTGGCCGTCGTGCCAGGAGGCGTCGTCCCGACCCACCAGGGTGCGCAGAATGGCCAGAGCGGATGCGCGGGTGTCGGTCATCCTTCAAGGGTGCCAGATACCACCGACAGTCCCGCCCGCCCTCGGGTTTGCGGGTGCGGAATGCTGCTCGACGCACTGAAAATCGCCGGGAAAGCCCATTCCGGTCGGGCGTCCGTGCGCGTGCTGTTCTGTCATCGCTAGACCCTGGTCGGTGGGTATCTGTGTGGCGGGGGCACGCTCCCGCGCCCTTCCGATCTGGTTATGCGTCCTGGGATTAGTCGCCGGCCTTCGGCTCGTGATGCTCATGGCTGGCCCGTTCCTGACGGCAGCAGGTATCGACTTCCCCGGTTTTCTTTGGGTTGCCTCCCTGGCACTGATCCCGCTGGGAATGCTGTGGTGGCTGGGGCTCGGCGTTGTGCTGCTGTTCAAGTCCCACCACGGCGGATAGGGGCCGGTCGATCCGGCAGCACGACAACGATTCGCTGACCAAGCAGCCGCAGAACCCGTTCGATAGATTGTCGAACACCGGTCCAGCGTGCGTGTCGTGGGGCATCCGTCAGTTTTGAGCGACATCGCTCAGTAGGCTCGGTGGGTGAACGTGATTCAGGAGATCGAGACGCGGCTGCCGGAACAGGCGGTCGTCGGTTTTCGCCGACTCATCGGCCAGGCCCGGGTCAAAGACCCGATCCTGCTGCAGGAACGAGCCATGGCACGCATGGTCGCGCAAGCGCAGTGGATTTTGAACCGGGTCGGCACCGACGGCATCCGTTTGACTCAGGCCGGACACCTGCCGCCGGCCGTCGTCGTGGAGGCAGCCGCCGCGCTCGACTGGGGCTGGCCGATCAGCGTCAACCGCGAAGTCCACTTGAGCCCGCTGCAGGAGCTGCGCGGGCACCTGCGCGATGTCGGGTTGCTGCGCATCAGCAAGGGGATGCTGCTGCTCACCAAGAAGGGTCGCGCCCTTGCCGGGAATCCGCGCGAACTGTGGTGGCACCTCGCCCGCACCATCCACCACAGCCGCACTCCCGCAGTCAGCGACGCCACCCGACTGCTGCTGCTGTTCGTCGCGACCCGCGGCCTCACCCGACGCGAAGACTATCTGGTGACCCTCGCGCGCGCGCTCGGCTCACTCGGCTGGGTGCAGTCCGACGGTCAGGAACCGACGACGGACTCGGTCTGGCACCTCGTCGACACCAAGTGGCGCCTGCTCAACCGGCTCAGCGTGTTCGAGCAGACCGATGCCTGGCACGGCGACCGCAGCGCTGTCACCGTTGGCGGCGCGGCTTTCGCCCGAGCGGCCCTGCAATCCGAGGCGCCGGTCGCCGGGTAGATCACGCCCACGGCATCCGCTGCCCGACCTGAGTGGTTGGATGGAGGAATGGATGCAACGCCCGACTACATCACCGATTTCACTGCTTTTCTGCAAGCCTCACCGTCGTCGTACCACGCCGCAGCCGAGGTGGCCCGGCGCCTCGACGCGGCCGGTTTCACCCGGCTGAGCGAGTCAGACAACTGGATCGATGCTGCAGAGCGTTGCTACATCGTGCGTGACGGAGCCGTGATCGCCTGGTCCCAGCCGGCCAACGCCGGGCCCACCACGCCGTTCCGCATCCTCGGCGCGCACACCGACTCCCCGGGGTTCAAGCTCAAGCCCAAACCCACGATCGGCGCACACGGCTGGCTGCAGGCCGGCGTCGAGGTCTACGGCGGGCCCCTGCAGAACTCCTGGCTCGACCGCGAGCTCGAGCTCGCCGGCCGGCTGGTCACCCGCGATGGCGTTGAGCATCTGGTGCGCACCGGACCGTTCCTGCGTATCCCGCAGCTCGCGGTGCACCTCGACCGCGAGGTTAATAACGGCCTGACCCTCGACAAGCAACGCCACCTCACGCCGGTCTTCGGCGTCGGCGATGCCGCCGAGGCCGACCTGCTGGCTCATCTGGCCAGTCTGGCCGGTCTTCGGGCAGCGGATGTCGCCGGTTACGACATTCTCACCGCAGACACCAACCCTCCGGCCACGTTCGGTCTCGGCCAGGAGCTGTTTGCCGGCGGGCGCCTCGACAACCTCACCTCGGTGTACGCCGGGCTGCGCGCCCTGATCCTGACGAGCGAGCACGCCACCGGCCCGATCAGCGTACTGGCCGCCTTCGACCACGAAGAGCTCGGCTCGCAGTCCCGCTCCGGCGCGAGCGGACCGCTGCTCGATGACATTCTCACCCGGATCGGCGCCGGTCTCGGCGCATCCGTTTCGGAGCGGTTGCAGGCCTACGCCGAGTCCTGGTGCCTCTCCGCCGACGCCGGACATGCCGTGCACCCGAACTACCCCGAGCGCCACGACCCGGCGAACGTGCCCATTCTCGGCGGCGGCCCGCTACTGAAAATCAATGCCAACCAGCGTTACGCAACGGATGCCCATGGCGCGGCCCTGTGGGCGCGCACCTGCGCCCAGGCGGGCGTCGAGTACCAGGAATTCGTCTCCAACAACACGGTTCCCTGCGGTTCGACCATCGGACCACTGACCGCGACCCGGCTCGGCATCCGCGTCGTCGACGTCGGCGTGCCGTTGTTGTCGATGCACTCAGCGCGGGAACTCTGCCACGTCAACGATCCCCAAGCGCTCAGCGCGGCTACGGCTGCGTTCTTCGTGCCCGAGGCGTAACCGGACCCGGTCCGGACGGCACCCATTCGAGGGCTGGGTCAGGAGCGGGTGCTGATAGGGCGAGGGCTGGGGCGACGGTGTATCCGCTGTCGCCCGCCCCGACGACGTCGATCTGCACGCCGATGAAGTCACTACCGCAGTGCTCGATCACGGTTTGTGGAATGCCTTCCGGCGCCAGGGCCTGATCTTACCGAGTAACAGTCGATCGAGGCCCGCGCGGAGGCTACGTCTCGGGAGCGAGCTGGTCGGAGCGTGTGATGCGCGCCAGACGTGCGCGGGCAGCATCCTCTGAGGTCGACGAAGGGCCGAGCAGGGTGCGCACGACGCCCAGAACGAGGCGGGTGGCCCAGAGGGAGGGCAGTCGGGAGCGTTTCAGACCGAGCATGTCGCGATACTCGCGGGGGATCGAGGCGACGGCCCCGGCGAACATGATGCGGTAAAAGGGCAGCATGCCACGGCTGAGCGGCGGGTAGCGGATGAATCGCACCGCCTCGGCCACGCGGGCGTCGCTTTTCAGGGTTCCGGCGCTGCGAAAGGCCTCCAGCTGGGCGGCGAGTTCACTGGCCGAATGTGGAGCATTTTGCACGCCGATCAGCTCGCCGGCCGTGGCCCATTCGTTGACGTAGCCGTCGGCACCGCCGGGAATGGCGTCGCCCCAAAGCAGGTGGGCCTGCAGGAAGGCGTCGGTGAAGACCACGTGCACCCACGAGAGAAGCTCGGGGTCACCCGCGGTGTACGGCCGTTCCTGGCCCCGCGCATCGAGGTAGGTTCCGGCGACGCGTTCGTGAAAGTGAGCCACCCGGCCCGATTCGCGCTGAGCCACCACCGTGTCCGCGAAGGTCACGGTGACGAGCCACTGAATCGTTCCCGACAGGCGGCCGAGCGGGTCTTCGTGATAGCGCGACCAGTCGTGCACCCCGGCCATCGCGCCCGGGTGCAGCGTCTGCATGAGCAGGGCCCGAATGCCGGCGACCATGGTCGCCATTCCGCCGTGCACCGCCCAGGCCGCGCTGCCCGGGCCGAAGTACCCGGCGTCGTCGCCCGTCGCGATCTGGCCGACCCATTTCGGCCGGCCTTCGCTGTTGCCCGACAGCGTCACCAGAAGGTGCGAGCGCCAGCTGTCCAAAAATTTGCCCATCTTCGGATGGTAGCCCTGCCCTGCTGGACGCTCGCCGCGAGTGCGGCAGCGCTGGCGTTACGTATCGCGAGTTCTGCGGATTTTACGTTGAGTTTGTCGTGCTGTCGCGGTATGGATTGCAGGCTCTGTCGAATCCGTCCTTGGTGGTGGTGGTGGTGGCGACGATTGGCCATTAGCCACCGCAGCGAGGTCAACCGTCGCAATGAAAGTAGGTTCAAGCTCCGTGAGAAAGCCGATGCGGAGGGCGCGGAGCTGGGTGATGTGGGTGATGGTCATGATGAGTCTCCTCGGTTAGGCGTTGCTGTCGGCATAGCGGGTAACAGTGCACGTTTCGTCGGGCTGGGTGTCGACACGGCCCTCGCCGGTCAGCCCGAAGGCTGGCCGACCCTGGCTCCTACAGTTCGGCGGCGTCGGTCGCGTCGGTGATGATCCGCGCCCCGAATTCTTTGATGAGGCGGTGGCATCCGGCCCTGCTGGTGGGTGAGGTGGCCAGGCCGGGGACGGCGCCGAACGGGTTCCCAGCGCGGCAGTGTGACCGGTGGTGTTCAGCGAACCAGAACGCCACTCCGTCTTCACCACGAGCGTCGTCGTACTGCCGGCGGCGATCAACCGTCTTGGCATCCGGAATCTTCGGACTAGAAAGTCCAGACCCGCTGGAGCAGGTCGGTGACGATCTGCTCTAATCAGCTGCGCTGAGCCGGATCGAGCCTGACCATCAGAGCAGAACGCTCGGGTCACCACGCCGTCACAACCCACGCAGACCGGTCGATTGAGGATTAGGTGGGGATTAGACTAATCGCATCGATCCAGGGCGTGGTCGCGCAAGGAGGTCGCGGGTGCCGATTACGCGGACCGTGCTGGAAGTCGCCGAGCAGTATCCGGACCAGCTGGCGATCGTTGCAGCTGATATTCGGCTCACGTATGCGCAACTCGTTGAGGATTCCCGGTACATGTTCGCCGCCGTGGAGGAGCTTCACCGGAGGCAGCACACGCCGCCCGTACCCGCCGCTGAAACCGGCGGCATCCCGATCACGGCCGTAAGCATCGCATCAGCGTTCCATACGGCACGCATCATCGCGGGGCTCGCGGGGTTCCGCGCTGTGTCGGCGACTATCGACCCACGGTGGCCGCTGGAGCACAGGGTCGGCGTCATTCTTGCCACGGGAATCGGTGTGGTGATCAGTGATGCTACCGACCTTGCGGATGCCCTCGCCGCGCGCGGCTGGACCGGTACGATCCAGCCGCTGGCCGACTTCATGCAGCGCGAGGCATCTGCCACGGCGGCGGCAGCACCGACGGTGCGGCACGGCAACGAGCCTTTCCTCCTCTTGTTCTCTTCGGGCACGACGAGCAACCCCAAGGCATTCCTGAAGACGCGGCACCAGTACCGCGAGAACTTCGCGATCTCCAGTGCGCACCTGGAACCACGGCCCGGCGTCGCAACGCTCGCGCCCGGCCCAGTGTCGTACAGCCTCACCCTCTACGCGCTGATCGAGTGCCTCGCCTCCGGAGGCACCGCGCACATGGCGGACGTGTTCAATCCGCTGGAAATGGCCGCGCGCATCCTCTACGAGAAGATCACCCGCGTCGTTACGGTCCCTGCCGTCGTGCAGGCACTGGTGAATGCCGCCCGTCGTGACCCCGCCCGCTTCACCACGCTCGAACTGATCGTCACTGGCGGCGCGAATCTACCCGCCGTTCTTCGTGCGGGTTTGGCCGACGTGCTGCCCGATGTACGGCTGATCAGTTATTACGGTGCAGCTGAGATCGGGTTCATCGGTGACAGCCGTGACGGTGACGGCACAACTATCAACATCTACGATGGTGTGAAGGCGAGTATTCGCGACAAGGATGGCGCCGAGCTGCCCGACGGCGAGCCCGGCACGCTGTGGATCCGGGCCGCCGCTTGCTCCGACGGTTACATCGCCGGTACGACAAATGCCGTGCTGAAGGGCTCCGACGGCTGGTCAACCGTACATGACCACGGCCGGCTGGTCGACGGTGCGTTGGTTCTGGTGGGCCGCGCCGGAGACATCGCCGTCACCGGCGGACACAAGGTGGCGTTACCGGAGGTGGAACGCGCATTCGAGGGGATACCGCGCCTGGGCGCGATTTGCGCCGTGGCGCTTCCTCATGAACGGCTGGGCACTGTCATCGCCCTCGTCATCGAGGGTGAAACACCAAACAAGGGCCAGCTACTCACGCACGCGCGGCACAACCTGGCCCCGCAATTCGTCCCACGCCGTTGGTACTGGGTCGAGCGGCTGCCGCGCACAATCGGCGGAAAGATTCGCCGCGCCGCCACCGCGCAGCTCGTCGCGCGGGGAGAGGCCGTGCGGCTGTGAGCGATCGGCGCCGCGTGGTCATCACCGGGCTCGGGGCGATCACCCCGAGCGGCTTGGATGTGCCGACGATGTGGGATGCCGTCCGCCACGGCCGCAGCGCCATTACGACACTTGACGATCCCGAATTCGCCGACCTGGCCGTGCGCATCGGCGGACAAGTGCACGGGTTCGAGGTATCCAGCGTCCTCGCACCGAGCCTTGCCCGTCGGCTGAGCCGCAGCCAACACTGGGCCGTCGCGGCCGCTGACCAGGCGCTGGCGCAGGCAGGCTGGACGCCCGGAACCGGCGAGATGCCGTGGGACCCGCACCGATTCGCGGTGATCGCCGCCACGGGCTCCGGACCGGTCAACGCCATGCAGCACGCCACCCGCGCCCTCGACGAGCGCGGCCCCCGAGCAGTGCCACTGACCCTCGCGATCTACGGTGTACCCGACGCAGCGGCGGCCCTACTCAGCCAGCGCTACCAGGCATTCGGGCCGGCACAGAGCGTATCGGCGACGTGCGCGAGCGGCGCGATCGGTCTCGGGGAGGCGCTGCGTCGCATCCGCCACGGCTACGCCGACGCAGTCCTCGTCGTCGGTGTCGAGGACTGCCTGAACCCGGTAAATCTCGCATCGAACGCGAACATACGCGCCCTGGCAGCTGGGTACGAGCATGATCCCGCCGCCGCATCCCGCCCCTTCGATCGGGCACGCTCCGGCTTCGTAATGTCGGCCGGGGCCGCTGCCATCCTTCTCGAGTCCGAGGAGGGCGCGCGCACCCGCCGGGCTACCGTGTTAGCCCAGCTGGCCGGTTTCGGGGCGGCCAGCGATGCGTACCACCCGACCGCACCGCATCCACAAGGTCGAGGAGCGGCGCAAGCTGTGCGAGTCTGCCTTGCCGACGCCGGCGTCACGCCAGATGCCGTCGACCACATCAACGCACACGGCACCGGAACACCGACCGGTGATGCCGCCGAACTGAACGCGATGGATGCCGCGCTCGGTGATCGAGCTCGCAGCATCCCGATCAGCGCAACCAAGTCCAGCACAGGCCACCTCCTCGGCGCGTCCGGGGTGGTGGAGGCAATCATCGCCGTGCAGTCGTTGCGTGACGAGACACTGCCGCCCACTCGCAACCTCGACGACCTCGAGTTCGCGGGCTGGGATATCGTGGCCGGCAAGGCCCGCCGACAGCGTGTTGACACGGTGCTGTCGAACTCGTTCGGGTTCGGCGGCCACAACGGCGCTGTACTGATCAGACGCGCCAATGCATGACGAAGGAGCAGACATGTCAGATCGGGAAACCCGACACGCAGAGCTGGCCTCGACGTACCTGCCCGACGACCTGTTGGGCCGTTTCCGCGCGCGGGCCGAGATCTACGATCGGGAAAACCGCTTCTTCGATGAGGACCTCGCCGAGCTCACAGCGCAAGGCTATCTCACCCTGTTTGTGCCGGAGGAGTTCGGCGGCGCGGGTCTGAGCCTCAACGAAGTATCTCGGCTGCAGCAGCGTCTGGCCACGGCAGCGCCCGCGACGGCCCTCGCCGTAAACATGCACCTGATGTGCGTCGGGGTAGTACGTGCGATGTTCGAGCGCGGCGACCGGTCGCTGACGTACGTGTTCGACGAGGCGATGGCCGGTGAGATCTTCGCGTTCGGGGTGAGCGAGCCAGCCAACGACTGGGTACTGCAGGGGTCGAACACCGTTGCTCAGCCGCAAGAGGACGGCGGTTATCTGCTGACCGGGGTGAAGGTTTTCACCTCACTGTCGCCGGTATGGACGCGCCTGATCACCCACGGGCTGGACAGCACCGATGCCGACAACCCGAGGCTCGTGTACGGGTTCATCGAGCGGAGCGCGGAGGGTATCAGCGTGTCGGACCAGTGGGACGTGCTCGGTATGCGCGCGTCGCAGAGCCGTGCGACGATCCTGAAGAACGTGCGGATGCGGCCGGAGAAGGTCGCTCGCAGAATTCCGACGGGGCGATACCCCGATCTGTTGACGTTCGCGATCACGAGTAACTTTCAACTGCTGATCGGGGCTGTGTACACGGGTGTCGCGCGCCGTGCGCTGGATCTGGGCGCCGCGGGGCTGAAAAGCCGGAAGTCGGCCAAGAACGGCACTACCTACGCCCAGGTTCCGGAGTTCCGGGCACGCCTGGCCGACGCCCTCATGGCGTACATGGCCGTGCCCGCGCAGTTGGATGCCCACACTCGCGACTTCGACGACCTCATCGACCACGGCGCAGGCTGGCCGCTGCGTCTGGTCAGCGCGCGCATCAACGCATCCAACGTGGCCCGGCACGCGACCGAGACCGCGCTAATGTGCGCAAGTGGCAGCGGATTCAACAACAGCTCCGAGCTTAACCGCCTGTTCCGGGATGCTACGGCCGGGCTGTTCCATCCGCCGAGTGCCGACGCCGCCCGACCGATGTACGCGGCCGCATTACTCGACGAGCCCACCGTTGCGTGACGGGCTTCGTCCGCCAAAGCTGATCCCTGTTCGCTGGTCATTCCATTGTCCTGCCAACTCGATTGAGGCGGGGTGCAATCTCCCCCGGCAGATCAAACCGGACGAGATCGTGGCATTCTCGGCACGAATAGGGCCGGGAAAATCACGATCATCACGATGGCCGCGACTCTTCTGCAGCCAACCCACGGGAGAACGTGAATTTCATTGCCGACCTCCGGGGACACCAACAGCAAACGTAGAAGTCTGCTCAACTCGGACTGGAACTGGAAGGGGTGAATTTTAGACGATTAGTCATGAAACAGATTCTTCTTATCTCTGTCTCAATTCACCATACGAGCGCAAGTCTCTGGAGACCGTCACCCGCGTGCTCCACGGCGTCATCATCGACTATTGCGGAACGAACTCTTTAGGAAAAGTAGAGGTAGCATGACTGACAATTTCTACTCCAACCCGGCCGCCAGACGGTGGCGAACGGATGCTGTGGACGACTCGATCCTGCAATTCCACCGCAGCCTGCCCGACTACCGGCCGAGCCCGCTCACGGAGGTTTCCGCCCTGGCCGACGAGTTGAGGGTCGGCCGTGCGTTCGTGAAAGACGAATCGTTCCGATTCGGCCTGCCGGCGTTCAAGATGATGGGCGCGTCGTACGCGGTGTCCCGTGTGCTGTCGGCTCGGGTAGGGTCGCCGGATGCGGCGCTTCCGCTGGACGAGTTGCGCGACCGGCTGACCGCGCAGGCACCGTTCACCCTGGTCGCCGCGACCGACGGCAACCACGGACGCGCGGTCGCCCATATGGCGCGGCTGCTCGGCCTGCCCGCGCGCATCTTCGTCTCGAACTACCTGTCGAAGCTCCCCTGGGCGGCGATCGAATCGGAGGGTGCGGGGGTAGTTGGGGTGGACGCACCGTACGACGGCGTGGTGGCTGCCGCCCGCGCCTATGTCGAGTCGGCGGGGGAGAGTGCACTCCACATCCAGGACACCGCCTGGCCCGGCTATGAGCAGGTACCGCAGCTTATCGTCGACGGCTACTCGACCATCTTCAGTGAGGCTGACGCGCAGCTGGGGGAATTGGGGCTTCTCGCCGACCTGGTGGCGGTTCCCGTCGGTGTCGGGTCCCTGGCTGAGGCGGCCATCCGCCACTATCGCTCGCGACCGGATGGAGTCGCCGCGGTTCCGACACTGCTGAGCGTCGAACCCGAGAACGCACCATCCGTCATCGTCTCGCTGCAAGCCGGTACGCTCACCTCAGTGCCGACCTCATACACGATCATGGCCGGCCTCAACTGCGGCACGCCGTCGAGCAACTCCTGGCCATATTTGATCGACGGCCTGGATGCCGCAGTCACCGTCTCGGAGGACGACACGCGGCGCGCTGTGCACGATCTCGAGCAGCTCGGGGTGGACGCCGGCCCGTGCGGCGCGTCGTCCCTGGCTGCGATGCGCGCAATCGCAGGCGATCCGGGCAGACGCACCGCAGCGTCGCTGACTTCCGATGCCGTGGTCGTGCTGCTGAGTACAGAAAGCCGCTCGGCAAATCCGATCTGAGCCGAGGGATCCGCGTCAGGCCAGCCGGATGCCCGTCACAGGTGGCTCAGCACGTCCAGTCGAAGCTGCGCGACGACGGCGACTACGATGCAGCTGGTGACGGTGATGGTCGGCACCCAGCCGTGGACCGAGCCGAGTGTCCGAGCCATCCGCGCGTCGAAACGGCCCTGGCTTGGTTTGTGCAGGGTCACGGCCCAGAACAGCGGGACTTTCCGATCGTCTTTGAACTCCTGGGTGAAACGCCTACGTGCTGCGGTAATGCTGATCTCTACTTTCAGTAGACCCTCATTTTAAGAGGGCCCACTGTCCGAGATATCCGCAGCAGCTCACTTTGGGATTTAGTGCTCTAATGCTATTCAGGCCCGGAAGGAGGTCATCATCGAGTAGACGGTTTAGGTAACGCGTATGACGGTTGTCTCGGTCCGGGCAGCATCTGTTATCTGGGGTTAGATCAGATCGGCGTGGTGGGCCGCAGCCACGTTGGGGTGGGCGCGTAAGCGGTAGCGCAGGGCGTTGTCACCGTAGGTCGTCTCGAGAATGGGGCTGTTGGTCGGGTCGGCAGAGAGCCCGCGGGCCTCGCGAGTCAGACTCTCGTCGAGCTGCAGTCGCGGCATTACGGTGTCGAGTGAAGGGTTGAAGAAGAACGGCACGGAGATGCGGTCGGACCCGTCTTCAGGGGAGAAAACGCGGTGCAGGGTCGCCTTGAGGTAGCCATCCGTTGCCAGTTCGAGCATTTCGCCGATGTTCACGACGAAGGCGCCGTCGAGCGGGGGAGCGTCGATCCACTCGCCATCGTGCTCGACTTGCAGGCCGTCTTTGTCTGGTTCGACGAGCAGCAGTGTGAGAACTCCACCGTCGCGGTGCTCGCCCACGCCCTGGGCACGTACCGGTTGGCCGGGATAGCGCACGATCTTGGTCAAGAGAAACGGGTTCTCGGCGAAAGCGGCGTCAAAGACGCTCTCGGGGCTGCCGAGGGCGAGTGCCCAGGCGCGCAGCAGGCGAAGCGCGATGCGGCTCAGCTCCTCATTCCAGCGCAGGGCGACGGTCTTCAGCTCGGGCAAGGACTCCGGCCAGAGGTTCGGGCCCTCGAGGCGCCAATAGTCTGGAGTTCCGACGGCGAGGGGCACGGGCTCGCGGTCTACTCCGATATCGATTTGCTCACGCCAGTCAACGGCGTTGGCGGTGAGCTCCCCGCCAACGCGGGTATAACCGCGAAACTGGGGACTGTGGATGTTTTCCAGCTTGAGTTTCTGGTCGGCCGGCAGATCAAAGAATTTGCGGGAGACGGCGAGGAGCTCTTTCGTCAGCTGCGGGTCGACACCGTGGCCGGTCAGGTAGAAGAACCCGACCTCGTGGGTGACGCGCAGGAGTTCGGCGCGGAATACCGCAGCTTCGGCTTCGCCAGCGTCGAGTTGAGAGAAATCGAGGATCGGCAGTGAGAACACCATGGTCTAAGTCTGGCACCGAGCAGGCCACGCCGCGAATCGTGACGCCTCCGAGCCTGAGACAGGGTTATAAGTGTCGGCTGACATTCGCTTGGATGTGCGGGGTATAGCACCACTCAGCGGGACGCGGACATCGGCGGAGGCTGAGGGCAGGACTTCAGAAACGAGTGGCACCCGAAGTAGGCTGGTCAGGTTGCACAATCGATGCACCAGACGCGCGCGTACAGCGCGGGTCACCTGACTCAGGGGGCGGCACTTGACCGACAGCACGACATCCACGACCGACCGCGGCATTCCGAGCACGAACCGAAAGGTCATCGCGCTGGCCATCGCCGGTGCCCTCGGCGGGTTTCTGTTCGGCTTCGACTCCTCGGTCATCAACGGGGCCGTCAACGCGGTCCAGCAGGAATTCGGGCTGAACGCCACCCTGACCGGGTTCGCCGTGGCCTGCGCGCTGCTCGGCGCCGCGGCCGGAGCGTTCTTCGGCGGGCGCTTCGCCGACCGTTACGGCCGCATCCCCATGATGGTGGTCGGCGGCGTGGTGTTCCTGGTCAGCTCGATCGGCTCCGGCTTCGCCTTCGGCGTCGTCGACCTGATCATCTGGCGGGTGGTCGGCGGACTCGGTATTGGTCTCGCATCCGTTGTCGCACCGGCCTATATCGCCGAGATCTCACCGCGTCAGATGCGTGGGCGCCTCGGCTCGCTGCAGCAGCTCGCGATCACCCTCGGAATCTTCACCGCTCTGCTCTCCGATGCCCTGTTCGCCGAGAGCGCCGGCGGCGCCGGCAGCGAGTTCTGGTTCGGCCTCGAAGCCTGGCGCTGGATGTTCCTGGCCGGCGCGGTTCCGGCCATCGTCTACGGCGGAATCGCGTTCATCCTGCCGGAATCCCCGCGTTTTCTCATTCTGAAAGATAAAGAAGCGGATGCCCGCGCCGTCTTCACCCGGCTCTGGCCGAGCGGCGACGTCGATCGAGAGATTCGCGACATGCGACGGTCGATCGAGGTCGACGCACGATCCCAGAAATCGGGCTCGTTGCGGGGGAGTACCTTCGGGCTGAAGCCGATCGTCTGGGTCGGCATCATACTGTCGGTGTTCCAGCAGTTCGTCGGCATCAACGTGATTTTCTACTATTCGACCACCCTCTGGGAGGCCGTCGGGTTCGAAGAATCCAACTCGCTGACCATTTCGGTGATCACCTCGGTGACCAACATCCTGGTCACCCTGGTCGCGATCGCCCTGGTCGACCGGATCGGACGGCGACCGATTCTGCTCACCGGTTCCATCGGCATGACGGTGTCGCTCGCCACCATGGCTATCGCGTTCAGCCAGTCGGTGACGGTGGGTGGCGAGCTGAGCCTGCCGGGGGCGTGGGCGCCGATCGCGCTCGTTGCGGCCAACCTGTTCGTGATCTCGTTCGGCGCGTCCTGGGGTCCCGTGGTCTGGGTGTTGCTCGGGGAGATGTTCCCGAACTCGATTCGGGCCAAGGCACTCGGGCTCGCCGCGGCGGCCCAGTGGATGGCGAACTTCCTGATCACAGTCAGCTTCCCCCCGATGGCGGATGCCTCACTGCCGATCACCTACGGCCTCTACGCCCTGTTCGCCGGGTTGTCGTTCTGGTTCGTGCTGCGCAAGGTCCCCGAGACGAACGGCATGTCCCTCGAAGAGGCCGATACCCTGCTGCCGCCGAAGAACTCGGCGAAGAAGGCGGCCGCCGCCCCGGCACGCTAGCCCGGGCGCCGTCGCCCAGCCCGCTGTCGTGGCTGCAAATTTGTGATTGCGCGCCCGAAAGCTGCTCGCACGCCTGGCCTGCCGGACGCGTGAGCAGCGTCCGCTCGCGCCTGCAGGGTTCAGCCTAGGCCGTACTGGGTTAGACCCAACGCCTGAGCAGTTTTTGGCCACACGACGAGACCTACTGCGCATAAATCAGTAGTTCAGGCGACGCGTCAAGCCCCCGAAGGGGAAGTCGCACAGCCGGCGGTTTGTCGATAACTTCACAACACAAGATTGTGGAGTGTGACCATGCCCGAACGTGGATACGCCGTTATAAGTTTGAAAACCACTGGACTGTTCCCGTACCAACGGGACCGGGTCGTCGAGGTCGCCGTGGTGCACCTCGACGAGGGTGGTCACATTACTGCGCGGTGGGAGACTGTCGTCAACCCGGAAAGCAACGTGGGGGGCGCGACGAACCATGGCGTCAGCACGGCCGAGCTGCTGCGCGCACCGACGTTTGCCCAGATCGCTCCGCGCCTGGTCGATCTGCTCAGCGGACGCGTGCTGGTCACCCACAATGCCCAGTTCGTCACCGGCTTTCTGATGAGCGAGTTCGACCAGATCGGCTACGCCCCCAGTCGCGGACTCGAAGTTGTCTGCACCATGCAACTGGCCCGCAGCTACCTGCCGGGTGCCGGACGACTGCTGGTGGATTGCTGCGCGGCGTACGACATTGAGATCGAGCCCGGCCCTGGAGCACTCGTGCAGGCCGTCGCCGGTGCGAGCCTGCTGGCGGCCTATTTGCACGGTTCGCCGAGCGCTGCCCCGTGGACCGACGCGCTCGACCGGGCCGAGCTGAATGTCTGGCCGGCCCTCCCGCGCGTAACCACGGGCACTGCGCCGGTCGGCACTGCGCCGGCCTGGGTGCACCGCGACCCGACACCCACGGTTGCCTTGGCGACGCCGAGTTTTCTCGCCCGGGTGACTGTGAAGCTGCCCGACTACACCGGCCCGGAGGAGCACCTCGACTATCTCGCCCTGCTCGATCTGTGTCTGCTCGATCGCGTGCTTCTGCCTCGTGACACGCGTGAGTTGCGCATACAGGCGGAAGTCAGCGGGATCAGCCCGACCGACTGCACCGCCCTGCACCGCGGCTACTTCGAAGACCTCGTGCGCGTCGCGTGGTCGAGCGGCGCGCTGAGCATTGCCGATTCGGCCGAGCTGATCGCCGTCGCCCGCATGCTCGATGTTGCCCCTGAGGTCGTCGCGACCGCGCTGGCTACGCCCGCCTTGGCGCCGCGTCAAACGGTTACCTCCATCGACGAAGTACTGCTGGAACGCGGCGATATCGTCGTGTTGACCGGTGACATGGCCCGCGCCCGCGCCGACTGGGGCAAAGAATTGGTTGCCCGCGGACTGTCTCTGGGCACGGCGGTCACGATGCGCACCCGGCTGTTGGTCGCCGCCAACCCGGAGTCGTTCACCGGAAAGACCGGCAAGGCCCGCGACTACGGTATCCCGATCGTCTCCGAGTTCGGGCTGCGCTCGCTGATCGGCGTGCGTTGACGCGGCATCTGCTGCTGCACAACTCCCGCGTAGCGTGAAAGTGGGTGCAGCTAGCGTCGTCGCGGCGCGGCCGTCTCGGCGCAGGCGATGCAGAGGTCGGCGGCGGGCTTGATCTGCAGCCGGCCCTCGGGGATAATCTCGCCGCCGCGCACGCACCGGCCGTAGCTGCCATCGACGATGCGCTGCAGGGCCCGGTCGATGGCCGCGAGCTCTTCGACGGCCTCGCCCTGAAATCCCGACATGCGTGACCATTCGGTGCGCAGCGAGGAAGCCTCAGCGTCGTGGGCGCCATCGGCCGAGCCGTCGCTACGGGAGCTTTGCACGCCGGCGAAGGTGTCGGCGAGACGCTGGGACTTCTCGGTCAGTTCGAGGCGGCGTTCGCCGAGTGCGGTCTCGAAAACGTGCAATTGCGTGGGATTAAAGGGTGAAACGATCATGTTCCATGGTCTCACGCCCTAGATCAGACCGCGTAGGTACTCCTCGACGGTCACGTTGCGGGCAGCGGCCCGCTGCACCAGGCGCCGGTGCTCCTCGGCGCTGAGCGACAGGGTCACCCGGTGCAACTCGCCCGCGCTGCGCACCGCGCCCGTGCCGTGTGGGTCGGTCAGGTCGCGAAAATCCTCGCCGATGTCGTGACCGAGATCGTCGAAAGAGAACAGCTCATCGTGTGCGTAGGCCGAAGCCTGCTCCGTCACCCGGTCCGCGGTCAACGTCGGCGAGCGCTGACCGACGGATGCCGCAGCCGTCGCAGCGCGCCCTCCGCTAACACCAGGCTCGGCCGCCGCTCCGCCCGCGCGAAAACCCGGCCCGGCCGGTGCCGGACGGCCGCGCTGAAACGCCTCGGCCGCCCCGCGCGCACGCTCGTCGGCGGCCTCGTTGAGCGGATGCCCGACGTGCCCCTTGACCCACTCGAACCGGTAGCGACGCCCGGCGATGGCCTCGTCGATCTCCTTGAGCAAATCCAGATTCATGACCGGTTTGCCGTCGCCCTTGCGCCAGCCCTTCGCTTTCCAGCCCTTCATCCACTTGGTGACGGAGTTGATCACGTACTGGCTGTCGCAGAGCACGAGCAAATCGTCGTCGATGTGTGCGGTCGCCCGAAACAGTTCGAGCACGGCCTTGAGCTCACCCTGGTTGTTGGTCGCGTGCTTCCAGCCGCCAGCCGCCCAGGAGGAGTCGTCGACGTACCAGGCCCAACCGGCTGGTCCGGGGTTTCCGAGGGCAGAACCGTCGGCGGCAGCGGTGATCGTCATTAGGTGGCCTTTCAAACAGCGGAGCGCAGGTTGACTAAGTCTGCCACCCTCGTCATCCGTTGCCCGTATTGTGTCCGTCATGTAACAGCGCCCCATCACGTCCCCCGAGCTGGTGTGATCATCTCGTGATCGAAAGGTAACCGGTGCCACGGTTGCCGGAAACACGCGCTGGCTAACGTCGAAGTCATGGCCAGCCGCTCGGGCTGCCTGCCGCTTCATCCCGAGGGGACTTCGATGACATCCAGCACCGTTGAATCAGCACCGAACGTGATCGATACCGACACCGCCGTGCTCGTGCACCGTCCGGGCCGGTGGATCGACAATTGGAACCCGGAGAACAAGAAGCAGTGGGAACAGGGCGGCAAGCTCATCGCCGTCCGCAACCTCAAATGGTCGATCTTTGCCGAGTTCCTCGGCTTTGTGGTCTGGCAACTGTGGAGCATCGTCGTCGTGTCGTTGCCGGCCGCCGGCTTCACCTTCTCCACCACCGAGGTGTTCTGGCTCATCTCGATGCCGAGCCTCGTCGGCGCGACCCTGCGCTTTCCGTACACGTTCATGGTGCCCAAGTTCGGCGGTCGCAACTGGACCATCATCTCGGCCGGCCTGCTGCTGATACCCTCGACCGCCCTCGGATTCTGCGTCGGCAACCCGGACACCCCGTTCGGCGTCATGCTGTTCGTCGCCGCGCTCGCCGGCTTCGGTGGCGGCAATTTCGCCAGCTCGATGTCGAACATCACCTACTTCTACCCGCAGAGCCAGAAGGGCTACGCGCTCGGCCTCAATGCCGCAGGCGGCAACCTCGGCGCCGGGATGGCCCAGCTCATCGTGCCGATCGTGATCACCCTCGGCGCCGTCGGCACCCTGAACATCAGCTTCGCCGGCTGGTTCTGGATTCCGCTCATCCTCGTCGCCATGTGGGGCGCCTGGAAGTACATGGACAACCTCACCAACGCCAAGGCCGACTTCGCCGGTTCGATCGCCGCGGTCAAGGAACCGCACTTCTGGATTCTCGCTGTGCTCTATATCGGCACCTTCGGCTCCTTCATCGGTTTCGCGAGCGTCTTCCCCAAGCTCATCGCCGACCAGTTTCCGGCCTACTCCACCTTCCAGGTCGCATCCGCCTCCCTGTCGCTCGCTTTCATCGGCGCTCTCGTCGGTTCGCTGGCCCGCCCGGCCGGCGGACGCCTGGCCGACCGCTTTGGCGGGGCATCCGTCACCGTCGCCGCCTTCGGCGTGATGGCCGTCGGAGCTCTCGTGGTCGTCGCGGTGCTGCCGCTCGGTAACTTTTGGGCCTTCCTCGGCAGTTTCCTGCTCATCTTCGTCGCCACCGGAATCGGCAACGGCTCGACCTACCGCATGATTCCGAGCGTGTTCTCGGCCAGAAGCGGTGTGAAAGACGCCCACCAGAACTCGGGCGACGTCAACACCCAGCGTAAAACGGCCGCGGCCCTCGGCCTCATCTCCGCGGTCGGCGCCTACGGCGGGTTCATCATTCCGCAGGTGCTCGGCCATTCCAAGACCACCACCGGGGACTATTCCAGCGCGATCTACGCCTTCGCCATCGCCTATGTTGTGATGATGTGCGTCACCGCGTTCGTCTACCTCCGCCGCGGTTCCTCCGTCGCCGGCCAGAAGATCTAGGACCCTATGCCCGCGACCGCCACCCACTGCCCGTACTGCGCTTTGCAGTGCGCGATGACACTGAGTTCCGCTGCTGCGACAGCGAGAGAAGCGGATGCTGACGGATCCGCTTCGCTGGCCGCCGCAGTAACGGTCGCGGGCCGGGACTTTCCCACCAACCGTGGCGGCCTGTGCAAGAAGGGCTGGACCTCGGCCGAACTGCTCGTCTCGCCGGACCGGATTCTCGAACCCCTGCTGCGCCAGGCCGACGGAACCTTCGAGCCGGTCGCCTGGAGCGACGCGCTCGACCTCGTCGCCGCGAAGCTGCGCGAGACCCGTGCGGAGTTCGGGGCCGACGCGGTCGGCGTGTTCGGCGGCGGCGGCCTGACCAACGAGAAGGCCTACCAGCTCGGCAAGTTCACCCGGGTGGCGCTTCGCTCCAGCCGCATCGACTACAACGGCAGGTTCTGCATGTCGAGCGCCGCCGCGGCCGGCAACCGTGCCTTCGGCCTCGACCGCGGGCTGCCGTTTCGGGTGGACGAGCTGGATGCGGCCGACACTATCCTCATTCTTGGCTCCAACGTGGCACAGACCATGCCTCCGTTCATTGGCCACCTCGACGGAGCCCGTGCCGCCGGTGGCCTCGTGGTCGTCGACCCACGGCGTACCGCGACCGCCCGGCTCACCGCGGACGGCGCCGGCATGCACGTGCAGCCGACCCCGGGCAGCGACCTCGTGCTGCTGCTCGGGCTGACCCACATCGTCATCGCCGAGAAACTCGCCGACCAGGACTACCTCGAAGCCCGCACCACCGGGTTCGACGCCGTGCGCCGCAGCGTGAGCCAGTGGTGGCCGATCCGCGTGCAGGAACAGACCGGCGTTCCGGTCTGGCAGCTGCGCGAACTCGCCCGCCGCCTCGCCGCCGGCGCTGCCCGGGGAGCCGCGACCGGCGCTGGCACCTACATTCTCACCGGGCGCGGCGTCGAGCAGCACGCCGACGGCACCGACACAGCCACCGCGGCCATCAACCTCAGCCTCGTGCTCGGCCTAGTCGGCACGAGCCATTCCGGTTACGGCACCCTCACCGGCCAGGGCAACGGGCAGGGCGGTCGCGAGCACGGGCAGAAGTGCGACCAGCTACCGGGCTACCGCAAGATCACCGACCCTGCCGCCCGGGCCCACGTCGCCGGGGTCTGGGGCGTCGACCCCGACAGCTTGCCCGGTGTGGGCCTGCCCGCGGTCGAGCTGCTGAGCGCACTCGGCGAGCCGGGCGGCATCCGCTGTCTGCTGGTACACGGCTCCAACGTCGTCGTCTCCGCGCCGAACGCCGACCGGGTGCGGGCCGCCCTTAAAACGCTCGACTTTCTGGTCGTGGCCGACTTCTTCTTCTCCGAAACCGCGGTGCTGGCGGACGTGGTGCTGCCGGTGACCCAGTGGGCCGAGGAAGAGGGGACCATGACATCGCTCGAGGGCCGCGTTATTCGTCGTCGCCAGGCCGTCGAGGCTCCGGGGGGAGTGCGCAGCGAACTGTGGATCTGGCAGGAACTCGCCAGACGGCTGAATTCCCCGGGAACCTTCAGCGCCGAGGCGGCTGCGGTGTTCGACGAACTCTGCCAGGCCTCCGCGGGCGGGCTGGCCGACTACTCCGGCCTGAGCTATGCCCTGCTCGACTCCGAGGAACCGGCCTTCTGGCCCTACCCGGTCGGGTCCACCGGAACGCCGCGGCTCTTTCTGGATCGCTTCGCCCACCCCGACGGCCGCGCGCACCTCGTCGCCGTCACGGCGCGGCGCCTCGGCGCGCCGGCCCAGGTCGGCGGCACCCTGACTCTGATCACCGGTCGCCTGCTCGAGCACTATCAGAGCGGAACCCAGACCCGGCGGGTGAAAGAACTGGCCGATGCCCAGCCGGAGGCCCGCCTGCAGCTGCACCCGGCCACCGCCGAGCAGCTCGGGATCGAGGACGAGGCCTGGGTCGAAGTCAGCAACGACCGCGGAACGGTGCGCTGCCGCGCCCAGGTGAGCGCCGACATCCGCTTCGACACGGTGTTTCTACCGTTTCACTTTGCCGGCGACCAGCGCGCCAACCTGCTGACCGATGACGAGACCGATCCCATCAGCGGCATGCCCGAATTCAAGAAGACGACCGTTCGAGTGAAAGCACTCGTGGAAGCAGGCGCCCATGTCTGAGCAACCCGAGCGCATCGTGCTGGTCGGCTACGGCCCGGTCGGTGCCCGTTTCGTTGAAGAGCTGCTGCCGCTCGTGCGCCAAGGCGCGGCCACCCTGACCGTGGTCGGGGCCGAGAGCGCCGACGCCTACAACCGGGTGCTGATCGCCGAATATGCCGTCGGAAACGCCGACCGGGAGAGCCTGGATATCACCGACACGCTCGCCGCCCGGGAGGCCGGCGTGCACCTGCGCCGCGGTGTGAGTGTCACGGCCATTTTGCGCAGCCGCCGGGCGGTCTCCCTCAGCGATGGCACCCTGCTGCCCTACGATCGGCTCGTGCTCGCGACCGGCGCCCGCGCCAATATCCCCACGCTCGACGGCGTCACCCGGGTGCGCCGAGACCGCCAGATACCTCCAGCGGATGCCGCCACCCTCGACACAAGCGGCGCCCCGCTCCCGCGCGGGGTCACCGTGTTGCGCGACCTGGACGACGCTGAGCGGGTACTCGCAGCAGTGACGGCCGGCAAACGCATCGTCGTGCTCGGCGCCGGCGTGCTCGGCATGGAGATCGCGCTCGCCGCTGCCGCCGCCGGGGGAGAGGCCTGCGTCGTCTACCACGGAGAGATTCCGATGGCGCGCAACCTCGACCGGGGCGGCGGCAGCGTGCTCGCCCGGAGCGCCCGGCGGGCCGGCGTCACCATGGTCAACCACTCCCGCGCCGAAAGCCTGCTGTTTCACCAGGACGACGACGGCGTCGACCGCTTCGACGCCCTGATCTGCGCCGACGGCAAACAGATTCATGGCGACCTGCTGCTGCTCTCCTGCGGGGTCGGCGCCCGCACCGAACTGGCCCAGCTGGCCGGTTTGCCGGTCTCGACCGGGATCCTGGTCGATGAGAACCTGCAGAGCTGGACCGACGCGCGTATCTACGCGATCGGCGACTGTGCCCACGTGGCAGCCGCGCCCCGCGCCGGCGATTCGACGGCGCCGCCGGCCGGCGGGCCGAGCGGCCTGATCGGTCCGGGCTGGCGCCAGGCCGACTGGCTCGCCGCACGGTTCACCGCCGAGGTGCTGGGTCGGCCCGACACGGCGGCGCTCGCGGCATCCGCTTCGGCCGTCGTCATGCTCAAAGCCGAGGGAATCGACGTAGTCTCGGTCGGCAACACCTCTGCCGACCCCTGGGACCTTTCCGTCGACGTCCACGCTGCGGGGTGTGCATCCGCTCCGCTGCACGTGTCGCAGTGGGCCGACCCTGAGCACGGACGCTATGTGAAAATGGTCACCCGCGACGGCATTCTCGCCGGCTTCGTCTGCGTCGGGATGCCGCGCACGGCCGCCGAGCTGACCCTGCTGTTCGAGCGCGGCAGTGAGCTGCCGGCGGACCGCTCTGTCCTGCTGCGCTACGACGGACCGGACTACGAGCCCGAGGCTGGCAGCGCGTTCGCGCGGGACGCGACCGTGTGCTGGTGCAACGGCGTCACCGTCGGCGCCATTGCCGACTCTGCCGAAGCCGGCAACACCACCATCGCCTGCATCGGTGCGGCCACTCGCGCCGGCACCGGATGTGGCGGCTGCAAAGCGCGGATCGGGGATGTTCTCGAGCGCTTCGCCGCGGCGACGGCCGAGTCAACCAGCTGACGATAACCGGCTGGCAGAAACCTTACGGCCGCAGGAAATACTGAGCTTTTCCCGGATTTGTCGGTGCTGCGGCGGTTACACTGCTGCACGACCGACTTGATTCGAAGGAGAATTCATATGCTGGGCAACCTGACCGGATGGCATTTTCTGATCATTCTCGTTGTGATCCTGTTGTTGTTCGGCGCTCCGAAGCTGCCGGGGCTCGCCCGCAGTCTCGGCCAGTCGATGAAGATCTTCAAGAGCGAGATCACGCCGGACCGCAACGGTGAAACTCGGCCGGCCGACGACACCGACGGCAGCACGAGCGCCCACAGCAGCCCCAGTACAGACTCGCGCGGCGCACCACACCCGAAAGCCTGATGGTGGTTCAGGGAGTGCGCAGCACTCCCGACAAGAGCAAAATGTCGCTCGGGCAGCATCTGCTGGAATTGCGCAAGCGCCTCTTTCTCGCCGCTGCCGGAATCCTGGTCGGTGCGATTGCGGGCTGGCTGCTGTCCGGATTCGTCTGGGATGGGCTGCGCGAGCCGATCTATGCCATCGTTCGGGCGCAGAACCGCAACGCGCAGATCAACTACCCCGACATTACGAGTGCGTTCGACCTGAAGCTGCGCATCTCGTTCTACGTCGGGTTGATCGTCTCGAGCCCGATGTGGCTCTACCAGATCTTCGCCTTTCTGGTCCCCGGGCTGACCCGCCGCGAGAAGCAATACACCTTCGGATTCTTCTTCTCGGCCGTTCCGCTATTTCTGATCGGCTGTGCGGCTGGCTGGTACGTGCTGCCGCACGTCGTCGAGCTCATGACGAGTTTCGCGCCGCAGCAGGACGCAGCGCTCATCAACGCCCAGAACTATTTTGATTTCGTGCTCAAACTCATGATCGCCATCGGCATCGCGTTCGTGCTGCCGGTGTTCATCGTGCTGCTGAACTTCGCCGGGGTGATCAGCGCCCGTTCGGTCATCAAATCCTGGCGGGTGGCCATCCTCGTGATCATTCTGTTCACCGCCATCGCGACGCCGGCCGCCGACGTCGTATCGATGTTCCTGCTCGCGGTGCCCATGGTCGCGCTCTACTTTGCCGCCTACGGCATCGCGGTGCTGCACGACCGCCGGGCGGCCCGGCGCCTACCTCCCGTCGGAGCGGACGGGCTGCTGCTCTGATCGTGGATCAGCATCCGCTTAAAGCGCACGTACTCCTTATCGTTTGCTTACGTCCGTGTCCAGCCGTTGGGGCGATCTGTTTTGCGCGGGTAGGTTGACGAGGTCTGTTCAGACACGCTCGGCACATTCATACAACGTCAGGAGAACAAGGATGTTCGATCAGGGTTTCATTACGAATGCCATCAACCGCAGTGCAGAGAATTCCACGGACCGCCGCAACTTTCTGCGGGCTGCCGGTGTGGCCGGCTTCGGCGTGGGAGCGGCGGTACTCGCCACCGGCGGTCCGGCGCTCGCGGCGGAAGCTGCCGTGGCACCAGCAGCCGCGCCCAGCGACGCCTCCATTTTGAACTTCGCACTCAACCTTGAATACCTCGAGGCTGAGTTCTACCTGCGCGCCACGACCGGCAGCGGGCTGCCCGACGGTCTGACCACAGGAACCGGAACCCGCGGCGGGGTGACCGGCGGTCGCATGGTGCACTTCAAGACGGCAATTATCAAGAAGTACGCCGACGAGATCGCCGCCGACGAGAAGGCGCACGTGGCCTTCCTACGGTCAGCGCTCGGCAGCGTCGCCGTGTCCCGCCCCAAGATCAACCTCGATGCGAGCTTCACGGCTGCCGCCCAGGCGGCCGGGCTGGTCAAGCCGGGGCAAAAGTTCGACGTCTACGCCAACGAGGCGAACTTTCTGTTCGGTGCCTTCATTTTCGAAGACGTCGGAGTGACCGCCTACAAGGGCGCAGCGCCCCTGATCTCGAACAAGACGTTCCTGGAGGCGGCGGCTGGCCTGCTCGCGGTCGAGGCATATCACGCCGGTGTCATTCGCAGCACGCTCTACGCGCTCGGTATTGCCCTGCCGTCGGTCTACACGACCGCCCAGGCGATCTCCGATGTGCGCGACGCCGTCGATGGTTCGTCCGACCTCGACCAGGGCATTGGCAACGCGTCGAAGGCGAACCTCGTGCCGACCGATGCCAACGGTCTGGCTTTCAGCCGCAGCGCCGCCCAGGTGCTCAATATCACGTATCTCAACGCGGCCCCGGTGCGTTCGGGCGGGTTCTTCCCGGCCGGCGTCAACGGCGTGATCAACACGAGCGGGGCCAACGGCTAGTCGGTCGCCCTCGAACGGGGAGCGTCACGCGGCGCGGGACTTGCGCCAGTGCGCGGCAGGCGCACGGTAGTTGTCAACCTGCCTGAGACAGGAGGTGAGTGTTTATGCCTGTGGGTTGGGGTAGTTCTGGTGGCGCGGGAGTTCTGGCCACGCCCGAACTCCCGCGTTTCGGCGCGTCTCCCGCGCACCGTGCGCGCCCGGCCTCACCCCGCTACCCGAATTCCCGCGTTCTGGCGCAGCCCCCACGCGTCTCGCTGCGGCGCCACAGGCCATTCGCCCTGATCGCAGCGGCGAGCGCCAAGCGCCTGCAGCTGGGCGTCAATCTGGCGGATGCCGCGCCCACCGACCGATTGCTGCTGGCCGGCGGGATGTGCACCCACACGGTGTCGGTGACGAGTCTCGCCGAGGTCGACCCGGAGCTGCTCGGCTGGCTGCGCGCCGCCTATGAGGGCAACTGACTCCGAATGAACTACGAGACAGACACCGTGACTTCGTGCAGTCCGGTGGCGCCGTCGGGGGCGACGTCGGCTGTGGCCGACGTTTGAACGAGGCCGGCGGCATCCGTTGCCCGCACCCTTACGGTGTGGTCGCCGGCGATGGCGTCGGTCCAGGTGTACGCCCACTGCCGCCAGGTGTCGACTGAGATCGCGTCGGCGAGCGTAGCGTCCTGCCAGGGGCCGTCGTCGATCTGCACCGCGACGGCGCTCACGCCCACGTGCTGGGACCAGGCGACACCGGCAATGACGACCGACCCGGCCGTAGCCGACGTTCCGGCGCGCGGTACGTCGATGCGCGAGGAGACTTTGACCGGCCCGAGGGCGGACCAACCGCGCGGCGTCCAGTAACCCTGCTCATCGGCGAAGCGCGTGAGCTTGAGTTCCACCACCCACTTTGTCGCTGACACGTAGCCATACAGGCCGGGTACCACCATGCGCACCGGGTAGCCGTGTTCGAGCGGCAGCGGTTCGCCGTTCATGCCGACCGCGAGAATGGCGTTGCGCCCGTCGGTCAGCGCCTCGATCGGGGTGCCTGCGGTGAAACCGTCCTGGCTTCGGGAGAGCACCATGTCGGCCCCGGTCTGCGGTTTCGCCCGGGCCAGCAGCTCGCGAATCGGATAGCCGAGCCAAGTGGCATTGCCGATCAGGTCGCCGCCGACATAGTTGGAGACGCAGGCGAGCGTCGTTGTGCTCTCTTCGAGCGGCAGGGAGATCAGCTCGGCGAAGTCGATCTCGACCTCGTTCTCGACCATTCCGGTGATCTTCAGCCGCCAGTCGCGCGGGTCGATGCGCGGCACGCTGAGGGCGGTATCGATGCGGTAGAAGTCGGCGTTCGGGGTGATCAGCGGGGTGATGCCCGCCACGTCGAGGCTCGCCCCCGCCGGAATGGTGGCTTGTCGAACGGATGCCGGTGGCAGCGTGAACAGCGCGCGCGCGGCATCCGCTGCCCGGGTCGCTGCGGCGCTGATCTGGCCGCCGGCCAGGGCGAGCAGCCCGATGCCGGCGGTCACGCCGGTGTAGACGAGAAACCGACGACGGTCAGGGCCGTTCAGGTCGCGGGGTGCGCCGGCCGGTTCCGGTGCGGACCGCGGCAACCGGGTCGTGAGAAGGGTCAGCGCGATCGCCGCGACCCCCATGGCGACGACGGCGGGCACCACGTCGAGGGTAGAGGCGCTCGAGCGGGACAGCGCCGCGAACAGGGCGATCCCCCCGATGAGTGCGACGAGCAGTCGGCCGAACGGCGGGCGCCGGCTCTCCAGGATTCCGGCGAGGGCGGCGAGTACCAGCAGCACGAGCACGATGGTGATGATCAGCACGATCTTGTCGGCCGTGCCGAACAGGCCGATCACCAGGTCTTTGACGCCGGCAGGAACGATGTCGATGACGAGCGCGCCGACCGTGAGTACCGGGCTCGCGCCGGGGGCGATCCACGCGGCAGTCAGCTCGGCCAGCCCGAGGCCAGCCAGCGCCGCGGCGAGCCCGGCAGCCGCCGGGCGCCAGAGTGACCGGGCACGACTTGGCGTGGCAACAGCAGCGGTGTCCGGGGTGACGTAGACCATGACGCCAGCCTAGAACGGGCTGCTGTGATTACCACCCAGCAGGGGGCGCAGGATCAGTTTCGTCAGACATCCGTCACATCTTGTGCGCGCGGTAGTGCAGTCTTGAGGGACTATGTCTGTGCTTGAACGCCTCGAAAACGAAACCGACCCCGACGTTCTCTTCGAGGCGTTCGAAAGCTGGGCGACCGAGCAGGGCCTCACCCTGTACCCGGCGCAGGAGGAAGCGGTCATCGAAATCGTCTCCGGTGCCAACCTCATTTTGAGCACACCGACCGGAACCGGCAAGTCACTCGTGGCTGTCGGGGCCCACTTCGCCGCGCTCTCGGCCGGCAAGCGCAGCTTCTACACCGCGCCGATCAAGGCCCTGGTGAGCGAAAAGTTCTTCTCCCTGGTGGAGACCTTCGGAGCGGAGAACGTCGGCATGATGACCGGCGATTCGAGCGTCAACGCCGACGCTCCGATCATCTGCTGCACGGCGGAGATTCTCGCCAACCTCGCCCTGCGCAACGGTGAGGACACCGAAGTCGACCTCGTCGTGATGGACGAATTCCACTTCTACGGCGACCCGGAGCGCGGCTGGGCCTGGCAAGTGCCGCTGCTGTTGTTGCCGCGGGTGCAATTCATTCTCATGTCGGCCACGCTCGGTGACGTGAAGTTCATCAGCGACGACCTGACCCGGCGCACCGGGCGGGACACCGCCGTCGTCACTGGCGTCGAGCGCCCGGTTCCGCTCAGCTACTACTACGAGCAGACACCCGTGCACGAAACCGTCGAAGAACTGCTGCACACCGACAAGGCCCCGGTCTATATCGTGCACTTCTCCCAGGCGGCCGCCCTCGAACGTGCGCAGGCCCTCGCGAGCGCCAAGGTCGCCTCCCGCGAGCAGCGCGACGTGATCGCCGAACTTATCGGCGAGTTTCGGTTCACCACCAGTTTCGGCAAGACCCTGTCGCGGCTCATCCGCATGGGAATCGGCGTCCACCACGCCGGCATGCTGCCCAAATACCGTCGGCTGGTCGAGCAGCTCGCCCAGCGCGGCTACCTGCGCGTGATCTGCGGCACCGACACCCTCGGCGTCGGCATCAACGTGCCCATTCGCACCGTGCTGTTCACCGCGCTCACCAAGTACGACGGTGTGAAAATGCGCCAGGTCAACGTGCGCGAGTTCCATCAGATCGCCGGGCGGGCCGGGCGGGCCGGTTACGACACCGCCGGCACGGTCGTGATCCAGGCGCCGGAGCACGAGAGCGACAACCTCAAGGCCATTGAAAAGGCCGGCGACGACCCGAAGAAGAAGCGCAAGATCGTGCGCAAGAAGGCACCCGACGGCTTTGTGTCCTGGGGCGAACCGAGTTTTCGCCGACTGGTCGACGCCGAACCCGAGACCCTGTCGTCGAGCATGCAGATGACCGCGGCGATGCTGATCAACGTGATCGGGCGCGGCGGCGACGCCTTCGCGCACGTGCACTCGCTGGTCTTCGACAACCACGAACCGTGGCGGCGACAGCTGGTGCTGGCCCGGCGCGCGCTGGGCATCTACAAGACCCTCCGCGAAGCCGGAATTGTGGAGCAGAGCGCAAGCGGCAGCATCCGTTTGACCGTCGACCTGCAGGCCAACTTTGCGCTCAACCAGCCGCTCTCGCCGTTCGCGCTGGCCGCGTTCGAGCTGCTCGACCCCGAAGCGCCCACTTACTCGCTCGACATGATCTCGATTCTGGAATCTACCCTGGACGACCCGCGGCCGGTGCTCATGGGGCAGCAGTTCGCCGCCCGCGGTGAAGCCGTGAATGCGATGAAGCGGGAAGGCATCGAATATGACGAGCGGATGGCGCTGCTCGAAGAGATCACCTATCCTAAGCCCCTCGAGGAGCTGCTGAACTACACGTTCGAGACCTACAAGGCTTCCCAGCCGTGGATCGCTGACTTCGAGCTGCGACCGAAGACCGTCGTGCGCGACATGTATGAGCGGGCCATGTCGTTCGGGGAATTCATCGCGTTCTACAAGCTCGCCCGCAGCGAGGGCGTCGTGCTGCGCTACCTGTCTGACGCCTACCGGGCGGCCCGGCAGACCATTCCCGACGAGGCTAAGAACGAAGACCTGCTGGACCTGATCGAATGGCTCGGCGAGCTCGTGCGCCAGGTCGACTCGAGCCTGCTCGACGAGTGGGAGGAACTGCTGCACCCCGATCTCGCCGTGCACGCCGCCGAATCGCACGCGATTCTGCCGCCGCCGCCGCGCCGCCTCACCACCAACACGCGGGCCTTTCGCATTTTGGTGCGGAACGAACTGTTCCGCCGGGTGCAGTTGGCCGCGCTCGAGCACTACGACCAGCTCGGCGAACTGGACCGCGAGCACGGCTATTCCAGTGACGTCTGGGCCGAGGCAATGGACGGCTACTTCGCCGAGCACAATGAGCTGCTCACCGGCGGCAACGCGCGCAGCTCCGACCTGCTCATGATCGAGGAGGGCGCCGAAGAGTGGACCGTGCGCCAGATTCTCGACGACCCGGCCGGGGACCACGACTGGGGCATCAGCGCGAGCGTGAACCTCGCCGACTCTGACGAGCTCGGCGAAGCCGTCGTGCGCGTCACCGGGGTCAACCGGCTGTAGCGCGGCTCCGCGCCCTTAATCGCGCCCGCGCCCTTAATCGAGCACAGGGTCTTGACCGCGCCCACGCCCACGACTGGTAGCCGCTTCGGTAACGGGCGCAGCGACTACCCAGATCGGGCGCGCTCGTGCGGTGTCGGAGTGCTGCGCCGCTACGCGCCGGGAGCGCTCAGTGGCGCGGCCGCGTCGGCCGTCCACTCGTTGAGCGACCCGTCATAGATCGAGACGTGCTCGTTGCCGGCGCGGATGAGCGCGAGAGCGCTGGCCGCCGCGGCGATCCCGCCGCCGCAGTAGGTCACGAGGTGAGCGCTCGAGGTCACGGTGGGCGCGAGGGTCGTTTTGAGCGCGTCACCACGGAGGAACGCGTTCGTGACGGGGTCGACGAGCTTCGCGGCTGGCAGGCTGATACTGCCCGGAATGTGCCCTGCGCGCGGGCGGGTTCCGGCCGTACCGGCGAACTCCGCCGGTGGTAGGGAGCAAACGAGGGCGGCATCCGCGTGGCCGGCGACGATCGACTCGACAAAGCTCTTGTCGACCCACAGCTCGGGCCGCGGCGTTGCCACAAAGCCGCCGGCGAATCTTGGGTGTGTGCCGCCGGCGACCCGCGGGCGTACGGCGCCGGTGGCGTACGGGCGCGTTTCGGCGTGCCACTTGGTCAGGCCGCCGTCGAGCACGGCGACATCGTCGTAGCCGAAGGATCGGAACAGCCACCAGATGCGCGCCGCCCATTGACCGACGACGGCGTCGTAGACGACCACCGTGGTCTCATTATCAATGCCGACGGATGCTGCGGCCGCTTCAAACAGTTCGGCGTTCGGCCGCGAGAAGTCGAATTCGCCGGTCGGGTCGGAGAAAACGTCGAACAGGTCGGCGAACACGGCACCGGGGATGTGTCCCTTGGTGAGGTAGTCCTCGCGCCCACTGAGGTAACGCGGCCCATCGGGGGTGACGGGTGCCAGGGCAAACACGGTGGCGTCGAGAATGACCAGATTGTCGGAACCGAGATGGTCGGCCAGCCATTGCGTGGACACAATGGGGCTGGACACGACGAGCGAGGATGGCACGAGTGAAGTCATAGCTCAAGGCTAGCGGTGGCCGCCGACACCGGCCGGAACCGGAGTCGATTCAGGTCGTTCTTAGACACACAGCTACAGCGTCGTGGTCCAATCGAGGTTGATCTTCTGTTTGATGTAGATGTTTTCGCCGAGTCCGGGCACGGAGGGATTCATGGTGAGCAATAGCTGCACCGGGATATTGAATCGCTGGGCAATATCGAAGAATGCGTCACCTTCGATGACCGTGTAGGTGAGCAGCGCGCCGGCACCATCGGACATCGTGGTGCCGCGCGCCCCGGGTGTGCTGCCGAGGTCGACGGCCGGCCCCTGAGGCAGCGGCACGGGTTCCGCGTTCGGCACGAGATCGGGTACTTCCGGGTTGGGAATCAATGCCGCTTCCTCCGTGGGTGTCGGAGTGGGCGTTGGCGTCGGCGTGGGCGAAGGCGTCGGTGCGACGCTCGGAGTGATGGTCACCGTCACCGCGGGTGCTGGTTCACCGGCGCAGCCGACCAGCGCAACGAGCAGGAGGGCAGCGACGGCGATGCCCCGGGGACGACGTGCGAAAACGGTGCGAATGGTGGAACCCTTCAAAGAAAGACGGTGCGGCCCGGCCGACCCCCGCGTTCAGCCAGCTTAGGGGGAGACCGGTCCGGTCGGACAGGCGTCACTACCCCCAGGTGGGGATCAGATCAGCACTCGATTACGTTGACCGCGAGACCACCCTCGCTGGTTTCCTTGTACTTCGTCATCATGTCGAGTCCGGTTTGGCGCATGGTTTCGATCACCGTGTCGAGGGAGACCAGGTGGGTCCCATCGCCGTATAGCGCCAGCCGGGCCGCCGATACGGCCGTCGACGAGGCGATGGCGTTGCGTTCGATGCAAGGTGCCTGTACCAGGCTGCCGACCGGGTATCAGGTCAGTCCAAAGTGATGCTCCATCGCGATCTCGGCCGCATTCTCGACCTGGCGCGGTGTGCCGCCGAGCACGGCATAGAGCGCACCGGACGCCATGGCACATGCAGCTCCGACCTCGACCTGGCAGCCGCCCCGTTGGTGGGCGCGGTGACACGCGGCCGCCGGCCGCATTCTCTTCGTTGACCGCGAGCGCGAAGGCGTGCAGTCACTCGGTCGAGGTGTCCCGGTCGTGTGCGGGCAGGCGGTCATATTCCTCTAAGTGCATACGTATCGCTGCGGCCCGACGCTTGACCTTGAGTCCGCCCCGAAGCGTACCCTCGACGACCAGGCCGGCTTCGACACAGACGTGCATGGCATCCCAGATGGCGTCGAGTCCGACATCGAATGCGGCGCTGCCATGGATGGCTTCTTCGTTGCGGCGCGCGACCTCGCAGATGCTGAGCTCGTGCGCGTCGCACAGCGCGAGCAATTCGGCACTGGACTCGAAGGGGAGCGGCTGCTGAGGAGCGGCCACGCGAATCTGGTCGCCGTCGTGCCGAATAAACCCTCCGCCGATGAAATAGCACGTCTCCTCGAACAACGCCGTCGAGTCGTCGGTGCCAAACTGATCGGCTTCAAACGCGGACAGGGTCAGCGCGTTCGGATGCCCGCCCCGGGTTCCGTCATCGATGGCTTGGGTCGACTGTGGCATGGCCAGGGCCAGACCAACCGGCGCGAGCAGGGCGGCGGCCAGCAGCAAGCTCTGACACCGAACAATGCCCATTTGACACCGAATAGCACCCATTTGACACATTCTCAGAAATGGTCCAGCTGCGACGCACGAAGGCCGCCTCCGGAGAGACGGCCTTCAGGTATTCAGTGCTGCGGAACTAGTGCGTGTGGAACTAGTGCGTGCGGAACCGTGCGGTCATCGGGCAGTCGAACGGGTCACGAGCGGCCAGGCCGACCTTGTTGAGGTAAGCGATGACAATGCCGTAGCTTTCGAAGACGCCGGTCTCGGTGTACTTCACGTCGTGCGACTGGCAGTATTCCTTCGCGATTTCCTGCGCCTTGCGCAGGTGCGGTCGGGCCATGTTCGGAAACAGGTGGTGCTCAATCTGGTAATTGAGCCCGCCCATATAGGTGTCGATGAAGGTGCCACCGCGAATATTGCGGCTGGTCAGCACCTGGCGGCGCAGAAAGTCGACCTTGCTTTCGGCCGGAAGCTGCGGCATCCCCTTGTGGTTGGGGGCAAAGGATGCACCCATGTAGACGCCGAACACGGCCATCTGCACGCCGACGAAGGCGAAGGCCATGCCGAGCGGCAGGAAGAAGAAGATGACGGCAAGGTAGAGCGAGATGCGGGTGACGAGCATCGTGATCTCGATCCAGCGCTGGTCGACCTTGTGCTTGCCGAAGACCGTTTTGAAGCCCTGAATGTGCAGGTTGATGCCTTCAAACATCAATAGCGGAAAGAAGAAGTAGCCCTGCTTGCGGGTGACGAGTGCGCCGAGGCGGCTGACCTTCTTGGCGTCTTCCTCGCGGAACACGATGAAGTCGGGCTCGATGTCGGGGTCCTTGCCGATGACGTTCGGGTTGGCGTGGTGCCGGCTGTGCTTGGTCATCCACCAGGCGTAGCTGATGCCGACGAACAGGTTGGCCAGGATGCGACCGGCTCGGTCGTTGGCTTTGCCGGAGGTGAACACGGCACGGTGTGAAGCTTCGTGCGCCAAGAAAGCGAACTGGGTGAAGATGAGGCCGAGGGCTGCGGCGATGATCAGCTGATACCAGGTGTCACCGAGCAGAACGAAACCGGCGATAGCGCCGCCCGTGGCGACGACGAGGATGGAGAACACCATCCAGTAGAAACCGGTGCGCCGGCCGAGCAGGCCCAGATTGCGCACGGTGTGCAGGAGTGCGGAGTATTCGGTTGTGGGGTTCTTGGTGTCTCCACCCGGGCGGGTCCTGATGATACGGACCGAGGGTGCGGCTAGTGCTTCCGACATGAGGCCTTAGTGGATCGGGACTTCTCAGTCGGGACGTGAGCGATTACTCGTCGTGCAGATAGTCGTCAGTCTACGGTCGTCCGACCGCGATTCGTGCTTTATTCACACAGCATTCCCAGTCAGTATATGCCAAAAATGGAATGTATTCGACCGTTCTATCGCCAACTTGGCATCCATACATGCAGTTGCCAAAACAAGAAGGATGTCTGCATTCCGGTCCATACCGGGAAGAAAAACGCCGTGAGCAGCAGGGCGACGCCGAGGCCCACGATGACCGCCCGAAGAGCCCCAGGCTGCGGTTGGGGGTCGTATTCCGGTACCTGCGAATGTGCTGAATGCCTGCGTTTGGGCCGCGCCTGGTCGGGAATTTGCTCCAGTATCAGGCCAATGACGAAGGTGAGTCCGAGCAGCAGATACGGTTCGAAGGCGATCGTATAAAACTGGAAAACCGTGCGGTTGAGATACATCAACCACGGTAGGTAGCCGGCGACCATGCCCATCAATATGAAACCGACCCGCCATTCCCGATACCGAGCCAGCCGGTAGACGAGGTAGAACAGCGCTGCCGTCGCCGCCCACCAGATGAGAGGGTTACCGACCGACGTGATGGCCTCAGAGCAGCTCTGCAACTCGCAGCCGAATTCACCCGAGCTGGAACCGCGGTAGTACATGCTGGTCGGTCGGGTCATGAACAGCCAGGTCAACGGGTTTGCCTGGTACGGATGCGGTGTGGCGAGCCCCACGTGATACGTGTACGCAGCCGCCTGGTAATGCCAGAAGCTCTGCAGGGTATGCGGAACCCAGGCGAGCGGACCGGTCCAGACGGCCCCCGCCCCGTCGGCCCCGGTCGAATCGGCCCATTGGCGGTAGTACCCACCGCGCGTGACAAACCAGCCGGTCCAGGAAACCAGGAACGTCATGACGGCAATCGGAACCAGCAGCAGAAACGTGACCGGGGCCTGTTTGAGGATGGCGGCGCTGAGCCAGAATGACACGCCATTACGGCGCCGGGCCAGCGCATCCACGACGACGAGGTAGATGCCGAACGCGGCGAGAAAATAGACGCCGGACCATTTCACCGAGCTGGCCAGACCGAAGGCGAGGCCGGCGGCGAGCAGCCAGGGCCGCCACCACAGCGCTGGACCCCAGCCCAGCTCGCGGAGCCCGGCCAGCCGGCTGGCCAGTCGAGTCGCGTGCCACTCGCGGTCCAGCAGGATTGCCCCGAAACCGAGCAAGGCGAAGAACATCACGAAGTTGTCGAGCAGCGCCACACGGCTCATGACGATGGCGTGACCGTCGATCGCGAGCAGAAAACCGGCGATCAGGGCGAGCAAGCGGGACTGAAACAGCTTCTGCGCCACGAGCATGATGAGCACGACCGCGAGCACCCCCACCACGACCGTCGCCAGCCGCCAGCCCCACGGGTTGCCGGGGCCGAGCAGATTCATGCCGAGCCCGATGAGCCATTTTCCGAGCGGCGGATGCACGACAAAGGACGGGTCGGTTGTGAAGATGTCGGTGTGGCCCGCCTCGAACTGAACGTTGGCGTCTGCCGGCCAGGTGGACTCGTAGCCGTTATTGAACAGGCTCCAGGCGTCCTTGACATAGAACGTCTCGTCGAAGACGAGCGCGTGCGGCACGCCGAGGTTCCACAGCCGTAGCACCGCGGCCAGGAGGACCACTGCGAGGGGAGCGCCCCAGCGAACCCATCGACTAGTAGCGAGCACGTGACCATCGTACAGAGGGACCGAAGAACGGATGCTCGGCTGGTGCTGCGAGAATTGCAGAATGATCATTCTTGCTGCCACCCCGATCGGAAACCTCGGCGACGCCTCCCGGCGCCTGATCGAGACCCTGAGCACCATCACCATCGTGGCGGCCGAAGACACCCGCGTCACGGTGCACCTGCTCAAAGCCCTCGGCATCGAGAACCGACCCAGACTCATTGCCCTGCACGATCACAACGAACGCGGCAAGGCCGCCGAACTGGTCGAGCTGGCCCGCGACACGGACATTCTCGTACTCAGCGACGCCGGCATGCCCACCGTTTCCGATCCCGGCTTTCATTTAGTGGATGCCGCGGTCGCCGCCGGCGTGCAGGTCACCGCCCTGCCCGGCCCGTCCGCCGTGCTGACCGCCCTCGCCGTGTCCGGGCTGCCGACCGACCGGTTCACGTTCGAGGGGTTCCTGCCGCGCAAACACGGCGAGCGGGTCAAACTGCTGCGCGATCTCAGCGCCGAACGTCGCACAATGGTGTTTTTCGAATCGCCCAATCGCCTGGCGGACTCGCTGCTCGACCTCGCCGCAACGCTCGGCGCCGACCGCCGCGTCGTGGTCTGTCGCGAACTGACCAAATTCTTCGAAGAGGTCAAACGCGGCACAGCTGCAGAGCTCGCCGAGTGGGCGGCTTTGGGGGTGCGCGGCGAGATCTGTATCGTCGTTGCGGGTGCGGAAGTGCGGGTGCTGGACCTGGCCATGGGCGTGGCCGAGGTGCTCGAACTGGTGGCTGGCGGCATCCGCTTGAAAGAAGCTGCGGCCGACGTGTCCGCGGCCAGCGGACTTGGCAAGCGTGAACTGTACGAGCACGCGCTGCAAGCCAAGGCCGGCCCGGGAAAACCTGCCGTAAAAAAACCGGAATACCCGAGTCCTCTTCAGCGTTAAGTTCGGTAAGTGTGAGTCGCACGGTCGCGACCAACCTCGGGAGGTTCTCATGTGGCGCTCGGTGCAGTTCTCCCGCTATGGGGGGCCGGAAGTTCTCGATCTGGTCGAGATGACCGCGCCGGTTCCTGGTGTCGGTGAGGTGGTCGTTGAGGTCATGGCGGCAGGCCTGAACCCTGGCGAATCCAGTATTCGGGAAGGGCGACTCGACACCGAATGGCCTGCGCACTTCCCGGCAGGACAGGGCAGCGACTTCGCCGGCATTATCGCGGGTGCCGGAGCGGGCGTCACCGGGTGGAAAATCGGCGACGCGGTGCTCGGTCACACGGTGCGCGGTTCCCAGGCGAATTTTGTCACAGTCCCGGTAGGGAACATCATTCACAAGCCCGAGCGGTTGCCGTGGGAGATCGCCGGCAGCCTTTACGTTGCTGCAGCGACCGCGTGGCAGGCGGTCTCCGGCGCGAGCCCCGCCCCGGGTCGCACGGTGCTCGTGCACGCCGCACACGGGGGTGTCGGCGTGATCGCGGCACAGTTGGCCAAACGACGCGGAGCCCGAGTTATCGGCACCGCCAGCCCGAACAGTTTTGACTACCTGCGCCAAATCGGCGTGATACCGGTGGAATACGGTCCAGGATTCGACGAGCGGTTGCGGCGGATTGCGCCCGATGGTGTTGATGTCGAGCTGAATCGCCTGGGCGACAACGGACTGATGAATGTTGACTCGACCGACACCGTCGTGCTTGAGAAGATTGCGCGCCTGATCGCCGACCATCAGATCGTGATTCCGGTTGCCGCCATTTACCCATTCGAACGGGTGCGGGACGCCTATCGGGAGCTGGAAGCTGGGCATGCCCACGGCAAGATCGTGCTGTGCATGATGCCAGTCGAGTATGCGCACCAGAAGGTACGTGGCATCGACGTGCGCGAGAGCGAGGTAACGAAGGATGCCCCGAACCGCCCGCCGGTTCCGCCCATCCACGAGGCGCTCCCGCTGGTCTTCGGCCACCGACACCACCTGGCAGCCGCCGGCCCAGCGGTGGAGAGCTCCCACAGCGAGTAACAAAACGTCAGGGCCGCACGCTGCGCATAAGATGAACGCATGTCCGCAGGCTCTTTTTACATCACCACGCCCATTTTCTACGTGAATGATGTGCCGCACATCGGGCACGCCTACACCGAGGTCGCCGCCGATGTGCTCGCGCGCTGGCACCGGCAGTCGGGCGATGACGCCTGGCTGCTCACCGGCACCGACGAACACGGCCAGAAGATTCTGCGCACCGCCACAGCCAACGGCGTCACGCCGAAGGAATGGGCCGACCGGCTGGTCGAGACCGCGTGGAAGCCGCTGCTGGAGACCGTCAATATTGCCAACGACGACTTCATTCGCACCACCGACGAACGCCACGAGGTGAACGCGCAGAAGTTTCTGCAGCACCTGCACGACGAGGGCCACATCTACACCGGCGAGTATGAGGGCTACTACTGTGTCGGCTGCGAGGAATACAAGCAGACCACCGACCTCGTCGACGGCACCGGCGAATACGCCGGCCAACCGGTCTGCGCGATCCACTCCAAGCCGGTCGAACTGCTGCACGAGAAGAACTACTTCTTCAAGATGAGCGCCTTCGCCGACCGTCTGCTCGCGCTCTACGAAGAGAACCCCAACTTCGTGCAGCCGGAAGCGGCCCGCAACGAGGTCATGTCCTTCGTCAAGCGCGGCCTGAGTGACCTGTCGATCTCCCGCTCGAGCTTCGACTGGGGCATCAAGGTGCCGTGGGACGAATCGCACGTCGTCTACGTCTGGTTCGACGCGCTGCTCAACTACATCACCGCGGCCGGCTACGGCCAGAACGACGAGGAATTCGCGAGCCGCTGGCCCGCGACCCACATCGTCGGCAAGGATATTCTGCGTTTTCACGCCGTCATCTGGCCGGCCATGCTCATGGCCGCCGGTATCGAGGTACCCAAGCAGGTCTTCGGCCACGGCTGGCTGCTGGTCGGCGGCGAGAAGATGAGCAAGTCCAAGCTCACCGGTATCGCCCCGAGTCAGATCACCGACACTTTCGGCTCCGATGCCTTTCGTTACTACTTTATGCGTGCCATCAGCTTCGGCCAGGACGGTTCGTTCAGCTGGGAAGACCTCTCGGCCCGCTACCAGTCCGAACTCGCCAACGGCTTCGGCAACCTCGCCTCCCGCGTGATCGCCATGGTCGTGCGCTACTGCGACGGCGTTGTGCCGGCCGCCGGCGAGCTCACAGTCGATGACCTCGCGATTGCTGCCACCGAACAGCGGGTGACGGATGCCGCGGCGAAAGCCATCGAGACCCTCGCCATCCACGACGCCCTCACCAGCGTGTGGGAACTCGTCGACGAACTCAACGGCTACATCACCCTGCAGGAACCGTGGGCCCTGGCCAAGAACCCGGAAACCCGGGCGCGCCTGGAGACCGTGCTGCACACGGCCGTGCGCGGCCTCGGCACCCTCACCGTGCTGCTCTCTCCGGTCATTCCCATTGCCACCGCCAAGCTGTGGACCGCCCTCGGCGGCGACGGCGCCCTCACCGACCAGCGCGTCGACCGCGCCTGGGAGTGGACCGGCGGCGCCCAGGTCAGCCCTCTCGAACCGCTGTTCCCGCGCATCGAATCGATCGTGGAGCCAGCCGATGCCTAATGAAGCGGTGTCTAATGACGTGCCTGGTCCTGACGGCATCGACGGCTACGGCAGTGCCATTCGCCGCCGTGACAATACCGCGGGCCGCGACCTGAGCTACCCACCACTACCGGAGCCACTCACGGTTCCCGTTTACGACAACCACACCCATCTCGAAATCGCCGATGGGGAGCATCCGCTCAGCTATCGGGAACAGCTCGACCGCGCCTCGAGCGTTGGCGTGCGTGGTGTGATCCAGGTCGGCGGAGACGTCGAAACCTCACGGTGGTCGGCTGCTGCTGCCCGGATCGAGCCGCGCATGCTGGCCGCCGTCGCGATCCATCCCAACGAGGCACCCGATCTCGAGGAAGCCGGAACCCTCGACGACGCCCTCGCCGTGATCAACGAACTCGCCGGCCAGCCGCGCGTGGTCGCGGTCGGCGAGACCGGCCTCGACTTCTTTCGTACGGGTCACGACGGTCGCGCCGCCCAGTTCCGCTCCTTCGAAGCGCATATCCGCATCGCCAAGGAGCACAACCTCGCGCTTCAGATTCACGACCGCGACGCCCACGAGGCCGTGATCGAAACTCTGCTTCGGGTTGGCGCCCCCGAACGCACGGTCTTTCACTGCTTCTCCGGCGATGCCGACATGGCCCGGTTGTGCGCCGAGCACGGCTGGTATATGTCCTTCGCCGGCAATGTCACGTTCAAGAACGCCGGCAACCTGCGGGAAGCCCTGTTCGCCGCCCCGCGCAATCTGCTGCTGGTCGAAACGGATGCCCCCTTCCTCACCCCGCTGCCGTACCGCGGCAGGCCCAATGCGCCGTACCTGCTGCCCAACACGCTGCGCGGCATGGCCGCCCACCTCGAAACGGATGTCTCCCTGCTCTCTGCGCAAATCACCGCCAACACCGAACTGGTCTACGGACGTTGGGACGCCGAGCCCGTCACCGCTGCCTTCGCGGCCCCGAACGACGAGCAAGATCCCGGTCAGGCCCCACTCGGCGGCCTCGCATGACCGGCCGCCATTCCCCGGAGCCCGTCCCCGCTGACCCCGTCATCGCGGCCAAGCCCACCAAGACGCTGCTCGGCCCCGCCGAGATTCGCGACCTCGCCGAGATGCTCGGAGTCAACCCCACCAAGAAGCTCGGCCAGAACTTCGTCATCGACGGCAATACCGTGCGGCGCATCGTCAAGGTCGCCCGCGTCGCGCCGGGTGACACCGTTGTCGAGGTCGGCCCGGGCCTCGGCTCACTCACCCTTGGCATGCTCGAAATCGGCGCGGCCGTTGTCGCCGTGGAGATCGACGACCGCCTCGCCGAGCAGCTTCCGCTGACGGTCGATCTCATGCAGCCCGGTGCTGCGCTCACGGTCATCCGCGCCGACGCCCTCAAGATCACCGAACTGCCCGGCGACCCGACCCGGCTCGTCGCCAACCTGCCCTACAACGTGTCCGTTCCGGTGCTGCTCTACCTGCTCGAGCATTTCGATTCGATTCGCGCCGGTGTTGTCATGGTGCAGGCCGAGGTCGGCGAGCGTCTCGCCGCTCCTCCCGGCAACAAAGTCTACGGCAGCCCAAGCGTCAAAGCCGCCTGGTACGGCGATTTTCGCACCGCCGGCAAGGTCAGCCGCCAGGTGTTCTGGCCGGTTCCCAACGTCGATTCGATCCTGATCGCCTTCGATCGTCGCGCCACCCCGCTGGAATCCGAGGAAATGCGGCTGAAGACCTTCGCACTCGTCGACGCCGCATTTCAACAGCGCCGCAAGATGCTGCGCCAGTCGCTGTCGGTGGTTCTCGGGGACTCGACGGCGGCATCCGCTCTCATGTCGGAGGCCGGAATCGACCCGACCACCCGCGGCGAACAGCTGACCGTGCACGACTTTCTCGCCATCGCCCGGGTCTGGATGCCGGCCTAGCACGAGCGTGCTGTCCGTGCGGGTAGACAGGCTGGGCTAAGTTAAAAGCATGATGACGACCGCCGGCAGCCCCGTTGTGCACGCGCAGGCTCCCGGCAAAATCAACGTCTTTCTCAAGGTCGGCGCCGTCATGGAAGACGGCTACCACGACCTCGCGACCGCCTACCAGGCCGTTTCCCTGTTCGAAGAAGTGCGCGCCACGCCCGCTACCGACTTCTCGGTCGAATTCAGCGGCAGCATCGACACCTCCGGCCTCGCGACCGGCGGCACCAACCTCGCCATCAAGGCCGCTCGGGCCCTGGCCCGCAAGGCGGGCTATCGCGGCGGCGTGCACCTCGAGATCGAAAAGAACGTACCCATTGCCGGCGGAATGGGCGGCGGCTCCGCCGACGCCGCAGCCACCCTTCTGGCCTGCGACGCGCTCTGGGGCACCAACGCCACCAAGGACGAGTTGCTCGGGATCGCCGCCAAGCTCGGCGCCGACGTGCCGTTCTCCTTCACCGGCGGCACCGCGATCGGCACCGGCCGCGGCGACCAGCTCAGCCCGGCCCTGGCCAAGGGCAAATTTCAGTGGGTGCTCGCCCTCGCCGACTTCGGAATGTCGACACCCGGTGTTTATCAGGAACTCGATCGGCACCGCGACCGCCACGCCCAGGACATTTTTCCGGCCCAGCACCAGCCCTCCGTCGACGCAAACGTGCTGCAGGCGTTGCGGGCCGGCGACCCGCACATGCTCGCCGACGTGCTGCACAACGACCTACAGGCCCCCGCTCTGCACCTCGCGCCCGGCCTCGGCAAGGTGCTGCAGCTCGGTGAAGAAAACGGAGCCCTCGCCGGTATCCTCTCCGGCTCCGGCCCGACCGTGGCCTTTCTGGTAGCGGATGCCGACAGCGCGCTCGAATTGCAGGTCGCGCTCTCCGCCTCCCGCCTGCGCGTCGTGCGCGCCACCGGCCCGGTGCACGGCGCCCGCCTGATCAACGACTAGCCCGAAATCGTGCGCCCCGGCGTGCCGTAAACTTGGAGGCTATGGCACATCTTCTCGGGGCTGAGTCCCTGCACCTCGAATTTCCTACCCGCGTCATCTTTGACAGCGTCACCGCCGGCCTCAACGAAGGCGACCGCATCGGCGTCGTCGGCAAGAACGGCGACGGCAAGTCCACCCTGATGCGTCTGCTCGCCGGCCGCATGGAACCCGATGAAGGCCGGGTCACCCGTCGCCGCGGCGTCACGATCGGAATGCTCGACCAGTCCGACGACCTCGCCAGCGGCCAGACCGTCGGCCACACCATCGTCGGCGGCATCGAAGAACACGTCTGGGCTGGCGACGCCAAGGTGCGCGACGTCATCGGCGGCCTCGTGCGCGACATCCCCTGGGACGCCCTCGTCGACGACCTCTCCGGTGGCCAGCGCCGCCGCGTTGCCCTCGCCGCCGTGCTCATCGGCGATTACGACTGCATCTTCCTCGATGAGCCCACCAACCACCTCGACGTGGAAGGCATTTCCTGGCTCGCCGGTCACCTCAAGACCCGCTGGGCAGCCCAGTCGGGCGGACTCGTGGTCGTCACCCACGACCGGTGGTTCCTCGATGAGGTCTGCAATATCACCTGGGAGGTGCACGACCGCCTGATCGAACCCTTCGAGGGAGGCTACGCCGCCTACATTCTGCAGCGCGTCGAGCGCGACCGCATGAGTTCGGTCGTCGAATCCAAGCGCCAGAACCTCATGAAGAAGGAACTGGCCTGGCTGCGCCGCGGCGCCCCGGCCCGCACGGCCAAGCCCAAGTTCCGCATCGATGCCGCCAACGTGCTGATCGAGAATGAGCCGCCGCCCCGCGACACCGTCACGATGCAGTCGATGGCGATGCAGCGCCTCGGCAAGGACGTCGTCGACCTCATCGACATCGGCGTGAAGTTCGGCGACAAGACCGTGCTGAACGACATCACCTGGCGCATCGCGCCGGGGGAGCGCACCGGCATTATGGGCGTCAACGGCGCAGGTAAGTCCACCCTGCTGAACCTCGTCGCCGGCACCCTGCAGCCGACGACGGGAACGGTCAAGCGCGGCAAGACCATCAAGGTGGCCGTGCTCACCCAGCAGCTGTTCGAACTCGACGAGATTCGCAACGACCGGGTCAGCGACGTCATCGGCCGCCAGAAAACCAGCTACATGGCCGGCGGCAAAGAGATCACGCCCGGCCAGATGCTCGAACGCATGGGCTTCTTGAGCGCACAGCTCACCACCCAGGTCAAGGACCTCTCCGGTGGCCAGAAGCGCCGTCTGCAACTGCTGCTCATCGTGCTGAGCGAGCCGAACGTGCTCATCCTCGACGAGCCCACCAACGACCTCGACACCGACATGCTCGCCGCCATGGAAGACCTGCTCGACTCCTTTCCCGGCACCCTGCTCGTCGTGTCGCACGACCGGTACCTCATCGAGCGCGTCACCGACAACCAGTACGCGGTCATGGACGGCGGCTTTCGCCACCTGCCCGGCGGCGTCGACCAGTACCTCGAGGTACGCCGCAGGGCGGTCGCCGGCCCGGCAGCCGGTTCTCCAACGGATGCCGCTGGCAAGACCAAAAAGATCCCCAGCCTGGGCGGCGCTGAACTGCGCAACGCCCAGAAGGAGCTCGGCTCCATCGACCGCAAGGTGGTCAAGTTGCAGGAGCGTATTGCGCAGAAGCACGAGAAGCTCGCCGCCCACGACCAGTCCGATTTTGCCGGTCTCGGTGAACTCGGCGTGAAGCTGACCGAACTCGAAGAGACCATCGCCACGCTGGAAACCCGCTGGGTCGAACTTACTGAGCTGATCGAGGGCTAGTTTCGCAGAAGCTGTGACGCAGTGTGTCGGTGCAGGCCACGCGTCGCAGCTTCGGCACGTATCGTTAAGGGGTGCCTGCGCAGCCGCGGTACACAGCTCCTCGTGGGCGCAGCCTTCTGGTTTGACCGGTCGTTGTTGTGTGCCCGCGAGCTGTCAGTGCGTCTCGTCGAACCGTGACGAAATGCACTGTGCTGCGCCCTGCCATACGAAACCGAACCCACAGCGTCTGAAGGAATTACCGTGAAGAAAATCGTGAACAAGAAGAGCCTGCTCGCTGGTCTCGCCCTCGTACCGCTCGTCGCCCTGCTGGCCGGCTGTGCCGGAGCCTCCGAAGGACCGGCCACCGGTACCGACGGTGATGCCATCAAGATCGGCGTCGTCGGAGCGAGCGACCCCTACTGGGAGATCTACACCGAGGCCGCAGCGGCCGAGGGCATTGAGATCGAGATCGTCGACTTCGCGCAGTACCCGCAGGTGAACCCGGCCCTCGCCGCCGGAGAGGTCGACCTCAACCAGTTCCAGCACATCGTCTACCTCGCCGAATACAACGAGGCGAGCAGCGACAACCTGGCTCCGATCGGCGCCACGGCCATCTACCCGCTGGGCCTGTACTCCACCGAGTACAGCAACGTCGATGACATCGTGAAGGGCGACACCATCGCCGTGCCCGACGACGACAGCAATCAGGCACGCGCGCTCGTCATTCTGCAGTCCAACGGTCTCATCGTTCTGAAAGACGGCGGATCCATCTTCTCGAGCCTGTCCGACATCGACGAGGAGGCCTCCAAAGTCAAGGTCACGGCCCTCGACGCCTCGCTCACCGTCGCGTCGCTGCCCGACGTCGCCGCCGCGGTCATCAACAACGACTTCGCCGAGAAGGGCGGACTCAAGTTCGAGGACGCCATCGCCACCGATGACGCGACCGACCCGCAGGCGCTGCCCTACGTCAACATCTTCGTCTCGCGGGACGAAGACAAGGACAACGCGACCTTCCAGCAGCTCGTCGAGATCTACCAGAACACCCAGGACGTGCAGGACGGCGTGCTGGCCGTCTCGGGCGACACCGCCGAAATGGTGACCACCCCCGCCTCCGACCTGGCCAAGTCGCTCGCGACGGTTCAGGCCGATATCAAGGCCGCCAAGTAAGCATCCGCTTCATCAGCGCAGTCCGGGGGAGCAGGCGCCCTGGACTGCGCTGTTGTGTCGGGTATCACGGAGCATGAAATGAGCGAGGCAAACGGATGGCTGTAGTCAGTCTGCGCAATGTGGGCAAGATCTACCCGCCCACGTCCAAAGACGGCGCGAGCGTCACGGCGATCGCCGATGTCAGCCTCGACGTTGAAGCCGGCGATATTTACGGCATTATCGGCTATTCCGGTGCCGGCAAGAGCACCCTGGTGCGTCTGATCAATGCTCTCGAGCGTTCGACTTCCGGTGAGATCTGGGTCAACGGGCAGAACATCGCCGCGCTGCGAGAGCGCGAGCTGCGCCAGGTGCGCCTCGGCATCGGCATGATCTTTCAGCAGTTCAACCTGCTCGGCTCCCGCACGGTGGCCCGCAACGTGGCCTACCCGCTCGAAGTCGCCGGATATCCCAAGGAGAAGCGCGCCGCACGCGTGGCCGAGCTGCTCGACTTCGTCGGCCTCAGCGACAAGGCCGGGTCCTTTCCCGACCAGCTCTCCGGTGGCCAGAAGCAGCGGGTCGGTATTGCCCGTGCCCTCGCCACCCAGCCGAGCATCCTGCTCGCCGACGAGGCAACGAGCGCCCTCGACCCGGAAACCACCCACGAAGTCCTCGCTCTGCTGAAGCGAGTGAATGCGGAATTCGGGGTCACCATCATCGTGATCACCCACGAAATGGATGTCATCCAGACCATCGCGACCAAGGTCGCCGTGATGGACCAGGGCCGGGTCATTGAACGCGGACCCGTCTTTGATGTGTTCTCGAACCCGCAAGCCGCGGCATCCGCTCGGTTCGTCTCGACCGTGGTCAAGGGGGTGCCATCTCCGGCCGAACTCGCCGTGCTGCGCGAACGTCACGCCGGCCGCATCGTCACGCTGGCCTTTCGCGACAGCGCGGTCGACCAGGGCGCCGTCTTCGGTGAACTGGCCAGGGCCGGCATCGCCTTCGAGGTCGTCTACGGCGGCATCAACGAGATTCAGGGACGCCCGTTCGGGCACCTCACCCTCGCCCTCACCGGCGCTGACCCGGTCGTCGACCAGGTACTCGCCCATATTCGAACGCTTACGACCGTCACGGAGGTACGCTGATGGATGCCCTGATCAATCTGCTGCCCGAACTCTGGACGGCCACCTACGAGACGCTCTACATCGTCGCGCTCACCCTCTTCTTCGGTGGCCTCGGTGGGCTGCTGGTGGGACTCGCGCTCTACCTCACGCGGGCCGGCAGTATCCTCGAGAACAAACCGTTATTCTTCGTGCTCAACCTGCTGGTGAACTTCATTCGCCCGATTCCGTTCATCATCTTTCTCGCGGCGGCGCAACCGCTCGCCCGGGCCGTCACCGGCAGCGGCATCGGCAATAACGCCATCATCTTCACGATCGCTCTCGCAGCCTCCTTCGCCATGGCGCGCATCGTCGAGCAGAACCTGCTCACCGTGACGCCCGGTGTGATCGACGCGGCGCGCAGCGTCGGTGCCGGGCCGATTCGCATCATCTTCACGGTGTTGCTGCCCGAAGCGCTCGGACCGCTGATTCTCGGCTATACCTTCATTTTCGTGGCGCTCGTGGACATGTCGGCGGTCGCCGGCTACGTCGGCGGCGGCGGCCTGGGCAACTTCGCCCTGCAGTACGGCTACCGCCAGTTCAACCCGATCGTGACCTGGGCGGCCGTGCTGCTGATCATCGTGCTGGTGCAGTTCGTGCAGTTCTTCGGCAACTACCTCGCCCGCAAGGCGCTCCGCCGCTAGTTCTCGTGGGGCTCAGTCGAAGTCGAGGCTCAACTTGCGCAGCAGGCCGGCCAGGCGCTCCTGGTCGCTCACCGAGAGGGTCGCGAGCAGAGCAGCCTCGGCTTCGACCAGCCGGGTGATCGCGGCATCCACTCGGCTGAGGCCGGCGGGTGTCATGCCCACCAGGATTCCGCGACCGTCGTTCGGTGCGGAGCGGCGCTTCACGAGCCCGCGTTCGACGAGCCCGTCGATACGGTTTGTCATGGTGCCGCTTGAGACCAGGGTCTGCTGCAGCAGGGCCTTCGGGCTGAGCTCAAAGGGACTGCCGGCCCGGCGCAGGGCCGACAATACGTCGAATTCCCAGGACGCGAGCTCCGAACGGGAGAATGCGGTGCGGCGGGCACGGTCGAGATGCTTGGACAGCCGGGCGACGCGGCTGAGCACCTGCAGCGGCGCGAAGTCGAGATCGGGCCGTTCACGCAGCCACGAATCAACGATTCGATCGACTTCATCATGGCCAGGCATTGCTCCATTATCCCGCTTACCGGGGAGTTTCTTCGCCTAGACGCCTCACAGGCCTGGTCATCGGCGTCGAGGGCCGCTGGAATCTGGCAGACTTGACAGGTTGCTGGCTCCGGTCAGCATGGTCCGCCATAGTGTAACGGCAGCACGGCAACCTTTGGAGTTGTTCGGTCCAGGTTCGAATCCTGGTGGCGGAGCCCTCACTTTCTTCACAAAATGCGTTAGGAATCCTGTGACAGACGCCCGCCTCGCCATCATCGTTTTGGCCGCCGGCCAGGGCACCCGCATGAAGTCCAGCCTGCCGAAGCTGCTGCATCCGCTCGCCGGGGTGCCCATCGTCAGCCACGTTCTCGCGACCGCGCGCGCACTGGACGCCGCCCACGTCATCACCGTCGTGCGGCACGAGCGCGACCTGCTCGCCGCTGTCGTCGCGCAGGACCTGCCGGAGAGCACCATCATCGACCAGGACGAGATTCCCGGCACCGGTCGTGCCGTCGAGCAGGCCGTCGCCGCGCTTCCTGCCGGCTGGGACGGTGACGTGCTCGTCATTAACGGTGACGTGCCGCTGCTGAACGCCTCCACGCTCGCCTCCTTCATCGCCTCGCACCGTACCGGTGCCGCCGCCGGCACCGTACTCTCCGCCTACCCCGACGATGCGACCGGCTACGGTCGCATCATCCGCTCGGTCGAGGGTGTTTTCGACCGCATCGTCGAGCAAAAAGATGCGACGGATGCCGAATTGGCCGTCACCGAGATCAACGCCGGTGTCTACCTGTTTGGCCTGGCCGAGCTGCGCAAACAGCTCGCGCAGCTCACCACCGCGAACGCGCAGGGTGAGAAGTACCTCACCGATGTGATCGAACTGCTGCGCCGGGCCGGCTCCGAGGTGAGCGCCGTTCCCGTCGCCGATGCCTGGATCGTCGCCGGCATCAACGACCGCGCCCAGCTCGGCGACACAGCGCAGAAGCTCAACGCCCTGATCGTGCGCGGCTGGCAGCTGGCCGGCGTGACCGTGCAAGACCCGGCCACGACCTGGATCGACCTGAAGGCCGTGCTCGCAGCCGACGTCACTCTGCTGCCGGGCACCCAGATTGAGGGAGCCACCGTCGTGGCCACCGGCGCCATCGTGGGCCCGGACACGACCTTGCGCGACTGCGAAATCGGCGAAGGCGCCCGCGTCAACCGTACAGACGCGACCCTCGCGGTGATCGAGGCCGGGGCATCCGTCGGCCCGTTCTCATATCTGCGCCCGAACACAGTGCTCGGCGCCGATGGCAAGATCGGTGCCTTCGTCGAGACCAAAAACGCCCAGATCGGCGCGGGCAGCAAGGTGCCGCACCTGAGCTACGTTGGCGATGCCACGGTCGGGGTCGAATCCAATATCGGCGCCGGAACAATATTCGCCAACTATGACGGAGTGGCCAAACACCACTCGGCGATCGGGTCGCACGTGCGTACCGGGTCGCACAACGTGTTCGTCGCCCCGATTACAATTGGAGACGGGGCGTATACGGGGGCTGGCACGGTCGTTCGCAAAAACGTTCCGGCCGGCGCTTTGGCCATTAACGTGGCCCCGCAACGCAATATGGACGGCTGGGTCGAGACCAACCGGGCCGGCACAGCTGCGGCGACAGCAGCCGCAGCGAGCAGCACCACAGAGACTGGAGAATAAGTGTCGGAAATCAAGACCAGCGGCGACAAACGACTAGTACTGGTTTCGGGGCGAGCACACCCGCAGCTCGCTCTCGATATCGCCACGGAGCTTGGTTCTGAGCTGCTCCACACCGACGCACGTACTTTCGCCAACGGCGAACTGTACGCCCGGTTCGACGAGAGCGTGCGCGGCTCGGATGCCTTCGTCATCCAGTCGCACACCGCGCCGATCAACGAATGGCTGATGGAACAGCTCATCATGGTCGACGCGCTCAAGCGTGCCTCAGCCAAGCGCATCACGGTGGTCGCGCCGTTCTACCCCTATGCCCGCCAGGACAAAAAGGGCCGCGGTCGCGAGCCGATCTCGGCCCGCCTCGTCGCCGACCTGTTCAAGGTTGCCGGCGCCGACCGCATCATGTCGATCGACCTGCACGCGGCCCAGATTCAGGGCTTCTTCGACGGCCCCGTCGACCACCTGTTCGCGATGCCGGTGCTGCTTGAGCACTTCCGCGAGAAGCTCGACCCGGCCACCCTCACCGTAGTCTCGCCCGACATGGGTCGCGTGCGCGTCGCTGACATCTGGAGCGACCGCCTCGGTGTGCCGCTGGCCATCATCCACAAGCGTCGCGACCCGCTCGTCCCGAACCGCGTCTCCGTGCACGAGATCGTCGGCCAGGTCAGCGGCCGCGTCTGCCTGCTCGTTGACGACATGATCGACACCGGACGCACCATCGCCCTGGCGGCGGAGGCCCTCCGTGAGGCCGGCGCCATCGGCGTTGTCGTCGCCGCGACCCACGCCGTGTTCAGCGACCCGGCCGTCGACATGCTGCAGAACCCGGCCATCAGCGCCGTCGTCGTCACCGACACGCTGCCCATCCCGCCGGAGAAGCGCTTCCCCACCCTGACCGTGCTGCCGATCGCTCCGCTGCTCGCGCGCGCGATCCATGAGGTCTTCGACGAGGGTTCGGTCACCTCGATGTTCGACGGTGCCGCGTAGGCACCAGATCGTATTGGGGAGGCGGCTTTGGTCGCCGCCTCCCTTTCATTAAATGCGCCAATAACGGATGCTGCCCGCCCCGTTTCGCGGCTTTTCTCGCGTTGTCGCCCGCCCACCGCATGCATTGGCCTATGCGTGGGGTCGAAGCTGGCTTCTCGTTGCGGCCACCACATCGAGCCGTGAGTTTCAACCGTCGAGCCGTGAGTTTGAGGGTATTTTTGGCGATTTTCGGGCCGAAACTCACGGCTCGGTGGTGCCCGCGGGGCGAAACTCACGGCTCGGCGAAGAGCGGAGGCCGCCAGCTGGGTCTCGAGGCGCGCTAGGTGCGGGTGGCGGGGGCCAGCTGGCGCGGCGCGGCGGGGATGATGCCGAGCGGCGTGACGAAGGTGTCGCGCTCGTTCTGGTCGATCGCGTAGCACTGCCAGCCGAATCCGCCGGGTCCGGTCAGGTCGAAGCGGGCGTCGAAGTCGACGGCGAAGGGATAGTACTGGGCCACCGCGGCCACGCAGGCGTTGGCAGCGGTGTCGGAGGCGACCCGCATAGTCGTGAGCACGCCCGGCACCACCAGGGCAATGAGCCCGAGCACGACAGCGACCCGCAAAATTGCGGTGAAGTGCTTGCCGCGCAGCGGACGGTAGTTGTCGTTCGGCTCGTAGCCGGAGAGCTCGGGGTGGTTGTCAGTCATGGGGAGTCCAAGTATTCCAGACGTGGGTGTGAAGCGACCCGGGTAGACAAAACGGCCGGCAGCATCCGTTATATAAGTGGATGCTGCCGGCCGGCAGAACTGCGGGCCTAGTGAGTCGACGCTTCCGTGGCGATCTCGCTGCGGTCGCCCGACCACAGCGTGTGGAAGGTGCCGGGCATGTCGACGCGGTGGTAGGTGTGCGCGCCGAAGAAGTCGCGCTGTCCCTGCACGAGCGCGGCCGGAAGGCGTTCGCTCGCGAGCGAGTCGAAGTAGCTCAGGCTCGAACCGAAACCGGGAACCGGGATGCCCGACAGTGCGGCGATCGAGACGACGCGGCGCCACGCGGCTTCACCGGAGGCAATGGCCTCTGCGAAGTACGGGTCGACGAGCAGGCTCGGGATCGACGGGTCGTTGTTGTAGGCATCCACGATGCGGTTGAGGAACTGGGCCCGAATGATGCAACCGCCGCGCCAGATGGTGGCGATGGCGCCCTTGTCGATGTTCCAGCCGTACTTCTTGGCTCCGGCGATGATCGCGTCGAAACCCTGCGCGTAGGCAACAATCTTCGAGGCGTAGAGCGCCTGGCGCACGTCTTCCTGGAAGGTGTGACCGACCACGGCGATCTCGGGGCGAGCCGTGAGGGTGGCGCGCACGGGGCCGCGCTGTTCCGGGTGGCTGGACACGGCGCGAGCGAAGACGGCTTCGGCGATTCCGCCGACGGGAACGCCGAGGTCGAGCGAGTTCTGCACGGTCCAGACGCCGGTTCCCTTCGAGCCGGCCTCGTCGAGAACGACGTCGATGAACGGGGCTCCGGTCTTGGCGTCAACCTGACGCAGAATCTCGGCGGTGATTTCGATGAGGTAGCTGTTGAGTTCCCCGTCGTTCCAGTCGGTGAAGACGTCGGCGATGGCTTCGGGGGAGTGCCCGCCGACCTTGCGGAGCAGGTCGTAGGCCTCGGCGATGAGCTGCATGTCGGCATATTCGATGCCGTTGTGGATCATCTTGACGAAGTGACCGGCACCGTCGGTGCCGATGTGGGTGACGCAGGGCACACCGTCGACGACGGCGGCAATGGATTCGAGGATCGGGCCGAGGGTTTTGTACGCCTCGACGGAACCGCCGGGCATGATGCTCGGGCCGTTGAGAGCGCCCTCTTCGCCACCGGAGATGCCGGCGCCGACGAAGTTGATGCCCTTGGCGCTCTGCTCCTTCTCGCGACGGATGGTGTCGGTGAATTCGGCGTTGCCGCCGTCGACAATGATGTCGCCGGGTTCGAACAGCTCGGAGAGCTGGGTAATGACGGCGTCGGTTCCCTTACCGGCCTGCACCATGATGATTGCGGTGCGCGGCTTGGTGAGCGAGGCGACGAAGTCGGCGATGTTCTCGGAGGCGACGAAGTTCGCTTCCGGGTGTTCGGTCGTGAGTAGGCGGGTTCGCTCAGGGGAGCGGTTGTACACGGCGACCGTGTTTCCCTCGCGGCCGGCGAGGTTACGGGCGAGGTTCGAGCCCATCACCGCCAGTCCGACGACACCAATATTTGCCTGCGCTGCACGGGACTCTGACACGTTTTCTCCTTTGGGACTGTATTGAACAGGCCATCTTCAACTTTAGTGCACGGGCCTGAGCGCCATGTCTGGCCCGGAAGCTGAATTTGATCGGGAACAGTGTGGTGTTAGCGTTGATGATTGAAATCAGATTTATTACGATGAAACCGCAAATTAATCCGATGTAATGAAGCAACGGCCGAGCATGCGGAGCACAATGTCAAAGACGAACAGCGCGGATACCAGCCAGATCGCCCCCGGGCTGCCCATCGTCGTCATGGGTGTGCAGGGGTGCGGCAAATCCACCGTCGGCCGCGGTATCGCCGATGCCCTCGGCATCCGCTTTGCAGACGGCGACGACCTGCACAGCGCTGCAGCCCGCGCGAAAATGGCGTCGGGGCATCCGCTGACCGACGAGGACCGCTTGCCGTGGCTGACCCACATCGCCCAGACCATGGCGGCGGCCCTCGAGGGCGGTGAAGCGCTCACCGTGGCGTGTTCGGCGCTCAAGCGCAGCTACCGCGACCTGATGCGTGACCTCGTACCGTCTCTGGTCTTCGTCGAGCTCTACGGCGATCAGGCACTGATCGCCGAACGGCTGACGCACCGCAATCACGAATATATGCCGGCCACGTTGCTCGATTCGCAGTTCGCCGCCCTCGAACCGCTCGCGGCCGACGAGGCCGGAATGCGGATCGAACTCACCAGAACTCCCGACGACATCGTCGGACTCGTACAGAACATGATTACAAAAATGAACCAGGAAGAACTCGCTCACTGATGACCGCACTTGACATGAACTGGGTATTATCCACCCCTGCGTTGCTCGGCGTTGCTGCCGGCTCCATTGCGCTGCTCCTCGTACTGATTATGAAGTTCAAGGTGCACGCCTTCCTCTCCCTGATTATCGTGAGCCTCCTGACAGCCGTCGCCACCGGAATTCCGACCGATCGGCTGGTGTCGACCCTGCTCAATGGATTCGGCGGAACCCTCGCCGGCGTCGCCCTGCTCGTCGGCCTCGGTGCGATGCTCGGCCGCATGCTCGAAACCAGCGGCGGCGCGCAGGTGCTGACGGATGCCCTGATCAAGAGATTCGGCGAGAAACGTGCGCCGTTGGCCCTCGGTGTCGCGTCCCTGATGCTGGGCTTCCCGATTTTCTTCGATGCCGGCCTGGTCGTCATGCTACCGATCATCTTCGCGGTCGCCCGTCGCTTGGGCGGATCGTTCCTCGCCTACGGCTTTCCCTCGGCCGTGGCGTTCTCGGTCATGCACATTTTCGTTCCGCCGCACCCGGGGCCCGTCGCGGCGACCGGCCTGCTCGGCGCCGATGTCGGCCTGGTGCTGATCTTCGGCCTGGTCGTGGCGCTGCCCACCTGGTTCGTCGTTGGGCGCTTGTTCGGCGGGTACGTTGGCCGCAAGTACAACATTCCCGTGCCGTCTATTCTCAGCAGCAAGACCGACAACTTCAAGGAATTCGAGTCGGCCCCCAAGGTCGGCACCGTTCTGTCCCTGTTGTTGCTGCCGATCGGCCTGATCTTTCTCAATACCGGATTGAACATGGCAGCGACAGCCGGCCTGGTGTCGCTCGATGACGCCTGGGTGCAGGTACTGCGCGCCTTCGGCGAGACCCCAGTCGCCCTGCTCATCACCGTTCTCCTCGGCATGATCTTGCTCGGCTGGAAGAAGCGCAAGTCGTCGGGTCTGATCGAGGCCGTCGTGGACAGCGCGCTCGGCCCGGTTGCCGCCGTCATTTTGATCACGGGTGCTGGTGGAATGTTCGGTGGGGTGTTGCAGGCCAGTGGTATTGGCACTGCCATCGCCGAATCGCTCGACAGCATTGGGCTGCCGGTGATCGTCGCCGGTTTCGTTATCGCCGCCGTGGTGCGGATCGCGCAGGGATCGGCCACCGTTGCGCTGACCACCTCCGCCGCCCTGCTGCAGCCGGTCGTCATGAGCAATTCGACCTATAACCCGGTCGAGCTGGCCGCGATCGTGCTGGCACTGGCTGCCGGGTCGGTTTTCGCCGGCCACGTGAACGACTCGGGATTCTGGCTGATCAGCCGGTTCTTCGAGATGGATACCAAGACCACCCTAAAGACGTGGACCGTCGGTCAGGCCCTGGTTGGTGTGGTCGGCTTCACCATCGCCCTGGCGATCTACCTCGTCGCCACCCTGTTCTGACCCAACTATTCCGCGGCTGAGAAGAACAGCCGCGGGGTATCGGCCCAGGAGTCTTCCACCTCGGCGATGGTGCGCCGCATAATGAGCTCCATCGACTCCCGGGCCTGCACGGGGTGCCCGCCCTGCACGGCGTCGGCCACGTCCACGTGCCACTGCAGCGCGGTCTCGTGCGGCTTCTCGGGCATCAGGCCGAGTCCGGTGCGCCCCGAGAGTACAGCGGCGATCACCTCGTCGAGCTTGGCAAACATTTCATTGCCGGAGCCGTGCAGGAACAGCCGGTGAAAATGGATGTCCAGGGTCAGAAATCGCTCCAGGTCGCCGGCGCGCCCCACCGTGCGCATCTGCGCGGCCACGGTCATCAGCTCACCCGACATCGCCTGCGGGCAGTGTGCGGCAGCCAGCTCGGCCGCCATCGGCTCAACGGATGCTCGCAGCTCGGTCAGCGAGCGCAACTGTGCGCCACGCTCCGGCCCGGCTAATCGCCACCGAATAAGCGTCGGATCGAAGGCATTCCACCCCGATTGCGGACGCACGCGGATGCCGACCCGTTTGATCGATTCGACCAATCCCATCGCGGCGAGCACGCGCACGGCCTCGCGCACAACCGATCGGCTGACGCCCTGGTCGAGGGCGATGTGATCGGCGAGCATGACCGTCCCGGCCGGCATCCGGCCGTCCACGATGGGGGTGCCAACCGCATCGACGACGCGGTTGTGCAGGCTGGAGGGCATGCTCTGACCCTAACGGCTGGGGCGGCACGGCTACAGCGGGTGACACGCCCGGACTGCGGGGGCGGCCCAAACTGTGTAAGCTTGAGAATCGAACTTCGGCGAGGGATATCGTCACCCGGGCAACCGGGCTGACGGCATCCGTGATCGACGCGGCGGACGAGACCTTGGGCTTTTCCTCACGCTGACATGCGTTCGAGTTGAATCAGTACCCCCATCTTCGGGCTTCGGCCCGAAGACCACGATCTGGGTCTTATACCCGCTAGGAGTAACACCATGGCTAAAAAAGAAGTAAATGCCGTCGTCGCTGAACTGCGCGAAAACTTTGGCAAGGGTGCGGCCCGCAAGCTGCGCGTGCTCGGCCTGATCCCGGCCGTCATCTACGGCCACGGCACCGAGCCGGTGCACGTGTCGCTGCCCTCGCACCGCATCGGTCTGCTGCTGCGTCGCAAGAACATGATTCTTGAGCTCGATCTCGCCGGCGAGAAGCAGCTTGTGCTGGTCAAGGACGTGCAGAAGGACCCGGTCAAGGCCATCATTGAGCACATTGACCTCATCGTCGTACGCAAGGGTGAAAAGGTCCAGGTTGAGGTCCCCGTACACACCACCGGCGAATCGTTCCCCGGCACCATGGCCGACTTCGACACCAAGTCGCTCCTGCTCGAGGTTGAAGCCACCGACATCCCCGAGAACCTCCAGTTGTCGATCGAGGGCCTCGAAGACGGCGCGCAGCTGCACGCCAAGGACGTCACGCTGCCCGCCGGCGCCGTGCTCGTGTCCGACCCCGAGACCCTGGTCATCTACGTCCACACGCCGCGTGGCGAGGACGAGTCCGAGGAGACCGAGGTCATCACTGCAGGCACCCCGGCCGCCACGCCGCCCGCCGCGTAACAATTATCTTCACTCGGTTCTCGCGGGGTTTTCCAACACTTAGGCGGAGGATTCCCCTGGATACGAACCTGTGGCTCGTAGTCGGGCTCGGTAACCCCGGGCCCGACTACGCCGGTAACCGCCACAACGTCGGGCAGATGGTCACAGGGCAACTCGCCTATCGTCTGCCCGCGAATTTCAAGCGTCACAAAACCGCCGCCCTGGTCGCCGAGGGGCGACTGGCTCCCGGCGCACCCAAGCTGGTGCTGGCCAAGCCCACCACGTTTATGAACGTCTCCGGCAGCCCGGTCGCCGCGCTGCTGCGCTTCTACTCGCTGCCCATTTCCCGCCTCATCGTCGTGCACGATGACCTGGACCTGCCCTTCGACACCCTCAAGATTAAGGTTGGCGGCGGTCACGGCGGCCACAACGGCCTGCGCGACATTATTGCGGCCACCGGAAGCAACGAGTTCGTTCGCATTCGCATGGGCATCGGCCGGCCGCCGGGCCGCCAGAACGCGGCCGACTTCGTATTGCACGACTTCGCCGCCGCCGAGCGCAGCATTCTGCTCGTCTTAATAGCGGATGCCGCCGACGCGATCGAATTGATCGCCACCGACGGCGTCGTTGCGGCCCAACAGAAGTTCCACTCGCCCGCGTAGGTAGACTCGTTCAGTGATCCTTCAGGGCTTAATCGCAGCGCTCGCGCGCGCCTCCACGTTCGACAACGCCCTCGCCTATGCCAGCCGGGATGCTGATTTCAGTCTGACCGAGGGCCTGCGTGCCCCGCTGCTCGCCGCGCTGCTTGACCTGCGCCGCGATGATGCTCAGGCGCTGTTCGTCATCACCGCGACCGGCCGCGAGTCCGAGGCGCTGCGCGAGAACCTCGGCTGCTTCGCCACGAGCGCGGAGATCATCGACTTTCCAGCCTGGGAAACCCTCCCGCACGAGCGCCTGAGCCCCAGCGCCGAGATCGTCGGCAAGCGCCTGCACGCCCTGCGGCGGATGCGCGAGTGGCAGGAGCAGGACGCGCGCGAGCGGCATCCGCTTATCGTCGTCGCCTCGGTGCGAGCCGCCCTGCAGCCGGTCGCCGACAACCTCACCGACTACGAACCGATCGAACTGACGGTCGGAGCCCGCGGGCACGACCTCTCGGCGATCGTGCTGCAGCTGGTCAATGTGGCCTACGCCCGCGTCGACATGGTCACCCGGCGCGGTGAGTTCGCCGTGCGCGGCGGTATTCTCGACGTCTTTCCGCCGGTCGCCTCGCACCCCTACCGGGTGGAATTCTTCGGCGACGAGGTCGAGCAGATTCGCCTGTTCAGCGTCGCCGACCAACGGTCCTTGCCCGAACCGGTCGCATCCGTCAGCCTGCCGCCGAGCCGGGAACTGCTGCTCAGCCCGGCCGTGCGGCAGCGCGCCCAGGAAATGCAGCACGAATTTCCGAGCCTGTCCGGTCTGCTCGCCAAGATCGCCGAGGGCATCCCGGTCGAGGGCATGGAAAGCCTCGCCCCCGCCCTGGTCGACCGGCTGGTGCCGGTCACGCACTACCTGCCGAGCAACGCTGCCGTCGCCGTGATCTCGCCGGAGCGGGTCGCAAGCCGCGCGATCAGCCTCGCCGAGACCAACCGTGAGTTTCTCGGTGCAGCCTGGAGCGCTGCCACGGCCGGTGCCGACGCGCCGATCGACCTCGAATCCGGCGATTTTCTCACGCTCGGCCGCCTGCGCGACAGTGTCAAATATTCGGCTCCCGGTGCACCGGCGACCGGCCACCACTGGTGGACCCTGAGCACGTTCCAGGCGGCGCCCACCGACGAGGCGGTTCTGCCCGAACACCTCGAAATGGACGAACTGCTCACCATTCGCATCGAAGCGGATGCCGTCCCCACCTTCGCCGGCAGCGTCGACGGGGCAGTGGGTCATGTCGCCTCCCGGCTGCACGACGGCTGGGTCGTCGGTATCGTCGCCCAGGGGGCGGGGCTGGTCGAGCGGGCCGCGCAGGTTTTGGCCGAGCGCGAACTTCCGGTGCGCGTCGTAGACGTGTGGCCGCTGGAACCGGAGGCGGGTATCGCCTACCTGCTGAAGGCATCCGTCGATCATGGTTTCGAGCTGCCGACCAGCAAACTCACCCTGATCAGCGAGAGCGAATTTTACGGGCGCACCGTCGGCTACTCGGCCAGGCAGATCAAGAAGCTCGCGAGCCGCCGCAAGAATGTCGTCGACCCGTTGCAGCTGGTCGCCGGTGACCACGTCGTGCACCAGACGCATGGCATCGGTCGTTTTCTCGAACTGACCCAGCGCGAGGTATCGAGCGGCGGGCGCAACCCGGTCAAGACCACCCGCGAATATCTGGTGCTGGAATATGCGGCGTCCAAGCGCGGCCACGCCGGCGACCGGCTGTATGTGCCGACCGACCAGCTCGACCTGGTCACCCGGTATGTCGGCGGGGAGGCGCCGACCCTGAGCAAGATGGGCGGCAGCGACTGGTCGAGCGCAAAGACCAAGGCGCGCAAGGCGGTGCGCGACATTGCCGTCGAGCTGGTCAAGCTGTATTCGGCGCGGATGGCGAGCAAGGGTCACGCCTTCGGGCCGGACACCCCCTGGCAGCGCGAGCTCGAAGAAGCCTTCCCATTCGTGGAGACCCCCGACCAGCTGACGACGATCGACGAGGTCAAAGCCGACATGGAACGGCCGATTCCGATGGACCGGCTGCTCAGTGGCGACGTCGGTTTCGGCAAAACCGAGGTGGCCATTCGTGCCGCGTTCAAGGCCGTGCAGGACGGCAAGCAGGTGGCCATGCTGGTTCCGACCACGCTGCTGGTCAGCCAGCACATGGAAACGTTCAAGGAGCGCTTCGCCGGGTTCCCGATTCACCTGCGCGCCCTGTCCCGATTCCAGACCGACAAGGAGTCGCGCGAGACGATCGCCGGAATGCTCGAGGGCACCGTCGACGTCGTCATCGGCACGCACCGGCTACTGTCGCCGTCGATCATCTTCAAGGATCTCGGCCTGGTCATTATCGACGAGGAACAGCGCTTTGGTGTCGAGCACAAGGACGCCTTGAAGAAGCTCAAGACCAACGTGGATATTCTCGCGATGAGCGCGACCCCCATTCCGCGGTCGCTGGAGATGGCGGTAACCGGAATTCGCGAAATGTCGACCCTGGCCACCCCGCCCGAGGACCGGCACCCCATCCTGACCTTTGTCGGACCGTACTCGCAACGGCAGGTGGCTGCGGCCATCCGTCGGGAACTGCTGCGCGAGGGTCAGATCTTCTTCGTGCACAACCGGGTCACGAGCATCAACCGCATTGCGTCGGAGCTCGCCGAACTGGTGCCGGAGGCGCGCATCGCGATCGCGCACGGGCAGCTGCCCGAGGCTCAGCTCGAGCAGGTGGTCGGCGACTTCTGGGAGCGCAAGTTCGACATTCTGGTCTGCACCACGATCATCGAAACCGGCCTCGACATTAACAATGCGAACACGATCATCATCGACCGGGCCGACAAGTTCGGCTTGAGCCAGCTGCACCAGCTGCGCGGCCGGGTCGGTCGTGGGCGTGAGCGGGCCTACGCCTACTTCCTCTACGACGAGAACAAGCCGCTGTCGGAGACCGCGCACGATCGGCTCGCCACGATCGCGGCGAACAACGAACTCGGTGCCGGTATGCAGGTGGCCCTGAAGGACCTGGAGATTCGCGGTGCCGGAAACCTGCTCGGCGGCGAACAGGCCGGGCACATCGCGGGCGTCGGCTTCGACCTGTACCTGCGCATGATCGGCGAGGCCGTGTCGACGTTCCGCGGCGACGTCGCCGAGGGGCAGACCGAACTGCGGCTCGAGCTGCCGGTGGACGCGCACATTCCGCACGACTTCGTCGACAGTGAGCGGCTGCGTCTCGAGGCGTACCAGAAGCTGTCCAGCGCGAGCTCGCCGACGGCGGCGGACGACCAGATCGACCTCGTGGTCGAGGAACTCACCGACCGTTACGGCGAACCGCCGGTGCCGGTTCAGAATCTGGTGGCCGTGTCGCGGCTGCGCTGGCAGGCCCAGCAGGCGAACCTCAGCGAGGTCGTCGCCATGGGGTCGAACCTGCGGGTTGCTCCGGCCGATCTGGCCGACTCCATTCAAATCCGGTTGCAGCGGATGTATCCCGGCTCACGTTACGTGTCGGCCACTGGGGCGCTCAGCGTGCCGATGCCACGGCCGAACGGTGAGCCGCTGGATGACAACGCCCTGATCGAGTGGACCAAGTCGCTGCTGACCGCGATCTTCCCGCCGGCCGTTCTGTCCGCCACCTAACCGTTAACGCCGACAGCACCGTCGTTGCGGGAACGACGGTGCTGTATGAGTCAGCGGATGCCTAGCCCTTCGACGACTGTTCCGTCTGGTACACATCCGGGATGCCGTCGCTGTCGCTGTCGATGGCTTCCTTCTCGGCAATGCGACCGTAGTGACGGTTGCGGGAGCGCAGGATCGCGGTGGCCAGCAGGGCGGCGAGCAGCGAACCGACCAGGATGGCGACCTTGGCGTGATCGTCGTGCGGGCTGCCCTGGCCGAAAGCGAGCTCGCTGATCAGCAGTGACACGGTGAAGCCGACGCCGGCCAGCAGGGACACGCCGATGACGTCGATCCAGGCCAGGTCGGGGTCGAGGGTTGCCTTGGTGGTCTTGGTCACGATGAAGGTGGCCAGCAACACCCCGATCGGCTTGCCGACCACGAGAGCGACGACGATGCCGACAGCTACCGGGTCGGTGATGGCCTGGTACAGACCCTCGGCGCCGCCGAGGGTGACGCCGGCGGAGAAGAACGCGAACACCGGAATCGCGAAACCGCTCGACAGCGGGCGAATGCGGTGCTCGAGCACCTCGGCCAGACCGGGCCCGGCGTCGGGGCCGCCGCCGCGCTTGCTGCGCAAGACCGGCACCGCGAAACCGAGGAGTACGCCAGCGACGGTCGCGTGTACGCCGGAACCGTGCACGAGCGCCCAGACGATAAAGCCGAGCGGCAGCAAAATGACCCAGGCTGCCCACGCCTTGTTCTTGAAGAAGTAGGAGAACCGGTGGGTGATTACCCAGAACAGGGCGAGGGGCACGATGGCGAGCAGCAGCAGCGGAACATTCATGTCCGTCGTGTAGAAGAAAGCGATGATGGCGATGGCGAGCAGGTCGTCAACGACAGCGAGGGTCAGCAGAAAGATGCGCAGCGCGGCCGGCAGCTTCGACCCGATCACGGCGAGCACGGCGAGGGCGAAGGCGATGTCGGTCGCGGTGGGAATCGCCCAGCCGCGCAGCGTCTCAGCCCCGGTTTCGAGGTTGATCAGCACATAGATGAGCGCGGGAATGATCACTCCGCCGACGGCGGCCGCCACCGGAACGATGGCCCGGCTCACGCTCCGCAGGTCACCAGCGACGAATTCGCGTTTGAGTTCGAGTCCGGCGAGGAAGAAGAAGATGGCGAGAAACCCGTCGGCCGCCCAGGCGCCGAGGCTCAGCTCGAGGTGCCAGGGGGCGTAGCCGATCTTGTAGTCGCGAAAGGCGTAGTAGGCGTCGGAGAAGCCGGAGTTGGCCATGATCAGCGCGGCCACGGTCGCGGCGAGCAGAATGGCTCCTCCGACGGTTTCCTTGCGCAGAATGCGCGAGATGCGGACAAACTCGTTGTGGCTGCCGCGGCGAAGCACGGTGGCGGTCGACGGGGTGGCCTTCGAAGCTGGGAGGTTGGATGGTTCGGTCATTAAAATTCCTCTGGTCTTTCGGGCGCGAACATACATGTGCCGACCAGACTTCCCGGCTCACCGTCGACCAGAATACACGACGTACCTGAGCGATCATCGGTGGCCCGCCTACGATGGAGGGACGATGGAACCGATCCAGGAGTGCCGACCATGACCAACCCCGTGTTTTCCTCCGGCTCCGTGTCCGGCGCTGTGTCCGGTGCCAACGCTACCCGACCGACGCCGCCGGCCGACGAAAATGACCGGGATGCGGCATCCGCTCGGCAGACAACGATGCAACCCAGCCCTCTCGACACCCTGATCGTCACCGTCGCGCGGCTGCGCGGGCCCGGCGGCTGCGCGTGGGACGCCGACCAGACCCACGCCTCGCTGGTGCGGCACCTGGTCGAAGAGACGCACGAGCTGATCGAGGCGATCGAGGACGGCAGCCGCGACGACCTGCTCGAGGAACTCGGCGATGTGCTCTATCAGGTGCTGTTCCACGCCGACCTGGCCGCGCACACGCCGGAGGAGAACTTCGACATTCAGGATGTCGCTGCCCGCCTGACGGAGAAAATGGTCGGGCGACACCCGCACGTGTTCGGCGATGTCACCCTCGACACTGCGGCGGAGGTCTCGGCTGCCTGGGACGGTTTTAAAGCCGCGGAGAAGCCGGGCCGCACCAGCGTGCTCGACGGAATTCCGGGTGGTATGCCGGCCCTCGCCCTCGCCGACAAGGTGCTGGGTCGGGCCGAAAAGATCGGCCTGATCGAAGCGGATGCCGGCTTCCCGCTTCCGATTGAATCCGAAGCCGATCTGGGCCCGCTGCTGCTGGCGATCGTGGCATCCGCTCGGGCCCAGGGCCTTGACGCCGAGCGCGCGCTGCGCGCCGCCGTGCGCGACCTGCAGGGCGAGATTCGCGGAGCCGAGGGAGTCCAGGCGCCCGGCGCTCCGCTGGACGAGTCCTTCGACGCTGGAATAATCGCTCTCCCCTCCTAACGCGGATCAGAACAGAGGGTTAGGCGATGCGGCTGTCGGCGGGGAGATGCGTTGCCGGGGTGCGGGTGCGTCGCCACGCCCAGAGCAGGGCGCCCGCGCCGATCAGCAGGTGCATGGCGAGGCCGATGAACCAGCTCGGCACCGCGCCGTCGTAGGTCTGCTGTGCGGTCGGCCCCCGGTCGAAGGCCTCACCGGAAAAGGCGCCACTGTCGCTGAAGCTGCTCTGGGCGGCCTCGTCGCAGCCGTTGAACTCCGTGTACAACTCCGGCGGCGACTGGGCGCTGCGCACGCCGACGGCGATCTGGCCGAACAGGTCGGTCGGGTAGCCGGCGTCGTTGAAGCTGCCGGGGGCGGCATCCGCGACGACCACGTAGGGGTTCGCGGCGAGAATCCACCAGAAGTAGTCGAAGCGCGGCACGTTTTGGGTCGTCGTCTCGGCCGTGGAACAGACGATGTCCGACTGCTCGCCGGTGGCCTCGTCGAACGTCGACGACACCACGTAGTAGTTCACATTCGTCGCCTGCTGTTGGGTGGCGGTGCCGAGCAGCGCGAACGCGATGAGGGTGCCGAGGCTGAGTGCCGCGACGACCAGATAGGTCAGCACGATCGAAAACAGCGGCCGGGTCAGAATGCCGGAGAGTCCGACTCCGACGGCTGCAATGACGCCGAGCTCGGCCGCGAGCACGAGCACCGACACAGCGATGGTGCCGAACGAGACTTCGCCGAGCACGACCGCGAAGATGAGAAACGGCAGCGCCGCCGCGAGAAAGGCGAGGGCCGTGATCCAGGCGGCAAGAAACTTGCCGAGCACGAGTTGCCCGGTGCTGATCAGCGTGACCTGCGTCGTGGCGAGGGTGCCGGCATCCCGATCGCCGTTGATGGCATTGCCCGACAGCGCCGGAGAGACCAGCGTGCCGAGCAGCAGCACGAAGAAGATGATGGTGGAGAACACGCCGCCGCCGCCGGACAGCCAGGCCGAGGTCGCCAGCCAGAGCAGAAATGTGACCACGCCGACGAGCAGCATGAAGACGCCGAGCAATACGTACCACGAGGCTCCACGCACGCGCTGACGCAGTTCGAGGGTGACGATGAGCCAGAGCCCGGAGAAGAACACCCGTGAGTGGGTCATTTCGTCGCCTCCCCACCGGTCGACCGGGTGAGGTCCTGAAAGGTGTGTTCGAGGTTGCCGACGGCCGGTCCGAAATCGCAGACCGGAACCCCGCTCAGCACCAGATTGTGCAGCAGCGCCGCCGCCGAGGCCTCGTTCTCCACCTGCACCAAAGTGCCGAGCTGGTCGACGCCGCGCACAGTGACGAGCGCGCCGACCACTCCGGGAGTGGCGAGGGCACGTTCCAGCGCCACCTCATCCAGGGAACGGATGCGCCAGGATCTGGCACTCGCGCCCGCCGCGGCCACCTGCTCCGGGCTCGCCGTGCGTCCGGCGGCGAGGTACACCGCGGCATCCGCCATCTCGTCGAGTTCGGCGAGGACGTGACTCGACACCAAAATGGCGGTGCCGTCGCCGGCCAGGCGACGCAGCAGCTGGCGCAATGATGCGCGCGCGGCCGGGTCGAGACCGGACGCCGGTTCGTCGAGCAGCAGCACGCCCGGGGAGTGCACGAGCGCCCGCGCCAGGCTCAGGCGTTGTTTCTGACCGCGGGACAGTACCCGCGAGGGTCGATCGGCAAAATCACCGAGGTCGGTTAGCGCGATCAGTTCGTCGGCGCGCACGGCGGCCTGCTCGCGGGTCATTCGGTACATGCGCCCGGTGGTCTGCAGGGCGGCACGGGCGGAGAGGCTCGGCCAGGATCCCAGGGCGTCCGGCATCCAGCCCGTGACGGCGCGCACCCGTTCCGGTTCGGTGACCGGGTCGTGCCCGTTGATGCGGATACTGCCCGTCGACGGTGTGAGCAACGTGGCGAGCATGAGCAGCAGGGTCGTCTTGCCCGCGCCGTTCGGTCCGATCAACGCCGTCACCGACCCGGCCGGCACAACGAGCGACGCATCCACCACCGCCAGCACATTGCCAAATGACCGACTGACCCCGGTCACCGCGACGCCGCTCGACGCCACGTCCAATCCGCCGGAAAAAGTCGCGACCGACATTCACACCCCCACTTGTTTCCCCGAGTCTAGGGCGCGGCCATTTTCAGGGGCGGGCGGTGAATCGCGTACACGGCATGCTGAGAGAATTACTCCATGGCTATTGCAGTGACCCCGCCGCGCGGCATGCGCGATTTTCTCCCCGCCGACAAGGCCCTCCGCGAACGCTCGCTCGGCATTATTCGCGAGAGTTTTCGTGCGCACGGCTTCGACGAGATCGAAACCCCGGTCATGGAAGACTCCGCCCGCCTGCACTCCGGGCTCGGCGGCGACAACGAGAAACTCGCCTTCGCGGTGCTCAAGCGCGGGCTCAGCCCAGCGGATGTTGCGGCGGCGGCCGAGCAGGATGACCTTCTGTCGCTGGCCGACCTGGGCCTGCGGTTCGACCTGACGGTGCCGCTCGCCCGGTTTTACGCCACTCACCGTGCGAGCTTGCCGACCGTGTTCCGGTCGATTCAGATCGCACCGGTCTGGCGCGCCGAACGGCCGCAGAAGGGCCGCTACCGCCAGTTCATGCAGTGCGACATCGACATCATCGGTGAGGCCGGCGCGCTCGCCGAGATCGAACTGATCACCGCCACGGCCGCGACGCTCGATCGGCTCGGCCTCGAGGGCTGCTCCATTCGCATCAATGACCGCCGCATCCTCAGCGCCCTGCTCGCCCACTGGGGCGTCGCCGCCGCGCTGACCGAGCGGGCGCTGATCGTGATCGACAAGCTCGACAAGATCGGCGTCGACGGTGTCGCGGCCGAACTCGGTGCCCTCGGCATCGATGCGCCGGGCCTCGCCGCGTTGCTCACCGAGCTCGGCGCCGGCGGCTGGGCCCTGGGCGACGGCTTGTTCGACGGCGCTGCGCCGGCTTGGCTCGACCCGAAAGCCTTCGCCGACCTCGCCGCCCTGCGCGCCGCCCTCCCCGGCGTCGACCTGGTCTTCGACCCCACCCTGGTGCGCGGCATGGGCTATTACACCGGCACCATCTTCGAGATCTCGCACCCCGCCCTCGGCTATTCCCTCGGCGGCGGTGGCCGCTATGACGGCATGATCGGCCGGTTTCTCGGCACCGAGGTGCCCGCCTGCGGATTCTCGATCGGCTTTGAACGCATCGTCGACCTGCTTGAAGCGGATGCCGCATCCGCTGATCTGGCGGTCGTGCTCGTGCACGACAAAGAGGCCGATCCGGCCCGACTGGTCGCTCTCAAGCGCGACCTGGTCGCCGACGGCCTGCGTGTCCGCCTCGAACGCCGCACCAAGAACCTCAAGGCGCTGCTCGACCGGGCCGGCGAGGCCGGCTACGGGAGGTTCGCGTTCGTGACCGCCGAGACTCAGACGGCCGGCGACCTCGACTTCAAACCGCTCGGCGTCTGACCAGGCCACCCGCGCCCGACCAGGCAGCTCTGCGGTTCGGCGAACGGCCGACGGGTTTGGTTAGACTGAATTCGCCTGGGCTGCGTTCATTAAAAGCGTCCGGCACACCCCTACCTTTATTCCGACCAGTACCCCGGCGCCCGACCAGGCGTCAATCCCGACAAAACAGGAGACAGTTGTGGCCCTAATTGAGGCAGTAGACGCACGCGAAATTCTCGACTCGCGAGGCAACCCGACCATCGAAGTCGAGGTTTTGCTCGGCGATGGAACGGTCAGTCGTGCCGCGGTGCCGTCCGGCGCGTCCACCGGCGTGTTCGAGGCTTATGAGCTGCGCGACGGCGACAAGGCCCGTTACCAGGGCAAGGGCGTGCTCAAGGCCGTCGAAGCCGTCATCGACGACCTCGGCCCCGCGGTCGAAGACATCGACGCGACCGACCAGCGCATCGTCGACCTCGTTCTGATCGAAGCCGACGGTACCGACAACAAGGAGCGCCTCGGCGCCAACGCCATCCTCGGCGTCAGCCTCGCCGTGGCCAAGGCCGCCGCGAGCTCGGCCGGACTGCCGTTGTTCCGCTACCTCGGCGGCCCGAACGCGCACACCCTCCCGGTGCCACTCATGAACATCATCAACGGTGGATCGCACGCCGACAACGATGTGGACATCCAGGAATTCATGATCGTTCCGCTCGGTGCTGAGTCGTTCAGCGAGGCCCTGCGCTGGGGCGTCGAGACCTACCACTCGCTCAAGGCCCTGCTGCAGTCCAAGGGCCTTTCCACCGGCCTCGGCGACGAGGGCGGTTTCGCCCCCAACCTGCCCAGCAACCGGGCAGCGCTCGACCTCATCGTCGAAGCGATCGAAAACGCCGGTTACGTTCCCGGCAAGGACATCGCCCTCGCCCTCGACGTCGCTGCGAGCGAATTCTTCAAGGACGGCAGCTACAACTTCGAGGGCAAGAAGCTTTCGGCCGAAGAGATGAGCGCCTACTACGCTGAGCTCGTCACCGACTACCCGCTCGTTTCGCTCGAAGACCCGCTCGAAGAAGACGATTGGGACGGCTACGTGCACCTCACGGCTGCGCTCGGCGACAAGGTGCAGATCGTCGGAGACGACCTGTTCGTGACCAACCCGGTGCGACTGGCCAAGGGCCTTTCCCTCGCGGCTGCGAACTCCATTCTGGTCAAGGTCAACCAGATCGGCACCCTGACCGAGACAATGGATGCCGTCTCCCTCGCCCAGCGCGCCGGTTACACCGCGATCATCTCGCACCGCTCCGGCGAGACCGAGGACACCTTCATCGCCGACCTCGCCGTCGCAACGGATGCCGGCCAGATCAAGACCGGCGCCCCCGCCCGCAGCGAACGCGTCGCAAAGTACAACCAGCTGCTGCGCATCGAAGAGGAACTCGGCGAGGCCGCGGTCTACGCTGGTCGCACCGCGTTCCCCCGCTTCACCGCGTAGTAGGCACTCAGCAGCAATAGCATCATCGGGCCCTCGACCACCGATATTTCGGTTGGTCGGGGGCCCACAGCTTTCCCTTGGTACCATTTTTTACTGACAGACACGACCGACCAGCGAAAGGAGTTGTGATGGCGCCGAAGCGACCTCAGCAGACGCCGTCCCAGCCCCAGCCGGCGCAGTCCAAGTCGGGCAAGCGCCCGCAGGCCCAGCGGCAAACAGCCCACCGTCAACCACTACAGCGTGAACCAGCCCAGCGGCCACCCATGGTCTCGGAGACGGAAACGCCCGCCGGCGGCTGGCTGCGCGGCATCCGCTTTTCGGGATTCTCGTTGGTGATGATGGTGATTCTGGTGCTCGCCGTGGTGATTCTCGCGCCGAGCCTGCGTACCTACGCCGAGCAGCGGCAGCAGATCAGCCAGTTGAGCAGGGCCGTCGCCGATCAACAAGACGAGGTCGACCGCCTCACCAGCCAGCGTGAACGCTGGAACGACCGCACCTACGTCACAACGCAGGCACGCGAGCGGTTGTTCTACGTACTGCCCGGCGACATCAGCTTTCTCGTCATCAACGATTTACCGGTCGTCGCCCCGCTTGAAGCGGATGCCGCGCCGGTGAGTACCAATATCCAAAGCACCAAGATTGATTGGCTGGGTTCCTTGTTCGCCTCCACCATGACCGCCGGCCTCGCCCCGCAAGCCGGAGCACCCGCGACATTAACACCGGCGACACCGGAAACGGTGGCGCCGTGACCCGGCCGCCGTTCGACCCGTTCACCGCGGCCGACATCGACCTCGTCTCGGCCCAGCTCGGACGACCGGCCCGCAACGTCGTCGGCATCGCCGCCCGCTGCGTCTGCGGCGCGCCGACCGTCGTGGCGACCGCACCGCGGCTCGCCGACGGCACCCCGTTCCCCACGCTGTATTACCTCTGCCACCCCGCGGCCACCGCAGCGATCTCCTCCCTCGAAGCCACCCAGGTCATGAACGAGTACAACGACCTGCTCGCCGACGATGCGGACGTGCGCGCGGCCTACCAGGCTGCCCACGAGAGCTTTCTGTTCGACCGCGACCAGCTCGGAAGCGTGCCGGAAATCGCTGGCATCTCCTCCGGCGGCATGCCGAACCGGGTGAAATGCCTGCACGCCCTGGCCGCCCACTCGCTGGCGGCCGGACCCGGCGTTAATCCGGTCGGCGACCTCGCGCTGGAACGCGCCACCTGGTCGCCCACGGTCTGCGAGTGTCTGGACTACTCTGCGGCGCCGATCGACGAATCCGGGGCGGCCCTGGCGTGACCGCGACTACGCACCGGGTCAGCGCTCGTCGGGTCAGCGCGGGCGTCGGGCTCGCGCTGGCCACGGCGCTGTTCGGCGGTACCGTGGCCGGTTCCGTCGTGCTCGACGCGCCCGCCGCGCACGCCGATCAGATTCGCGACCTGCAGTATTGGCTCGCCGATTATGGCTTCACCGAAGCGTGGAACACCACGCGCGGCGCCGGCGTCACGGTCGCGGTCATCGACTCTGGAGTCAACGGCAACGTGGCCGAGCTGACCGGCGCGGTCATCGGGGGAACGGATGTCTCCGGGCTCGGCTCCGCAAACGGTCAAACCCCGGTCGCCGGCGATGATGATGAGGGCGAGCATGGCACCCTGGTCGCCTCGCTTCTGGCCGGACGCGGCACTGGCGACGGTACTGGCCTGATCGGCGTGGCGCCTGAGGCATCCATTTTGGCGGTGTCGGTCGGGTTTGGCAGCAGTCGTTCTGCCGTGAGCAACGACGACCAGATCGCGCAGGGCATCCGTTGGGCCGTCGACAATGGGGCGGACGTCATCAATATGTCCCTCACCCGCAATACGTTGTACTGGCCGGAGAGCTGGGATGACGCATTTCTCTATGCCTTCGAAAATGATGTCGTCGTTGTGGCCGCCGCCGGCAACCGGGGGAGCGGAACCACCGAAGTCGGGGCTCCCGCGACGATTCCCGGCGTGCTGACGGTCGCCGGCGTTGACCGCGAAAAATCGGCGAGCTTCGATGCCTCCTCGCAAGGCATCACCATTGCCGTCGCTGCGCCGAGCGAGAAGCTCGTCGGGGTGACGCCCGATTCGACCTATGTACAGTGGGACGGCACGAGTGCCGCGACGCCGATCGTGTCCGGGCTCGTTGCCCTGGTGCGGGCGGCCTATCCGACGCTCGACGCTGCGGGAGTCATGAACCGGGTCATCGCGACCGCGAACGCCAACGGGCGGAGCGTGCCGAGCCCAATCTATGGCAACGGCCTGATCGATGCCGCTGCCGCAGTCACCCGCTATGTCGCTCCGGCGACAGAGGCCACTCCGAGCGAGTTGCTCACGGAGTGGATCACGCTGCACCGGCGGGCTCAGATTGACGTGGTTCCGACCGAGACTCCCGTTGCGGAGGCTCCGGCTGCGGTCGATGAAGACCCGGCGCTGCCGGTGCAGAATGTGCTCACGGCGTGGCTCCCGAACCAGCTGACACTGACCTATATCAGTCTGCCGCTCGCTGTACTCGTAGGGTTTGGTATCCTAGTAACGCTGGTGGGCATTGGGGCCACTCGGTACATCAAGCGAATTCGGCGCAACCCCAAAGATTTCGCACAATCATAATCCTGTAGGAGGCCTTCTCATCGTGCCCAAAATTCTCATTGTTGGTGGCGGCTACGCCGGTTTTTACACGGCGTGGAAGCTCGAGAAGTGGCTACGATCCGGTGAAGCCGAGGTCACCATGGTCGACCCGCTGCCCTACATGACGTACCAGCCCTTCCTGCCGGAGGTCGCTGCCGGATCCATCGAACCGCGTCACGCGGTCGTGTCGCACCGTCGCCACCTCAAGAAGACCAACGTCATCTCCGCCAAGGTCACGTACGTGAACCACGCCGAGAAGACCGCCACGATCGCCCCGCCGACCGGCGAGCCGTACGAGTTCAAGTACGACATTATCGTCGTCACCGCCGGTGCGGTGTCGCGCACGTTCCCGATTCCGGGCGTCGCCGACCAGGCCATCGGACTCAAGACCATCGAAGAAGCCGTCGCCATTCGCGACCGAGTTTTGACCAACTTCGACACGGCGGCAGCCCTTCCGGCCGGCCCCGAGCGTGAGCGCCTGCTCACGTTCGTTGTGGTCGGTGGCGGTTTCGCCGGCATCGAGGTGTTTGCCGAGCTGCGCTCGTTCGCGACCTCGCTGCTCACCCTGTACCCCGAGATCAGCTTCGAGGACACCAACTTTCACCTCATCGAAGCCATGGGCCGCATCATGCCCGAGGTCTCGCTCAAGACAAGCCTCTGGGTCATCGACAACCTCGCCGGTCGCGGCGCCCAGATTCACCTCGACACCCAGCTGACCAGCGCGGTCGACGGAAAGATCGAGCTCTCCACCGGAGAGACCTTCGAAACCGACCTCATCGTCTGGACCGCCGGCGTCATGGCCAACCCGACGATCGTGCGCCACACCGACCTTCCCATCGAAGAGCGCGGTCGCCTGCAGGTTCGTGCCGACCTGCGCGTCGGAACCGAAGACGACATCATCGCCGATGCCTGGGGCGCCGGCGATGTGAGCTGTGTCCCCGACCTGAGTGGTGGCGGCGTCGGCGGCAACTGCGTGCCGAACGCCCAGCACGCTGTGCGCCAGGGCAAGCTGCTCGCCAAGAACATCGTTGCCGTGCTGCGCGACGAGGCACCGGTGCAGTACTTCCACAAGAACATGGGCGCCGTTGCCGGCCTTGGCGTTGGAGTCGGTGTCTTCCAGAGCGGCAACCTGGCTATCACGGGCATGCCGGCCTGGTTCGCGCACCGTGGCTACCACGGCCTCGCCATGCCGAGCTGGGAACGCAAGCTGCGCGTCGTCTGGGGCTGGGTCAACAACGTTTTCCTCGGCCGCGACGTGGTGTCGTTGAGTGCCACCGAGAACCCGCGTGCCGTGTTCGAAGAGTTCGTTTCGCGTCCCAAGCCGCCGGCACCTGCTGCAGCGCCCGCTGCAGCCCCCGCGGCCAAGGCTCCGGCGGCCCCGCGTGCGCCCCGTGCGCCGCGCAAGCCCACGGTCAAGGCTGCTGCAGCCGAGGCTGCTTCGGCCACCACGGCACCCGCTGCGCAGAAGGCGGCCGCCGAGGCATCCGCTTCAAAGTAGCTGTTTCGATAGGTGCTGCCGGGCGATCGCATCGCTCGGCAGCACCTATGCTTGATCCGCCCGTTACCGGGCACGCCCCCATAGCCCAATTGGCAGAGGCAGACGACTTAAAATCGTCACAGTCTGGGTTCAAGTCCCAGTGGGGGCACCGCAAATATATCTACGCTGATCTCGGTTTTAAGTTGGTGACGGGTGCGTCAGGTGCCCCGTTTGCCCACACTTGAAATCATCCGGGCCTGATCGCGGGCCACTGCGACGCTGTCCAGATCGTCGTCGAAGAGGTCCGCGTACACGTCGAGGGTCATCGCGGCCGAGGCGTGGCCGAGCATCCGCTGCAGCGCTTTGACGTTCGCGCCGGCGGACACGGCCAGGCTCGCGGCGGTGAGCCGGAGGTCGTGGGGCTTGACGCGTGGGAAGGTCGGATCGACCTCCCGGGCACGTTTGAGGGCGTAGACCAGCCAGCCGTCCCGAGTCGACGGCGTGCGCTGGTGAGATAGCCCGTTGCCGAACAGGATCTGGTCGGGGGTCTTATCGGCGCAGAGCAGTGCCAACTGACCATCACGCTGGACCCGATGCCCACCCAACGCGAAACCGCCGCTGTCAGCGAGCTCTGCTCGAGTCTCACAGAAACTCAGACTCGCTATCCGGGCACCGACCTAATCCTGCGATACGCCATCAAAGAACGGCTCTGAGTTACGACAGAATAAATCGACCTAAGACGTCCATGTCAGGACCCCTGAAGTCGTGGCAGCGGTACCAGAAGATCGTGACCAACCACGGCTACCGCCTCGTGCACGAAAACGTCGACCGGGTCGCGTACTTCTGCACTTCCGACGCCCATCGCGCCATCACCCGCGAAGCGGACAGACGGCTCGTCCGCACCGAACACCCACGGTTGGTCTCGTACCCCTGCCTCGACGCCCGCGGCATCTGGATCGGCCCCAACCCTGACCCTGGCGACCACGCCGTCCAGCGCGAGGCAGCGACGCAGCTCGACGGTCCCGAAGCCCCGGGCAAGGAATTAGCAGCGATATTTCTGCCCCGGTTAGCCTCCCTTCACCGGGCATTTTCTCGGGCGGGGCTTACGGGAATGAAGGTCCTAGCCTTCATATGGCCCTCCGCGGAACACGACCGCGGGTTGTTCCGTCCTGGTCGAGGTCGGCCTTAGGGGCATGCGGATGCGCGCCTGGTTTGGCATGTGGAGTTGAGCGCCTTGTGGCGGCGTTGGTGACTGCTCGGTGCCGCACTGCGCCCCTGACTGGCCCCTGCTCTGTGATCAGTCGACTGCAGAAGTGCCGGCGGCCACGTCCTCGTGTGGGGGTAAGCCTGAACCGGCCGGACTCGAGTCGGTCGAGGGAGCTGTGACCGAGGCGATGGCGACGCCGACGAGCGCGACTGCGCCGCCGAGTGCGGTCATCGCGTCGAATGGTTCGCCAAGTACCAGGGCGAAGAGATAGCCGAGTGCCGGAATTGCTGCGGTGAGCACGCCGGTGGCTGCAGCGGGAAGGCGTTCAGCGCCGAAGTTGAAAAGCACGAGAGTCGGCGCGGTGATTACGACACCGAGGACCAACAGACCCCCGAGACCTCCCCATCCGCTCGGGATGGCGGCCGCGCCGACCGCCATCTCTGCGACGAGCCAGGGGAGCATGATCGCCGTTCCCCACACGGCGGTCGCCGTCGCCAGCACGAGCGGATCAACGGACTCGGCCGTCTGTCGGCCGCCGGCCGCCCGTTCTCGGGGCTCGGCGAGGACACCCTTACGGAGAAGCACTGTATAGAGTGAGTAGCTGGCCAAGCCGATAAGGCAGAGCAGCACGCCGCTATCCACAGTGAGGCCCGCACCCGCCACGATGACGACGCCCGCGGTCGCGAGCACGAGTCCGACAATCGTGCGGGGAGGCAGGCGCTCCTTCAGGATGAACAGACCGAGCAGGGCGGTCAGTGCAGGGAGCGCCGCGTTGCTGAGAGCGGCCGTGCCAGGAGTAGTGAACTCAAGACCGATGTTGGTCAGCGAGTAATAAATCGCAACCCCCAGGAGCCCGAGCAAAATCGTTCGCGGATCGCGGAGGGTACGCGCGAAAAGCGGCCGACGTGCGGCGAGGGGCACGAGAACGATCAGGCCGATCGCGAACCGGCCGACCGAGAGCACGGCGGGTGACGCCGTTTTCAAAACCTCACTGCTGATTCCAAAGCTCGTCGACCACAACACCACGGCGATTCCGACGGCCATTAAGGGAAGTCGTCGATGAAGTGCGGTGTTGACCATGCTCGCATTCTATTTCCGAGCCTCGAGCCGACCTGACACCCATGATTTCAGTTCGATCATGAGCAGCAGACCGAACACCCGGTGGACCCGCGCACCAGGAAGGGCTATTCTCGTGTGCCATACGAGCCATCTGCCGACCAAGGGTGTCGTCCCGCAGGGGGTTCCCCTGCGGGAGGGCGGAAAACAGGAGTGGGTGGTACCCGCGATCGCATGCGCGGGAGGCCACCTGTGTCAGTTCGTCTCTGCTTCCTCCGGAGGAGCGACTGGTGATACGACGGGAGGCAACTCGATATCTGCAAGGATCCGGCCGACGGCACGCCACTTTTCTGCCGAGGCGGCATCGAGCGGGTGCTCAGGAGTATCGTCCAGGTCTTTCAACTCTGGACCAAGGATCGCGCTGGCGATCTTTGTGATGACTTCGCGCAACGACTCGGTACGCATATAAGCACCGATGTACTCGCCGTTCGGTACGGGCGCGAGTTCCGTCGTATAGGCGCTCACAAAACAGTCCGCAGCTTCAGCACGTAGGTAGGGGCTCTCCAAAGTCTGGTACCAGCGGCGAAGGAAAACATCACAGGGCGCCTCGTCATGAAGGTGCCGTTCGTCGTCACGAAAAATACGGTTACGGATCTCATCCGGGTTGAGCTGGTTCGCGAGTTCGATCGCCTGATCCATATTTCCTTGCTAGATCAGGTCGGCAAGTTCAGGGCTCGTCTTTTGATCCATTCGTTGCTGAAGTTGCCTCCGAAATCGGCGCGGGCGACTGTGGTCTGCCCATGCGGAGCCCAGGCGAAGTCGCCATTCCTCTCTGGCCTTGACGACGTCCGTAGTTGCCGAGATGACCAATGCGGTGACGGCGATCACGTCAAGTGCGGTGGTGATGGGCGATCGTTTCATCTATTGCTCCCTCTTCAGATATCGCAGCACAGCACTGCTGTGCTGGTCAGGCGCGACTTTCGGACCCGGAACCCTGCCGCAGACCGTCGCGACAAGGGGCATCTGAGCAACTGACTCCCGCGTAGCTATGAATATTTCTCTACGATATGTCGGTTATCAGAATAGAGGGCTGCTGTTGGCGTAGCTGACTCGTTGATGTGCCCCATGGGGTTCGGTTACGGGCACTGACTCTGTCAGGCTAGTGATTTCTTCAAACGCTTACCCCGGTGTCTGGCAGCACGTACTTTGTTGAGGAGGGGGTACACGAAATGCAACTGCAAAGACCGGCCTTTCCCGTGCTCCTCGCCGTGACTGCGCGGTCCTGGATCCTCGGCATTCCGTCGATGGCCCTCATCGCCCTGGCGGGGCTTCAGTTCGCGATCATCTCACATGCGGGTATCGGAGAATCCTGCTATCAGAACCCTGAGCTAGGCAATCTGCCTCTGCCCTCAGCAGGCTGGACCACGGACGGCGCATTTTCGTTCTTCCCCGTTGGGGTCCAATGCTCCTATTTCACAAGCGAGCATGAACTCCTCCTAGTACATACCCAGACCAGCGTGTGGGACTGGGGAATCACATTCGCCGCGATCCTCGGAGTCCTGGGCGTTGCGCTCTTTCTGACCGCCCGACTCGCCACTCGACGGTCCTGGCACGAATCCCTCTGAAGAATTAGACCTAGACCGTCCCGCAGAGCATTCCTCTTACGGGAACGGAGCACTTCCCTCACCGCACCCGTCAGTGGTACGCTATCAAGTACTACTCAGGGAGGTAATCATGTCGGCGATCACCGCGACGGAAGCACGCAAGAGCCTATTTGGGCTCATCCAACAGGTCAATGACGACCACATCGCTGTCGAGGTCGTATCCCGGCACGGAAACGCGGTCATCCTGTCGAAAGAGGACTACGACGCGATGACCGAGACGGCCTACCTCCTACGGAGCCCCGCCAATGCCGAGCGATTGCTCACGGCGATCGAGCGGGCCCGACGCGGCGAGTTCGAGCGACACGACCTCCTCGACGCGTGACGCGAAAGATCGCCTTCGACCCAAATGGGTGGGAGGACTACATCTACTGGCAAACTCAGGACCGTAAAACTCTCAAGCGAATCAACCAGCTGATTGCCGACGCACTGCGCGATCCGTTCGCCGGTATCGGCAAACCCGAAGCCCTCAAGCACATCCTCTCCGGCGCCTGGTCCCGCCGGATCGACGATACGAACCGTCTGGTCTATTACGTCACGGACGATCACCTCGTCATCCTGCAAGCCCGCGTACACTACTAACCCGAGGTCTAGCTCAGTTCCCGTAGGGGGTTCCCCTTGAGGACACGCCGCGCCAAGACGAAGCCGGCAGCGAGAGGATCGTTCTTGTTCGCCGTGGACTCGGAGCTCACTGTTTTTCACTTCGCTGGGAACGCCAGCTCATGCTTTCTGAATCCAGCTCGTCAGAATAATGGCGTTGGGATCCACGGGCGAGAGGGTTGACGCCATCTCTGGGGTAATAATTCGCACGAGCGCGTGCGCAGTGAAATGGCCAGCCGGGTGCATGAACTTCCCGATGGAGACGAGACCATCTGAGAAATCATATTCAAAAGAGGCGTCAATGAGTCTGATGTCGTGCGGTGTCCATTCGACCTTCACAACAGCAAGCGCATCACCCAGAATTGGACGCAGTGCGTGCTCGACCGGTGCGGGATCTGTTACGCAGGCTATGCCAATCCATCCATCCGTCATCTTGTATGCGCAATAGAAGAGCAAGGTCTCGTCGCTCAGCTCTTGGGTGAGACTGTGGACGGCGGGGGCGAGAATTTCGTTCCTGGCAAGTCGACCCGCGGGTACGATGTCCGGATCAATTCCATCGCCGAGCCGGGCGGGCAGGGAGATAGGGGCGATGAGGTCCACAACGTGGGCATCCCGGATGGACTCGCCCGTCCACATCCCCTCGACGGTAACCACATCCTCGGAGGCCCAGGTCGCCGGGAGATCAGTGGCTACGCTGATGCCGCCGGCATCCCGGATGAACTGGTCATAGAGCCCGTGCGCCACCGCATGGAGTCGCGTCGTTGCGCCATGACTGACCAGCAGCCCCGTAGCAAACACCGCATCATCAATGGTCACCGGTCGAATCTTGCTGCCGGTCCTCAGCTCGCCTGTCATCACGTTCCCCCAGAATCGAATTCCGCATTTTTCGCTGCATGAACATCCGCTGACGCTCATCCTCCACGGGAGCCGGGCCTACCGCAAGATGGCGACAGTTTCGTCGCCGTCGTTCTTGTAGCCGAGCCGCCGAGCGCTTGCTGCAAGCCTCGACCGCCGAAGAGTCGTGCTGAGCTTCGCCAACATCGCGATAGGAAGCGCGAGAGGACCTACTGTGGGGCACCCTGTCCCGTGCAGGGTTCGACATTCGAACCGTCGTGTGGCCGATATGGTTGCGGAATGGACACTACTCAGCGGCTGCAATATCGCTGGGCAGCCGGACTGCTCCTAGTTCAAGGCGTCCTTATGGAGGGGCTCGTCTTCATTGGCGTCCTTGTCCTCTTGGCTCTCAGAATTCCGCAAACGACCATCGTCGAAAATGCCGATGTCTTCGCCCTTCCCTATCTGCAAGAAAACCTCTATCTCATGATGGCTATGAGCGGAATTTTCGCGGCTCTGCGCGTGCTGGGCGCGGTCGGGCTTCTGAGGAACAGATTGTGGGGACTTGCGCTCTCCTTGATCAATTGCGTTGTGACGCTGGCGCTGATGGTTTTACTGCTTCCCGCTGGCCTGTTAGACGGGGTGTTGTCAGGCGCCGCCCTCGTACTCCTGCTCTTTGCCCGATTCGGTCAGACGCCAGATGGACGGCCGAAGCTGATTCTCTGATTGTCGGCCCACGCCGTCTAAGGGGGAGCCGGACGGGCCGTCCCGCACAGGGTTGGTCGTCAGGGGTGCGCTACTCCCTGATTCCGGTGGCCGGGTGGTCATCGTCAAGCCGAGAGTGCTGCCGTAGGGGATACTGCACTTATGGGGAAGAGAAAAGAAATGCTCGCATGGTGGTCAGTGATTGGGATCGCGGTCCCCGCGATGGGGTTTGGCGTGTTTTTACTCGCACAGGCCTTGTCCATGCAGACAATGTTGGCCGGAGGCGTTCTCGTTCTCGTCGCACTCACCACAGTGTTCAAAGCAGTGCTGAGTCTGCGGAGGCTATCGCGAGCGACCGCGCGGTTTTCTGCGCAATGACAAACCAAGATGCGGCCAAACGCTCCGGATTGATCTGACGGCAGCCGTCCCGCAGAGGGTTCCCCACTAGGAGCCTCTGGCGGGGGTGCTCCCAGGTCACCGCGAGTGGAACACGATTCTCGGAAATCAAGCTCTCGACAGCCCCCATCTTCCGGCGTCGGTTTCACCGGGCTTCGCACCGCCCGCACCGCAGCAATCGGCGCAGGGCTTTATTTGGTTTGGCCGTCGTGCGCTCGGCCACCGCACCACCGCCGTCTAGAAGTCAGTCACTTTCTTGGCATGCCACGCGCACCTTGCGGGAATACGATCTCTCTATCGGGCTTCCCGTCACGTCGGGAGCCCGCGACGCACCGCCTCACAGCAGCGTCGAAGCATCGCTGCACCACAGATTGACGCCGCTGCGATGCGGCGGCTAATCGTTAAATTGTGACCCCGACGACACCGTTTCTCATCCAGCTAAAGCACACAGGGAGCATCAATGAGCACTGACGACCAGACCAACACATGCAGTTTCCACATGAGCGGTGCGCTGCCAGCAGGTGGCGACCACCTCGGTGGCACCTTCGGTCAGTCGCCGACCCTGGACCGTTGGTACCCGCAGCGTCTCCGGGTTGAGCTTCTCCACCGGAACGGCGTAGACGCCGACCCGCTCGGCGCGGACTTCGACTACGCGGCGGCTTTCGCCACGATCGACCTCACGACGCTCAAGTCGGACATCAAGCGACTGCTCACCACATCGGTCGACTGGTGGCCGGCGGACTACGGCAACTACGGTCCACAGATGATCCGAATGGCGTGGCATGCCGCCGGCACGTACCGAATTGCCGACGGCCGTGGCGGAGCGGGCACCGCGATGCAGCGGTTCGCACCAATCGGAAGCTGGTGGGACAACGGCAACACCGACAAATCACGACGACTCCTACAGCCGATCAAGCACCAGTACGGCAACGCTCTGTCGTGGGCCGACCTGATGGTCTTGACCGGCAACTGCTCCCTCGAGTTGATGGGCCTGTCGACGTACGGCTTCGGTGGTGGACGACTCGATGCGTGGGAACCGGACGACGGCACCTGGTGGGGCCCGGAGGTCTGGAACCCGCACGCGGTCGCGAGCCCTGACGAGATGGTGAGCCGCGACGAACGCTGGCATGGTCAGAACGGCGACGCGGACTACGACTTGCAGAGCCCCCTGGCCGCGTCGCACCAGGCGCTCATCTACGTCAACCCTGAGGGGCCCTATTCGAACGGCGACCCGCTGGGCTCAGCACGCGACATTCGCATCACGTTCACGCGGATGGCGATGAACGACGAGGAAACGGTGGCATTGATCGCCGGTGGCCACGCGTTCGGTAAGAGCCACGGCCAGGTACCCGCATCCGACATCGGACCATCACCCGAGAAAGCCCCGATCGAGTCGATGGGGCTCGGTTGGCACAACCCGGTGGGTACCGGCAGTGCCGAGCACACTTCGACCAACGGCATCGAGGGCAGCTGGACTCCGAACCCGACACAGTGGGACAACGCCTACCTCGAGAACCTGTTCGCGTACGACTACGAGCAGACGAAAAGCCCGGCCGGCGCGCTGCAGTGGACACCGACTGACTCGGAGGCGCCGAAGACTCCGGACGCCCACGTACCCGGTCAGATGAACCCGCTCATGATGATGACCTCGGACATCGCACTCAAGGTCGACCCGGAGTATCGGGCCATATGCGAGCGTTTCCTGGCCGACTTCGATCTGTTCACCCTCGCGTTCTCGAAGGCCTGGTACAAGCTCACGCACCGCGACATGGGGCCGAAGCACCGGTACCTCGGCCGGGAGGTCACCATCGCCGACGACCTGCTCTGGCAGGACCCGCTCCCGGACTCAGCAGGATACTCACTCGACGAGGCCGACGTGGCAGCGCTCAAGGAAGCCGTCCTCGCGACCAGGCTGTCCGTGTCCGACCTCGTCTACACGGCGTTCTCCGCCGCCTCGACCTACCGCGACAGCGACAAGCGCGGAGGGGCGAACGGTGCCCGCCTGGCCTTATCGCCGCAGAAAGACTGGGCGGTCAACCGACGCACCGTCCCAGTCATCGACGCGCTGCGGAACGTGCAGGCGGCTTTCACGGCGACGTCGGGCGGACGGAAGGTATCTCTCGCCGACCTCATCGTCCTCGCCGGCAGCGCCGCCGTGGAGCAGGCGGCACGGGCGGCAGGATCTGACGCCAGCGTGCCGTTTACGCCAGGCCGTGTCGACACGACGCAGGAGTTGACCGACATCGAGATGTTCGAGTGGCTGCGACCCATTGCGGACGGGTTCCGCAACTTCGTGTCCGAGCGCTTCGAAGAGTTTGCTCCGGGCGTCGCGCCCGAGGCGGCATTCCTCGACAAGGCGAACCTGTTCACTCTCACCGCACCGGAGTGGACCGTCCTGCACGCCGGGCTCCGCGTGCTCGGCAGCAACTGGGACGGTTCCGACGTGGGTGTGCTCACGGATCACGTCGGAGTCCTGACGACCGACTTCCTCGTGAATCTGACCGACACCGACCTCATCTGGACGAAGGACGACGAGACCGCGATGACCTTCACTGGTCGGGTTCAGGTGACCGGCGAGGCTCGCTGGAGGGCCTCCCGGAATGACCTGGTATTCGGCTCGAACGCGCAACTGCGGTCGATCGCCGACGCCTACGCGGGCAGCGACGGGCAAGAGCGGTTCGTCCGCGAATTCATCCGCGTCTGGTCGAAGGTCATGATGCTCGACCGCTACGACGTCAATGGCCACAAGCGTTACGGGGCGATGGCCGCCTGACTCCGGAGGTCGCGTCCCGGCGAGCTGACGGCGTGGAGGCACGGCGCGGTCACGCGCTGAGCCTCCAAGTCGTCGAGGCCTTGACCGAACGACGCTTGAGGCCGCGAGCCGAACGTTTCACGGATTGATCAGGCTGGGGACGGCCAAGGAACCTCCGCGGGCAGCACGTGGTCGACCGCACTCGCACCTCGACGGCCTGCGAGGGTGGACGGGCCGCTATGCCCTGGAAGCCGTTGCCCCCGCTCGTAGAGACGCCGGCCGGATTTGCTTTGGCCTCGGGTCGCGAGAGGGTGCCGCTGATGTTCTCTGTGGCGGCTCGTAAGGCCTGTGCCTTCCGGGGTCATGTCTCGCTGAGGAATGCGCGTGACCGGTAGAGGTTCGGTTTGCGGGCGTTCGTGAGCAAGCCAGCCGCGCGGTGGCTCTCCCCTACAGTGAGGGCATGTCCCAAAATGTTGTCTTGATCCGTTCCGTTGAGCTTTCCAATGTGGCTCAGTATGCCTACGCTGCAACAGCTCCCGCTGAGGCGCGCCTCATCTTTCTGGCCGGAGCCTGCCCGCTCCATCTCGATGGCAGCACCGCAGGAGTCGGAGACTACTCGGCGCAGGCCAGCAAGGCGATGGAAAACCTCGTTATTGCCCTGCACGCAGCGGGCGCCCGACTCGATGATGTCCTGAGCACACGAGTTCTCGTCGCCTCCTCTAATCAGAGCGACCTCGTCAAGACCTGGGCAGTCGTTCGCGAGGCCTTTGGAACGCATGACGTACCGAGCACGCTCATAGGCGTCACCGTCCTCGGGTATACGGATCAGCTCGTCGAGATCGAAGCCGTCGCTGCTGTGATCGACTGACGAGGCCGTCCCGCAGGGGGTTCCCCTTACGGGACGCCAGGAGACCGTCGTCGAGCGCAAGTTCGTTCGTTCCGGAGCCAATAGGCCATTTGACACATGTCCGATTCACTGCGAGGTTGTAGGGAAATTAGTAGTGCCGCAACGATGGGGGAATACAAAATGTCGCCTACATCATCGTCAAGCTCGAATGTCCGACCAGGACTCAATAATCAGACGCGTCGAGGTTCAACCCTCCTGCTTGCTCTTGCAGCCGTCGCGACGCTTCTCACGGGGTGCAGCACCGCAGCCGCCGGTGACACGACTTCGCCGGGAAAACCACTTCAACTTCGGCTCGTGATCCCCTCCATTGACGGTCCATGCACCGCGCCAGCCCTGACCTCAGACGGCGCAGCCATCGCGTGCGACCGGGCAGAAACCACCACATACGAATTAGCACACGTTCTGGGTGTGATCACACCGGAATCCGTAACGCTTTCCGACAACCAGGGATCGACCAACTCCGTGGCTCTCGATCTCAATGACACAGATACCGACACACTCAGCGAAGTTTCTCGCGAGGCGCTGAACAAGAACCTGGCGATTGTCCTCGACGGCCGAGTCCTCTTCGCACCGCTCGTGAAGGAGGCCCTCACCAGCAGCCCGCTGACGCTGATGTTCGAGACCGCATCCGAGGCCAAGCAGGTCGCCGCAGTCCTGACGGCTGCGACAACTCCTTGATCTGACCCCGTCGACCTCGACTCCGGGATTCGACGGCGTGCCGCAGTCCGCTTCTGCCTTCGTAGACGCCATGGAAATCAGCTCGTGCCACTGCAGCCGACGGCTCGACTAGCCCGCAGGGGAGCCCTCAACGGGACGCCCGCTCGACGGTTTTGGATCGTTCAGTGAACGTGAGCATTACGGCGAGGGTTGCAAGCCAGCCAGTCGTAGCACGGCTGAGAGCCCTTCGGGTGTTCCTGGCCAATGTCGCTTTACCGCATCGCTGCCTGCCCGACGAGTCGCGAATCGTAGAGCGATCGCGACAACGATGGCGTCGTCGGCGTAACCGAGAACGGGTATGAAATCCGGAATGAGATCGATCGGCGACAGCAAGTAGAGCAAAAGCACCGCGATCCAGATTCGAACGCCGATCACCACGGTTCGATCGGCGGCGAGGCGTTTGAGTAGCCGGGCGACGTCGGGCGCGAGGCGCAGGAGATCACGAAGTGAAGCACCGCCAGGATGCCGGCGTTGCTCGATCCAGAGAACCAGAACAAGGGCCAGCCACAGCACCAGCAATCCGCCGAGCACGCTCAGAGCGACGTCCCACCAGGTCGTCATGAGCTGCCACCGTTCGAACGAAAGATGCTGAGGGCCTCACGAGCCGCGTAATAGATGATGATGAGGTTCCACTCCAGCGTGATCCCTTCGAGACCCTTTTCCCGCCCAACGAGCATCGCCGCGTGATCGATGGAGGTCATGTACTGATTCTCGCAGTCCGCGATCGGCTGCTGACAAGAAAGCCGCGGGTACATCGCTGCGAGGCATCACGGCCGTCAGAAAACGACCGCAAGCGGAACCTTGAGCGACACGGGTTCGGGCCCGGTCGCAAAGTCAGGGCTGGCCTCGCTCCTCGTTTCACAGGGGAACCCCGTGAGTGGCGGCAGCGAACCGTAGGCGGGCGTCGTATTCGCAAGTTTCGAGATCGACGCGATCTTTTGGTAGTGAAGAACTTCGCGACGCCCGCGGGTGGTTAGGAGTTCGGGCGGGTGGCGCAGGTGCACTGCTGACTCGTTGGGACGTCGGCCATAACCTCATCGACGTGCATGCCGCATCCGGTCCAAGTGATTTTTCCGCAATTGTCGCATCGCATGGGACTGCACATAGTGACTCCTTAGTTGGTCGAGCTGAAGTCCCCAGCATACCCCATGGGGTATAAAGCAAGTGCGGGCATAGGGAACTTATCTGTCGATGGCGATGGCCAGTCCGGTGGCGGCGGACGCGTCCGTGATGCCGCCAGCATCGGTCAGCGTGGCGAACCCGAGGTTGGCCATGCGGGTGGCTGCTGCAGCCGATCGGTTTCCGGTGGCGCAGTAGATGATGTAGTCCCCGTCGATTGGCAGCGCCGCGATCAGAGTGTCGAAGTCCGGGGATTGCACATCAATATTGATGGCGTCCTGAAGGTGTCCACCGACATACTCTGGTGCGGTGCGCACATCGATGATGACCGTACTGGAGGTGACAGCGATGGAGGGCGCCGGCGCGGGGCTCGCGCAGGCGGCCATGCTGAGCAGTGCCGCCACGGCGATTGTGATGCCGGTGAGTGCTTTCTTCATGGCTGGGTATCCTGACCGGTGCGTGCAGTGGGTGGCAGTGTGATCGGCCTGGGATCGACTTTCCGGGAGTGCGGGAACAAGGGCGTGCAGGTAGTGCAGACCTCACCCTCAGCGGACTCTGACAATTCGCGGCGGGTGGTGGCTCGGCGTTCGCTGACCAGTCGTTCGCGCAGGGCCCAGATCAACAGGGCGAGGGCGGCGGCGGCCAGAACCGGGCGCGCAGCACCGCTCACTATCGGGTCGAGGGAGCGCACTTCGGTGGTCAGATACAGCGCTATCAGACCCAGAGCCGGCCACCGTGTGTCGCAGAGAGTTGCGTCGGCGCCGATGGGGGTGCCGATATAACTGGCAACGATCAAGCCGATCAAGCTCGCTCCGAGTGCGGTGGCCGCGACCGTCCACCAGAGGGCACCGTCTGCGTCGTCCGCCCGGGGCGCGTAGCCCGTTACAAAAGCAATGAATGCGGCTGCGGCAACGGGGGCCGCGATTATCCAGCGTCGAGTCGACCAAGTTTGTAGGTCAGAGAACACGATCAAGGACCTCTGTCACGGCAGCGGTCCGAGCGGGAAGACCGCAAGAATTTTCTCGAGTCATGCGCGCATAGAGAGCCCAGCCGAGCAAGACGATGGACGCGGCGGCCAGATACGGCTGGACCGGCTCGAAGAATTGCATCGCCCCGGTTGTGCCGAGAGCGAGGAGAATCAATTTGTTGCAGACGGGGCATCCCACCGCGAAGAACGTTACCAGCCAACCGGCCATGCCCAATCGTCCGGCGGCCCTACTGGGCGGGGCGCCTTCCGGGTGCGCCACATAGGTGGCGGTGACCATGCCCGTCAAGACCGCGCTGAGGATGAGCACCGGCCACGACCAGGCGGTCGGCGGGATCTGTCGCGAAAAGAATGGCGTGTCAATCAAGTCCGTCGGGATGGCAATGAAGACCACCGTAAATAGTGCTGTTGCCAGAGCAACCCACCAGCGGCGAGAGGGCCAGCGACGCAGGTCCCCGCCGAGCCCGGCCAGCTTGCCGCGCCAAGGGGCACGCCGTGGTGATTCGTCCCTGCTGGTGCGTTGGTCACGCATTCGAATAGCCCTCATTTACTGTTCATCGTGAAACGTTTGCTGCCATATTTGAATACACTGATACCCTAAGGGGTATCCTGGTCTTAGACAAAACCAGCCTCGCATCCGCCTACGAACAGGAGCACACCCTCATGGGGATCACCGAACCCGCGACCCACGCCAGCGACGACCTGCGCAAGACCCTCAATCGGCTCAAGCGCGCGCAGGGGCAACTCGGCGCCGTCATCACAGCCGTTGAGTCCGGCGCTGATTGTCGTGCCGTGGTCACCCAGCTGGCTGCTGTCTCGAGTGCCATTGACCGGGCGGGGTTCACGATCATCTCGTCGGCGATGAAGGAGTGTCTCATCGATAGCGGCGCGGATGGGGAAACCAAGCAGCTCAGTGTCAATGAGCTTGAAAAACTTTTCCTGTCCCTCGCCTGACGCCGCTCGCGAGAGCTAGCCAGCGACGGCGCGAATCGCGACGTACACGGCGATGCAGACCACAAGGATCGCGAAGCTTGTTTTGAGAACGCGGTCGGGGAGTCTTCGGCTGAGTCTGCCCGCGATGAGGGATGCCAGCATGGCGGTGCCCGCGAAGGCGCCGGTGACGGCCCAGTCGATCTGCACGTCGCTCAGGTGGGCGCTGAAGCCGGCGACCGAATTGATGACGATGATCACGAGGGACGTGCCGATCGTGACGCCCATGGGGAGTCCGAGAACGAGGGCCAGTGCCGGAACGATGAGGAACCCGCCGCCGACGCCGAGCAGCCCAGTCAGGAACCCGACCACGGTGCCCGTTGCCAGCGCACGGGGCAGACAGCTGCGCCACCGGGTTCCGCCGCCGGGCAGCGCGCAGGGGCCGGTTGCGGCGGGGGTGGCAAAGAACATTCGCACGCCAGCGATGACCATGATCACGCTAAAAGCGCCGAGCAGAAGCTGAGGATCAACCAGTCGGTTTACGAGGGTGCCGAGGTAGGCGGTGGGAATGCCGGCGGCGCCGATGATGCCGGCCAGACGCCAGTTCACGCCGGTGCGCAGCCGCGGAAGCACGGCGACCGCCGACGCCGCTCCCACGACGATCAGCGAGGTTGGTATCGCCTCGTCGAGGGGTAACCCGACACCGTAGACCAAGGCCGGAACGGCCAGGATTGACCCGCCCCCGCCGACCAGGCCGAGCAGCGCACCCACGATCACTCCCAGAAGCAGCGCAGTCAGGATCATGCGTGCGGCGCCAGTTGCGCGAGGACGTCGCTCTTCGTGGGTTCGGAAACCGGGCGGTTCCAGGGCATCCACGACAGAATTCGCCCCAGCGTGCAACTGTTGGTGGCGGCCGATACCGTGAGGCCGGCACCGATGACGCCGGCGAGAAGACGAAACTGCGGATGAATGAACCTTCCCGCCAGCACGCTCGCCAACACCAGAGATCCGGCCGTCATACGTACCTGTCGATCCATGGCCCACGTGGAGCGACCGCTGGTGATATCGCCGCCGGCGGCGGCATAGCCCGCCACACCACCGGTCAACACACGAGCACCGCTCAGGCCAGCTGTGTCAAGATTCTTTCGCGCTTCTTCCGCGCGTCGACCCGACTGGCACACCAGCACAACCCGCGGGGCCAGCTGCGCCGCAAACTCGTCAGTGTGTTCTTTGAGCAGGTGGAGCGGCACGTGATACGAACCCCGGATATGCCGGGCTTCAAACTCCGAGCCGTCCCTCACATCGATGACCATCAGGTCGTCATGATGGAGAACCCACTGATGGAATTCGTCTGCCCCAATCGGTGACGGGGAGGTGTTGACGGTGTGCGTGGTGTCAGAGATAGTAAATCCGTTTCAGTTTGGTGCGGGAGCGGAACAATGCCGGCAGCCCGGAGGCCTGCCGCTGAGGCAGGCCGCTGGCGATCGTGTCTGCCGTGAAGCCAACGTTGGTTAGGTGTTCAGCCGTGGGTCATCGCCATCAGGCTTTCACTGAATATTGGGCAGCCCATGCGGTATAGCCGCCGATGAGGTCGGTGACGTCCGCATGGCCAAGGCCCCGCAGCGCACTCGCGGCGACGCTCGAACGCCAGCCGCTGGCACAGTGGATGATCACGGGTCCGGCGGGCACTTCGGCGTGGCGCTGGCTCAGCTCGGCCAGGGGAATGCGCAGGGAGCCCGGGATCGCGCCCTGCTCGACCTCGCCGGGATTGCGTACGTCGAGGATCATTGCGGCGGTGTCCCGGCGAAGAGCCTCGAAGTCGTCAAGCTCGACCCGCGCACCGACCTGCACCAGCGGGCCGAGGTCGGTGAACGCCTGCGCCGGGTTTGTCAGATATCCGGCGACCCGGTCGAAGCCGATGCGGGCCAGCCGCATTCCGGCCTCGGCTTCACGGCCGGAGTCGGCGATGATCACGATGCTGTCGTCGTGCTCGATGACCATTCCGGCCGTCTCGGAGAAGCGTCCGTCCAGTCCCACGTTAATGGACCCGGCCAAGTGCCCGAGTGCGAAGTCTTCGGGGCTGCGGGTGTCGAGAACGCGGGCCCCGCGCTCAACGGATGCGCGAACATCCGTCAGATTCAGCGGTGCCAGTTCGCGGGTGGAACCTATGATTTCGTGCGCGCTACGGTTGATCATCGCGTCGACGGCGAAATAGCCGGGGATTGCGGGCTGACCGCTGCGGATCATCGTCACGAAGTCGTCTTCACTCATCGGCTGCACAGACGCGTTCGTCAGGCGCTGGTTGCCGATGGTGGATTCGAGCTCGTCGGAGAGGGTCTTGCCGCAGGCGGAACCAGCGCCGTGGGCGGGGAGAACACGCACCGCATCGGGCAAGGCGAGAAGCGTCGTGTGGATCGACGCGTACAGGGCGCGGGCCAGTTGGTCGGGATCTGCGCCGACGGATGCGGCCAGGTCGGGACGGCCCACGTCACCGATGAAGAGGGTATCGCCGGTGAGGACGGCATGGGCCACGGCATCGCTGGCGTGTTCACGAACGACGATGCTGATGGACTCCCAGGTGTGCCCGGGGGTGTCGAGAATTTCTAGTTCCACCTCTCCGAGCGAGATCTTCTCGCCATTGGCGAGGTGACGGATCTCGTACTCGGTCTCGGCGCGGGCACCGTAGCCGATCCAGGCGCCAGTAGCTGCGGCCAGCTCGAGGTGACCGGCGACGAAGTCAGCGTGAAAATGCGTGTTGATCACGCCGATAATGGTCAGGTTATTCGCCTGCGCATCGGCGAGGTATTCGTCGATGTCGCGGCGGGGGTCCACGACGACGGCTTGACTGCTCGTCGAATCACCGACGAGGTACGAGCCATGGGACAGGCAGTTGAGGTAATACTGGGTCAAAATCATCGTGGCCTCCAAAGGTCGGGGCCCACCACGCCGACACGAATTGGGGCGTGTAGTGGGTATGTGCCCCAGTCTCACACATACCCCGCACGGTATGCAAGATACCCCTAAGGGTATAGTCTGCGTGTATGGCTACTACCNCCTTTGACGCGACCATTGCCCAGAGCCCCATCGTGCTGGTTGATTTCTGGGCCGCATGGTGCGGCCCGTGTCGCAGTTTTGCCCCGACATTCAGCGCGGCGTCTGAAAAACACCCCGCAATCACCTTTGGAAAAGTCGACACCGAAGCCGAACAGGGATTGGCCGCAGCCGCGGGCATCCGTTCCATCCCCACGCTGATGGCATTTCGGGACTCCGTACTCGTCTTTTCCCAGCCAGGCGCCCTGAACGCAGTCAGCCTGGAAGAGCTCATTGCCGGCGTCGAGAGCCTCGACATGGACGACGTGCGCGCCAGTATTGCCGCCCGCTAAACCTCGCGCCCTGTGAGGAACCGCATGACCGCTTCACGGCAGGGTCACATGAGCACGTCCCTGCCCCCCCAGTAAGTAATATACTCCCAGGGGTATCATTCTTCTAGCAGCTCACCTTATTGAATGGAGATCTATTATGTGTCGTTCCGTCACCTGCAAAGTGTGTCAAAAAACAACGTGGGCGGGCTGCGGTCAGCACGTTGATCAGGTAATGCGGGGCGTGCCACGCAGCCAGCAATGCGCCGGGCACGTGAAAGAAAAATCGACTGGCTCCTTCTGGTCCCGGCTGCTCGGACGCTAACGGCGGTACCCACCCCTGCTCTCGACGCTCGACAGCGCTGGCCAGACCGCCAACCGGACCACCGGCGCGGCTACGGCTGACACGGCCGGGGGCGAGGAGGTCCTCGTTCCGCGGTCGGGTATGTGCGCAGCCCTCATGTCAGAAAGAGCGCCGCCACGCGCTGCTTTACACAGAATCAGCGACACCGCTCCCGCAGGGGCGCGCCTCATCTTTTTCGCTGGCGCCTGCCCGTTAGACCTCGACGGCAGCACCGTTGGCGTCGGAGACTATGCAGCCCAGGCCGGCAAGGCGATGGAGAACCTCGCGTTAGCTCTGAAGGCGGCGGGAATCCAACTCGAGAACGTATAGAGCACACGGGTTCTCGTCGCGTCTTCCACTCAGAGTGACCTGGTCGAGGCGTGGACGGTCATTCGTGAGGCTTTCGGGGAGCATGACGTGCCGAGCACACTCCTTGGCGTCACCGTTCGGGGCTATACGGATCAACTGGTCGAGATCGAAGCTGTCGCGGCGGTAATCGACTGACAGAACCAGCGCGGACAGCGTCCGGGGTCAGATCCTTGCCTCAGATCGTCCGCTCCCACACCGTTGTCTCCGTGGGTACTCCTTGATGATTCGCTGTCGCCCGTCGCTGACAGGAGTACCCGGTGCGCAAAGCGACCGCCTCACTCGCGGTATTCCCTTCAAAGATCACCAAGGTCACCACTCGGCTCCCGTTGTCGAGCAGCCAGTCGGTGAGGGCCCGGGTTGCGAGTGAGGCTGCACCGCGACCGCGACCTGTTCGGAGGAGCGCATAGTAGATCTCCGGAACCTCGCCGGGATCCGCGAACACGCCGGTGACACCCAAGTTGGTCTGGCCGTCTGTAATCAAGTAACGATAGGTGTCAGCGGAGGCACCCTCCGAATGGGTCGGGCGCAATCGCGCTCTCGCTGTCTCCTCGGTCATTTGAGGGCGATAGTGAGTCCACCGGAGCACGTCAGGATCCATTGAGAGGGCCACTTCGAGGGCCCAGTCCGCTTCCACCATCACTCGCAAATCGAACGGGCCGGCCGCTAAGCGATCCGGTGGAGCAACTGGCAACGGCATGCGCCCTATTCTGGCCTGCTTCTGCAGAAATACCCAAGCGGGCTCGGTTCCACTTGTGGGCACAGGCTGCGTTGGGAGTCGCCGCACGGTGTTGTTCCGCGCCGGTCACCTCGGTTGACATCTTCCGGCCACAGGTTCGGCGACTCCACGACGCCATCCAGGGACATGAACAAGCCGGCGGTCAGTTTTCGCATGCGAATCGCTCCAGGGGTCGGTGAGCGAAAATGCTACCTCAGTCGGTCGAGATAGCGCAGGATGACACCCTCGCGCAGCGCCCACGGTGACACTTCAAGTTCCGCCGCCCCGAACGCGGCCATTGCCGCGCCGAGCACGATGCCGCCGGCCACGATCTGAAAGGTGCGGTCGGCGGTGATACCGGGCAGCGCGGGGCGGGCTTCGGCAGGAATACGCGCGAGACGCGGCACCCAGTCATCGAGCTCCGCGCGACCCAACCGCAAGCGATCGGCGGCGCCGACGCCGTCCGAGGTGGTTCCGGCCAGTCGGGCCAGTGATCGAATCGCCTTCGACGACCCGACGATGTGGTGCGGTGCCGGCAGCTGTGCAAAGGCACCGACCGCATCGCGCAAAACGGATGCCGCATGCCTGCGCAGCGCAGACACCTCCTCCGGCAGGGGAGGATCGTGGTGCAGAAAACCGATCGTGCTGCGCCCGGCGCCGAGCGGCAGCGACAGTGCTACCTCGGGAAACTCAGCCCCGCCGGCCGCGATCTCGAGCGATCCACCGCCGATGTCGAACAGCAGAATGTTGCCGGCCGACCAGCCATACCAGCGCCGCACGGCAAGGAAGGTCAGCCGGGCTTCGTCCTCGCCCGACAGCACCTGCAGGGCGACACCGGTTTCCCGTTCGACCCGGTCGAGCAGTTCCGGACCGTTGGTCGCGTCGCGCAGGGCCGAGGTGGCGAACGGCAACAACTCGTCGATATTGTGCTGCTGGGCAACATCCGCTGCATGCTGCACCGCAGAGAGCACCGCAGCGACACCCTCGTCGTTGATGGCACCCTCTGGCGTGATGTACCGCATGAGGCGCAGAACGCTCTTGTCGGAGGCCATCGGCACCGGCGGGGCGCCTTCGTGCGCGTCGACAACTAACAGGTGGACGGTATTCGAACCGACATCGAGGACTCCAAGGCGCACATTCGTACGATACTGCCTCCGCCGGGTCAGCGTTGCGCGGGAGCGACGAAGCGCTGCCAGACCCAGCCGCTCGCGCACAGGACCGCGAAGCTCGCGGCGACGATCCACAACACCGTGCCAGAGCCGCTGCTCTGCAGCTGATCGATCGCCGGGGCCAGCGCGGCGAACAAAATTCCATAGGCGACCACGGTCAGGCCGGTCCAGATCGGCGGTGACCAGGCGAGAATGCTGCGCCCACTGGTGTGACCGATCGGCACCAGGATGAGCACGGCCGAGCCGACTGAAGCGAGCACGATCGTGTTGACCGTCTCCGCCACGAGCGAGGTCGTGAAATCACTGGCGGCGGGCAGAAGTGCTCCAAGTGACCAGGCGAGCACGGCAAACAGGGAGAGGGCACCGACCCGCACTGCCGCAAGCTGGCCGCGCTGCGCCGGCGTCGGCTGCGCGCTACCAGCATCCGCTTTGGCTAACAGGCTCACGCTGCCGAGCAGGCCGAACAGCAGGGCCGGGTGCACGTCGAAGACGCGCGAGGCGGTCGCCGCGGCCGCGATCAGCAACAGGTAGCGCGGCAGAAACCTGACCGCCCCGCGCAGCTCCAGCACGCGGGAACTCCACCAGAGCGGCACCAGAATGGCGACCCCGTTGACCAAGACCAGCCCGATAGTCACCGCGACCAGCAGACGCAGGTAGGCCGGCTGATCCACCACCGGTCCGGACAGCATGACGAAGGTTGCGGCGGCGACGAGCGCGGTGCCACCGCGCAGCCACCGATTGAGTCGCACGGTCGGTGCCACCTCGTACTCTTCGCGCACCCGATTGCGACCCGCCAGGGTGGGCCCTGACCAGAGCGGACGGCCGCCGCGCGTACGCGAGATGGTGCCCGCGAGCATCCGCAGCGGCAGAGCTATCAGCACCAGGGCACCCAGGGCGAGCAGCCCGGCCTGCAACCAGGGGAATGGCGAACTGGTGCCGCTTGGCCCGATCGGCAGTGCGAAGCGGGTCGGGTCATCCCACCGGCCGGTGAAAGTGGATGCCCCCGCCGAGTCGTCCGCCGGCTCCTCCTCAGCGGCTTCTGGTGCTGGTTCCTGCGTTTGGGGCGCCGCGGAAGGCGTCGGCTCCGCTGTGTCACCCGGTATGCCAACCGCACCGTCGGGCGACGGCGAAGCCGATGCGCTCGGAGCCGGCGTGTCCGCTGGCGTCTCCGAGGCGGACTGGGTCGGGGTCGGCGTCGGTGTGGCGGTGCTCGGGGCGGCATAGCTGACCGTCACGGGGGTGCTGCCCGGTCCGACATTGCCGGCGGAATCCTGCTGCACGGCGATGACGGAGTACGAACCCGCAGCCACGCCCCCGGCGAAGCAGGTCCACGCCCCGGCGGTCACCTCGGCGGTGCAGACCGAGTAGGCGCCGGCGAACACGGTGACGGTTGCGCCGGTCTCGCCGGTGCCGGTGTATTCGGTTCCCGCGACGGGCACCTGGGCGCCCTCGCGAGGAGTCGTCACGACCGGAGCCGCTGGGCCCTGAAGGTCAAAGACAATCGTGACCGGCTCGCTCGAATTCGACGACGACGGGCTGCTGAAGGTCGAACGCTGGCTCGCTGTCATCTCCCGGCTTCCGCTCTTGAGCGTGCCCTCGAACAGGCACGCCCAAGCACCCGAGTTGTCGACGTCACTTGAGCAAGAGTCTTCGGTCCCCAGGGACGCCGTCACAGTGGCCTGGGGATGCCCGGTTCCGCGAACCCAGCCGTCGGACTCGGAGCCGCTGCGGCCGCCCTGCACGGTCGGTGCGCCCAGAACGGCAACCGTGATCTCGTCGCTCAGGGTGGAATCGCCGGTTACAACGACGCGCAGTTTGATCGTCGGACCGTTCTGCAGGTAGAGGTTGCTGCAGCTCCAGGAGGTTGATTTGTCATCGACGATGCACAGCGGGTCCCCGCCGCGCGGCGACAACAACTGAATCTCCTGATCGAGCGCTTTCGACCCAGACACAGTTGTACGGTTACTGCCGATGAACTGCCCGTTGCCGGGACTCTCGATCAGCGGCCTCGTCGTAGCTGGATCGGTCGTGGTGTTCGGGATGGGTTCTTCGGTGGCCGGAGCGGTCGATTCCGGTGTCGATTCCGGTGTCGATTCGGGTGTCGCCTGCGCCGCGGCCAGCACGGGCCCGGAGAGGACGATCGCACACCCGAGCAGAAGGGCGACGACGGCCGCTAAGCTGCGGGAGCGTCGTGGACGCGCCGTTGCGCCAGATGCTTCGACCCGAGTCGATTCGGACATGACTCACCCCCTGCCCCAATTTGAGGGGCAGAGGGCGGTAAAGTCAACCTCCCGCGCCCGCAGAATGTAACAAACCGAGGGAATTCTTCGCGCTGCCGCCGCCCGCCGGTAAACATGACACCCTTTATACGAAGCGGATGCCCAGCATGAGACCGCCGAAGAGAGCCGCACCCTGATGAATCCCACGCCCCGCACCCCCGCCTCCACACGCGCCGTCGCCGCCCGGGACTGGGAACACCGCGCCGGCGAGCTCGGCGATGGCCTGCCGACCGGGTTCGAGGTGGCCGTCGCCACGTCCGCCTTTCAGATCGAGGGAGCCGCTCGCGACGGCGGCCGTGGCGACAGCGTCTGGGATTCCTTCAGTCAAAGATCCGGACGCATCCGCGATGGCTCGAACGCCTCCGTTTCGGCTGACCACATCAAGAATTACGCAGCGGATGCCGCCATTCTGCGCGACCTCGGCGTCGACGCCTACCGCTTCTCGCTGGGCTGGACCAGGTTGCAGCCCGAGGGCCGCGGCCCCCTCAACCGCAACGGACTCGCGTTCTACGATCGGTTGCTGGATGCGTTGCTGGCCGACGGCATCCGTTCTACCGCCACTCTCTCGCACTGGGATCTGCCGGCTGCCCTGCGGGGCGGCTGGCTGAACCGCGACACCGCCGGCCGTTTCGCCGACTACGCCCATGCCGTGGGGGAGGCGTTCGGTGACCGCGTCGATGCCTGGGTCACCCTCAATGAGCCAGCCACGGTCACCACCAGGGGCTACGCGCTCGGCACCCACGCACCCGGTCGCACCCTGTTGTTCGACGCGCTTCCCAGTGCGCACCATCAGCTGCTCGCGCACGGTCTTGCCGTGCAGGGCCTGCGCGCCGCCGACGTGCGCGGACGCATCGGTCTGGTCAACTCCCACACTCCGGTGCAATCAGCGACCGACCGCGACCAGGACCGCTCCTATGCGGCCCTCTACGACCTGCTGCAGAACCGCCTGTTCGCCGACCCGGTGCTGCTCGGCCACTATCCAGACCCGCTCGAACCGTTCGCGGTCGAACTACGCACCCTGCTCGAAGCAGACCCCGCCGACCTCCGCACGATCCAGCAGCCGCTCGACTTCTACGGGCTGAGCTACACGGGGCCGGCCCGAATCGCCGCCGGTGCGACGGTGCTGAAGACCCCCGACGGCCAGCCGATCCCCGTTACCTCATGGCCGTTCCACCTCGAGCCGTTCCGCGAACACCCCACGACCTCCACCGGCGACGTTAACGCTCCCGAGTACGTTGCCGTGGCGCTCGCCGAACTGGCCGAACGCTACCCCGACCTGCCCCCCGTCTACCTCTCACTAGCCGGCGGCGCCTTCTGGGACCAGGCGGATGCCCGCCACCAGGTGCACGATCCCGCCCGCATCGACTACCTGGCCGAACACCTCGTGGCCGCCCTCGACGCCACCGCGGCCGGAGCCCCGGCCGCTGCCATCGACCTCGCCGGTGTGGCGTTCTGGTCGCTGCTCGACGGATTCGAGTGGGATGACGGCTACACCCAGCCGACCGGTCTGGTACACGTCGACTTCGCCGACGACCGCCGCACGCGCACGCCCAAGTCGAGCTACCGTTGGCTGCAACACGCGCTGGCCAATCGCTGAGGCGGCCAACTACGGCGTACGCCGCCGCAGCGTCACCGACCCGAGCACGACGGCGCCCACGATCCACGCTCCGATGATGAGCAGTTCCCCGCCGATATAGGCGGCGTCCTGCGAATCGGCCGCGACCGCCTGCAGCGCGTCGATCGCGTGCGACAGCGGCAACCAATCGCTGATCATTCGCAGCACATCGGGCAGCTGCTCGCGCGGCAGAAAAATGCCGCCGAGCGGCATCGACAGCAGGCGTTCGAGCGTGCCGGTGCGGCGTTTGCGGAGGGTTGGGATGCTGATCACGAGAAACATCACGCTGAACAGAAACAGAGGGCAATCATGCCCGGCCTGATCGTGGCGAACACGGGAATATCTGAGAAAATCCAGGGCAGCAGCCCGATCAGCAGACTCGGCACCGCGAGCAGATCGGGGGAGCCGAGCAGCGCTCCGGCCAGCGAGACCCGGCTGCGCTGTCCGCCGGAGAGCGATCCGACGAGCTGGCCGGCCTGTGCCGTGAGATCGGTCAGGGCCAACACTCGGTCGACGTCCCGGCGCGGGGCACCGAGCACGGCGCGAAAATAGTGCAGATTCTGCCGCACGGTGAGGTCGTCGTAGACGCTCGCATACTGTGTCACATAGCCCACGCGGTGCCGAAGCGGGGCGGCGCCAGCTGGCAGGCCGAGTACCGTGACTGTGCCGGACTGCACCACCTGCACGCCGACGATCGCTCTCAGGAGCGTGGTTTTGCCGCATCCGCTCGGGCCGAGCAGCCCCACCACGACTCCGCGGGGAACAGTGACGGTAAGCCCACGCAGCACCGGATGCTTTCCCCGTCGCACGTGTAAATCGGTCACGTCTACCGCGGGGGCGGATGTGTTCACCATGCCCGAACTCTCCGCCGCTGCACACCCCCTGTCAAGCCCACAATGGGCGATTCCGCGGTGCTTCACGTTGAAAGCGGGTACCCAGCCACCTGCAGTAAATTCGGGGCGTGACCAAGCAGCAGCCCTACCGCGTCCTGCACTCCTACGACGATTTCGAACTTCGCCGATACCCAGCCCATCTCTTGGCCGAAGTCACCACGGATGGCCCTTTCGAAGACGCCGGCAACCGTGCTTTCCGATACCTGTTTGCCTACATCAGCGGAGCAAACCAGTCCCGCCGGAAGGTGGCCATGACCGCGCCAGTGGTGCAGACCGGTGCGGCAGAAAAGATCGCGATGACCGCGCCCGTGCTGCAACAGCCTGTGACGCACCCGTCAAATCGAGTGGGCAGTGCGCAGTTCCAGGTTGCCTTCGTGCTGCCCGAGGAGCTGACGGCGCAAACGGCGCCGCAACCCACCGACCCCAACGTGCAACTGAGAACGGTACCGTCCGCACTGGTCGCTGCACTGCGGTTCGGTGGACGCTGGCGTGAGACTCGTTACGAACAGCATGTCGAGGAGTTGCGCGCGGCGCTCGCCGCCGCCGGGCTCACCGCCCTAGGGTCACCGAGATTCGCCCGATTCGACCCGCCGTTCAAACCGTGGTTTCTGCGTCGCAACGAGGTGTTGGTCGACGTCGAAGAGCCCGGCTGACCGCGCTCTCCCTGCCGCCTTGGGAAATCCCCGCACGCCTTGAGGTTGCTTGGAGTGTGATGGGAAGCGGGTGGGAGCCTCCGGGGTCGCGGTTAGTATTGGCAAGTACGCACGGGGGTCGTTGTCGCTAGTTCATGTCTCCGTGCCACCCTAGAAAGCCAATTTGCAAGGAGACGCTGCCATGGAATGGCTCATCCCGGTTCTGATCGTTGTCGCACTCGTCGCCATCGCTGGTATCTACCTGTGGTCGACGTACAACTCGCTCGTGACGCTCAATGTGCGCGTCGACGAAGCGTGGAGCGACATCACGGTGATGCTCAAGCGTCGTGCTGACCTGCTGCCCAACCTGATCGAAACGGTCAAGGGCTACGCAGCACACGAGAAGAACGTGTTTGAAAACGTGACCAAGGCTCGGGCCGAGACGCTATCTGCCCAAGGCCCGGCCGACGCATCCGCTGCTGAGAATCACATGCAGACCGCGCTGAAGAGCATCTTTGCCGTCGCCGAGGCGTACCCGCAGCTGCAGGCCAGCCAGAACTACCTGCAGTTGCAGGGCGAACTCGTCGACACCGAAGACAAGATCCAGGCCGCGCGTCGTTTCTATAACGGTGGCGTGCGCGAAATGAACACCAAGATCAAGGTGTTCCCGAACCACTTGTTTGCCGTTAACCTCGGATTCACCGAGCGCGAGTTCTTTGAGGTGGCCGATTCCGCAGCGATTGCGGAGCCGCCCCGCGTGCAGTTCTAACGGGACTTAGCCGATGTACAGCGCGATAGCTAAGAACAAACGCAACACCGTTTTCATTATGATCCTGTTTTTCGTGATCATTGCGGGGCTCGGCTGGCTGGCCAACGCCGTCTATGGTGCCGGCGGCTACGGCATCCTCATCGCCACCGTCGTCATCACGGCGCTCTACGTGATCATTCAGTACTACGCCGCCGGTCGCCAGGCCATCTTGATGAGCGGTGGCATCAGGGTCAACAGCAAGGCCGACCACCCGCGCCTCTGGCGCATCGTGGAGAACCTGTCGATCACGACCGGCACACCGATGCCCGAGGTCTACATCATCAATGATCCGGCGCCGAACGCTTTCGCCACCGGTCGCGACCCCCAGCACGCGATCGTCGCCGCCACCACCGGCCTGCTCGACATCATGGACGACTCCGAACTCGAAGGCGTCATGGCCCACGAGATCGGCCACGTGCGCAATTACGACATTCGCGTGTCGATGGTCGTGTTCGGCCTCGTTGTCGCCATCGGCTTCATTTCGGACATGTTCCTGCGCATGGCGTTCTTCGGCCGCAGCAACAACAGCAACGGCAACCCCGTCGTCATGGTCTTCGGGCTCGTGGCCATGATCGTGGCCCCGCTCATCGCGACCGTCGTGCAGCTCGCCATCTCTCGCCAGCGCGAATATTTAGCGGATGCCACCAGCGCGTTGACGACGCGCCACCCGGATGCGCTCGCCTCTGCCCTGGCCAAACTGGGCGAATACGGTCGCCCCATGCAGAAGCAGAACAGCTCGATGGCCCACCTCTGGATCTCGGACCCGCTGAAGAAGGGCGCCATGGGCAAGCTGTTCGCGACGCACCCGCCGATCGCCGACCGCATAGAGCGCCTGACCGCCATGGGCAGCAAGTTCTGAATTAGTTTTCCCGCACATCGGGGGCGTAACCCGGCGGCGAGATCTACCGCAGTTCGGCGGCCAGACCCCCAGCCAGGTTTCCCCGCGGCGCGACGACGATCTCCTCAAGTCCCTGCCAGAGTGCGGCTTCCCGCAGCACCTGCGCGAGCCGACCCGCGGCATCCGTCGGCGCCGCCGGCTCAGCCCAGGCCGACTGCACCCGGAGCACGCCGGCCTGCCGGTCGTTCTTCAGATCGACCCGGCCGACGATCATGTCGCCCAGGAGAATCGGCAGTGAGTAGTAGCCGAACACGCGCTTTGGTTGCGGCGTGTAGATCTCGATGCGGTAGTGAAAATTGAACAGCCGCAGGGCGCGGGCACGCTCCCAGACCACCGGGTCGAACGGCGACAAGACCGCCTGCGCGTCCATGGCCCGCGGCAGCCGGGCGTCGCGGTGCAGCCAGGCGCGCGCGCCCCAGCCCGCAACCTCCACCGGGAGTAACTCGCCGGCCTCCTCCAACTCAAGGATGGCTGAGAGTGCCGGCGCCGACTTCAGCCGAAAGTAGTCGGCGAAGTCCTTGACGGTGCCGATCCCGTGTGCGCGCGCCGAGCCGCGCACCAACTCGCGGTGGGCATCCGCTTCAGAAATTTCGGTGCCGAGCAGCTCGGGGGAGAAGACCTGCTCTGGCAGGGCATAGACCCGCTCAAAACGGATGCGCCCGGCACTGACCACATCACCCCAGCGGAACAGAATTTCCAGCCCGGTCTTCACCTCGGACCAGCCCCACCAGGGCCCGCTGCGCTTGTTGGCGTCGTGTTCGATTGCGCTGGCCCGCATCGGGCCGTTGGCGGAGAGCTCGGCCAGGAGCCAATCGAGCATCGGCCGGTTGGCGTGCGACCAATCGTCGGGCGTGCGCGCTGAACGGTCGCGATAGTTCTGCATGCGCCAGTGGAAAAGCGGCCAGACCTCGACCGGTAGAAACGAGGCCTCGTGTGCCCAATACTCGGTGAAGCGGGCCTCGCGACCCGTGGTCAACCGATCAAGCTGGGCCTTGTCATAGGCGCCGAGTCGGCTGAAGGCCGGCAGGTAGTGGCTGCGCTCGAACACGTTGACCGAGTCGATCTGCAGCAGCTCGAGTCGATTCACGAGGGCCGTGAGCTGACGGATGCCGACGGCCGCTCCAGGTCGCGCGCCGAAGCCCTGCGCGGCGAGCGCAATCCGCCGCGCCAGTGCGGGGGAAACTGTCGTGACCATTCGTCTCACTCTAGCTGCACCCCCGTTCACCTGGTGTTTACCCGGAAAACATGTGGCAGCCATGTAGCCTTCGTATTGTCGGGCGACCGGCGCACCCTGCCCCATATCCTGTTCACCCGTAGCGTTTGCACAGTAATCCAACGCTCCGGACCCGGTCACAATGGAGGAAAATTGTCACTCAAACGCACTCTGATGGTGTCCCTGGCCGCCGCAGCGGCCCTCACCCTCACGCTCAGCGGCTGTTCACCGGCCGCCGAGGCTCCGGCCTCGGGCGTCGACGCAGCGACCGCCACCAGCTTGAGCGCCTTCGGCGATCTGGCCGGCCTCGAAGAAGCCGCCATCGCGGAAGGTCAGCTGAACGTCATCGCGCTGCCGCGTGACTGGGCGAACTACGGCGCCGTTCTCGACCTGTTCGCCGAGAAATACCCGGACATCACGATCAACGAAGCGTCCCCAGACGGGTCCAGCGCCGAGGAGATCCAGGCCGCCGACAACCTCAAGGGCCAGGACACGGCACCGGATGTCTTCGACCTCGGCCTGGCAGTCGCCCTGTCCAGTACCGACCGCTTTGCGCCGTACCAGGTTGCCAACTGGGCCGACATTCCCGACGCGCTCAAGGAAGCCTCCGGCCTCTACGTCGGCGACTACGGCGGATACCTGTCGGTGGGCTACGACCCCGACGCTGTTCCGGAGCCCAAGGAGTTGACCGACCTGCTCGGCGCCGACTACAAGGGAAAGGTGGCCATCAATGGTGACCCGACCCAGGCCGGTGCAGCGTTTGCCGCTGTCGGCCTCGCCACCGTGCAGAGCGGCGGAACGGTCGCTGACTTTCAGCCCGGCATTGACTTTTTCTCCGATCTCAATGCGGCCGGTAACTTTCTGAAGGTCAACCCGACGACGGCGACCGTCGCCTCCGGTGAGACCCCGGTGGTCTTCGACTGGGACTACCTCAACGTTGGCTACGGCGCCCAGCTGGAGGGCCAGCGCAACTGGAAGGTCGTCGTCTTCGACGGCACCGGTTACGCCGGCTACTACAACCAGGCGATCAACAAGGATGCTCCCAACCCCGCCGCAGCGCGGCTCTGGCAGGAATTCCTGTACAGCGATGAAGCACAGAACCTGTGGCTTGCGGGCGGCGCCCGCCCGGCGCGCGCCGAGGCTATGGCCGAGGCCGGCACCATCGACAGCGAGCTGTTCGATGCGCTGCCGAAGGCGCCGAGCGACACCGTCGTTCCGACCGAAGACCAGAGCACCGCAGCGGCAACGCTGCTCGGCGAGAAGTGGGCTGCCGCTGTCCAGTAACATCCGTGGTCGGGCAGCAGCCTTCGGGCTGCTGCCCTTCGCGGTGTATGTGTTGTTGTTCCTGGCTGTGCCGACCCTGATTGCCATCGGCACGGGCTTTTTCGACAATACCGGCGCCTTCACCCTGGCCACGGTCGCGGCCCTCGGCGACCCCGTCGTGCTCACCACCTTCTTCAACTCCTTCTGGCTGTCGGCGCTGACGGCCGTCGTCGGTGCTGTTGTCGGTGCTGTGGTCTGCTACGCCCTGCTCGGCGCGCGCCCCGACGGCCCGCTGCGCACCACCATCGACTCGCTCAGCGGTGTGCTGGCCCAGTTCGGTGGCGTCATGCTCGCCTTCGCCTTCGTCGCGACCATTGGCATTCAGGGCATGGTCACCCTGTATCTGCGCGACACCTTCGGCCTGGATATTTTTGAGAACGGCGTCTGGCTGTATTCGACGACCGGCCTTATCCTGCCCTACATCTACTTTCAGGTTCCGCTTATGATCATCACCTTTATGCCCGCCCTGCAAGCCTTGAAACCGCAGTGGGCCGAGGCGAACGCCACTCTCGGCGGAAGCACAGCCAGCTACTGGTTCCGTATCGCCTTTCCGGTGCTCGCGCCGTCCTTCATCGGCAGCCTGCTGCTGCTGTTCGCCAACGCGTTCTCCTCTTACGCCACCGCGGCGGCGCTGGTGAGTCAGGGCTCGCAGATTGTGCCCCTGCAAATTCGCGCCGCACTCACCAGCGAGACGCTGCTCGGTCGGGAAAACCTGGCCGGCGCGCTGGCCCTCGGCATGATCGTGGTGATGGCCGTCGTCATGGTCGGCTATTCAGCGCTGCAGTCACGGGCTGCGCGGTGGCAGCAATGACCGGACTGACCACCAACGGTGTGGCTCACGCGCCCTCCCGCACGGTTCGCACCATCATTCTCGGCGTGGTCGGGGTCATCTTCGCCGTGCCGATCGTGGCCATGATCGAATTCACCCTGCGTGCCGGGCTGGTCGGCGGCTACAACGTCGACCGCTGGGTCGCCCTGTTTCAGAGCGGATTCACCGGGGTATACCGACCGGTGCTGGTAGCGCTCGGCAACTCGGTGGCTTTGGCCATTGGCACCGTCCTGATCGTGCTGCTGCTGCTCGTACCCACCATGCTGCTCGTGCACATCCGTTTTCCCCGGCTGCGCCGAGTATTGGAATTCATCTGTATTCTGCCCATCACCATTCCGGCCATTGTGCTTGTGGTCGGGCTCGCGCCGGTCTACGCCATTGTGGCTCGAATGCTCGGCAGCGGCGTGTGGACCCTGGCCTTCGCCTACGGCATTACGGTGTTGCCCTTCGCCTATCGGGCCATTCAATCCAACCTCGACGGCGTCGACGTGAAAACGCTCACCGAAGCTGCGCGCACTCTCGGGGCCGGCTGGGGCAGTGTGCTCCTGCGGGTGCTCGTACCCAACCTGCGCCGGGGCATCCTGGCCGGTGCCTTCATCGCCGTGGCCGTCGTGCTCGGCGAATTCACCATCGCGTCCTTGCTGAACCGGGTCAACCTGCAAACCGCTCTCGTCGTCGTGAGCAAGGTCGACCCGTACACGGCCGTGATCCTCTCGCTGCTGGCCCTCGCCTTCGCTTTCCTGCTGCTCCTCGTTATCGGACGACTCGGTGCCCCGCGCACCCGAACATCGCGCCGCCGTACCACCGTGAAAGGTCCAGCATGAACTCACAGCAGCTGACAGCCCAGCAGCCAACCGCACCGACCCGATCGGGAACCGTTGTCGAATTCACCGGCGTCGTCAAAGAATTCTCCGGAATGCGCGCCCTGGACGGCTTCAACCTCACCCTGCACGCCGGCGAATGTGTCGCGTTGCTCGGCCCGAGTGGCAGCGGCAAGACCACGGCGTTGCGCGTGCTGGCAGGGCTGGAATCCACCGATGCCGGCAGTATCACCATTGACGGCATCGACGTATCAGCACTCTCCACCAGCAAACGCGACATGGGTATGGTGTTTCAGTCGTACTCGCTGTTTCCGCACCTCAGTGCCGGCGAAAACGTCGAATTCGGGCTGCGGATGCGAAAGATCAAGCCGGCCGAGCGGCGCCGCAGGGCGGCAGCGTCCCTGGCCATGGTCGGCCTCGACGACCACTTCGATCGCTTTGCACACCAGCTCTCCGGCGGCCAGCAGCAGCGGGTCGCGCTCGCGCGCGCACTCGTGACCGAACCGCGTGTGCTACTGCTCGACGAACCGCTCTCGGCGCTCGACGCCAAGGTGCGCGTGCAGCTGCGCGACGAGATTCGACGCATTCAAACCGAACTCGGCATCACGACCCTGTTCGTCACCCACGATCAGGATGAGGCCCTCGCGGTCGCCGACCGCGTCGCCGTGATGCGCGCCGGCAATATCGAGCAGGTCGGCACGCCCGAAGAACTCTATTCCCGTCCGGCCACCCCGTTCATCGCCGACTTCGTCGGACTCAGCAACCGCATCGACGGTCTCGTGCGCTCGGCTCGAGCCGAGGTCTATGGAACGAGCCTGCCCCTGATCGACCCGGCGACGCCCGACGGACCCGTGACGGTCTCGATCCGCCCGGAAGACATCGAGTTCGCAGCCGAGGGCCTCGCGGCGACCGTGGTCACCTCCAGCTTTCTTGGGTCGCTCCGCCGCACGACCCTGCGCCTGGCCGACGGCACCATTCTGTTTCTTCAGCACGGCGTGCGCGTGCACCCGAAAGCGGGCGAGAACGTGTTTGTCAACTTCACCGGGGCACCGGTCTCGACCGAGCGGGTGGAGACCGCCAGTGTGGCGCAGCAACAGCCCTGACGGCAGTCCTAGACTGTTTAAGTGAGCGAATCCACGGGCAATCCAGGTGCACGCGCGCTGCTACGGCTGCGTCGCAGGCGTTCGGCCGAGCGCGCGCGGGAACGCGTGCGGGAGAGCGCTGATCTCGCCGGATCCGAGCTCGTTGTCACGCCGATCGAGGTTGTGACCGGGGCCCCCGCCGCCAACGGCGTCGACGAGAATCTGCCGGCCGGCATCCGTTTGGCTGGGGCCTGGTCCTGGCGTCTGATTGTGATCGCCGCCGCTATCGCCATTCTGGTCTTCCTGGTTATTCAGTTGCGGTTGATTGTCATTCCGCTGCTTGTGGCCGTGCTGGTTTCCGCGCTCCTGGTTCCGTTTGTGGCATTCCTGGTGCGGCATCACTGGCCTAAGGGCGTCGCTGTGGCGCTGGCGATGGTGGGCACGCTGGTGCTCGTTGCCGGTCTGGTCACCCTCGCCTCGACGCAGATCGCCGAGGGCACCGTAGGGCTGAGCGAACGGCTCACCCGATCACTCGACTCGTTCAAGGCGTTCCTGGCCGGTTCACCGCTGCAGGTTTCCGAGACTGATATCAACACGTACGTGCAGCAGGCCTGGGAAGCGATCCAGAATGATAGCGCCGTCTTCATCAGCGGCGCCCTGTCGGTGGGAACCACGCTCGGTCACTTGTTGACCGGGCTTCTGCTGGCACTGTTCAGCCTGCTCTTTATCCTCATCGACGGTAAAGCCATCTGGAGCTGGATCGTACGGTTCTTCCCGCTGCGGGCCCAGGCCGCTGTCGACGGTGCGGGAATCGCAGGCTGGACCACCCTGGGCAACTTCGCCAAGGTGCAAATTCTGGTCGCTTCGATCGACGCGGTCGGCATTGGAGTGGGCGCGGCCCTGCTCGGGGTGCCGATGGCCATCCCGATTGGAATTCTGGTCTTTCTCGGCTCATTCATCCCCATCGTCGGCGCGGTCGCGACCGGATCGGTGGCGATTGTGATCGCGCTCATCTTCAACAACTGGGCCATCGCCCTGGCCATGCTCGGCGTCGTCCTGCTCGTGCAGCAGGTCGAAGGCCACGTGCTGCAGCCGCTCATTATGGGAACCGCGGTGAAGGTGCATCCGCTTGCCGTCGTGCTCGTGGTGGCAGCCGGCGCCTTACTCGCCGGAATTCCGGGGGCACTGTTCGCCGTTCCGGTGGCCGCGGTTTTGAACGCGATGACCAGTTACATTGCCGGGGGCACGTGGCGGTCGAGCCCGCCGACGGTGCCGACGACCGGATCGGTGCTCTGGCAGACCGTGCCGCAAAGCCGACCGGGATATCGCACGTCCGGCGCACCGGCGCGCACAGCACGGCTGCGCCCGGGGACCCTCCTCACGTCGCGGGGGGCATCCGCGCGCGTCACCCCTACAGATTTGAGCGCACCCGGCGCCCCGCACGATAGTTCGGAGAACTAGAACATGCCAGAGACCACCCTCGTCGGACCGACCCTCGCCGAATTCGAGGCCGCTCGCGCGGTCGTCGCCCGGGTTGCGGATGTGACCCCGATGGAGAGTTCGCGCTACCTTGCCGATGTGTTGGGCTCGCCGGTGTACCTCAAGTGTGAAAATCTGCAGCGCACCGGCTCCTACAAGATTCGCGGTGCCTACAACCGACTGTCGAAACTGACCGAGGCGGAGAAAGCCCGTGGCGTCGTGGCGGCCTCGGCCGGAAACCACGCCCAGGGCGTGGCCTTCGCCGCGCGCGAGCTCGGCATCAAGGCGACCATCTTCATGCCCGTCGGAGTCGCGCTGCCGAAACTGTCAGCGACGCGGGACTACGGAGCAGAGGTCATTCTGCGCGGAACGACCGTGAGCGAACCGCTGCTCGCCGCAGCCGAATACGCCCGGGAGACCGGCGCGATCCTGATCCCGCCGTTCGACCATGCCGATGTGGTCACCGGGCAGGGCACGCTCGGACTCGAAATTCTCGATCAGGTTCCCGACCTGGAGACAGTCATTGTGCCCATCGGCGGTGGCGGACTCATCTCCGGAGTGGCCAGCGCGCTCAAGCAGCGTGCCGCCCGGGAGGGGCGACACATCCGGGTGATTGGGGTGCAAGCCGAGAACGCGGCCGCGTATCCGCCCTCCCTCGCCGCCGGCGAAGCAGTGACGATCAACATGCTCCCAACCATCGCCGATGGCATCGCGGTGGCCAGGCCCGGGTTGCTTAATCTCGAGATCGTTCGGGACGCCGTCGACGAGATCGTCACCGTCACCGAAGACGACACCGCCCGCGCGCTCCTGGTGCTGCTGGAACGCGCCAAGCTCGTGGTTGAACCGGCCGGGGCAGTGGCGGTCGCCGCCATCCTGGCCGGCAAGATCACCCCTACCGGGCCGACCGTCGCCATCCTCTCGGGCGGAAACATCGACCCGCTGCTGATGCAACGCGTGATCAGCCACGGCCTCGCCGCGTCGGGACGGTACCTGACGCTGCGCATCATGCTGCCCGACCGTCCAGGTCAGCTGGCTCGAATCTCCGAGCTGCTCGCGGAGGCGACGGCCAACGTGATCGAGGTGCTGCACACTCGGCACGGCGTCGGCCTGCGGATCAGCGAAGTCGAACTCGACGTCAGCGTTGAAACTCGCGGGCCAGAGCACCGCCAGCACGTCGTGGACACGTTGCGCGCCGCCGGCTACGACCCCCAGATCGACTAGCCCGGTCGACTAGCCAGGTCGACTAGCCAGGTCGACTAGCCCGGTCGACTAGCCCGGTCGACTAGCCCGGTCGACTAGCCCGGTCGACTAGACAGACAGACAGGCCGGGCGGCAGCTGCTGCCGCCGGCGCTGTCGACCGTCGGCTGCGAGTTGATTGCTGCTGGCTGTGCAGCGTTGTAAGCGGGGCAGCCTCATCCGTTGTGCATTGACCGCGCGAGGTGCCACTTCTGGCCCCTTGGCGAGCTCTCAAGGGGCTAAAGATGACACCTCGCGTACGGGCGAGAGTGGTCAAGGGGCTAAAGATGGCACCTCGCGTGCAGTGGAAGGCCACGAGCAGCGAGTGGACAACCTGAGCCCCAATATCGGCGCGAATCGGCAGCCGAGCCTCGGCGGGGGGAGTCAGGCGCCGGTGAACGTCTCCACGTTCGAGATCTGCACGGTGATCTCCTTGCCTGTGGGCGTGGTGTAGCTGGTCTTGGCGCCGACCTTGAGGCCGATGATCGCCGCGCCGAGCGGACTCTGCTCGCTGTACACGTCCAGGTCGCTGTTGGCGGCGATCTCGCGGCTGCCGATCAGAAAGCGGCTCTCGTCGCCGGCGATGGTGGCCGTGATGACGGTGCCCGGCATGACGGTGCCGTTGCTCTCTGGGGCGTGGCCGACCTCGGCGGTGCGCAGCAACAGGGTGAGCGTGCGAATGCGCGCCTCCATCTTGCCCTGCTCTTCTTTCGCCGCGTGGTAGCCCGAGTTCTCCTTGAGGTCACCCTCTTCTCGCGCGGACTCGATCTTCTTCGCGATGTCGCCCCGGCCAAAGTTGCTCAGTGTCGCCAGTTCCGCGGCGAGGCGGTCGTGGGCCTCCTGAGTTAGCCAGGTGACCGTTGTGTCGGTAATCACGAGTGATCTCCTTCAATACGCTCAAGCGCAGAAAGGCCGGTTGAGGGCCGCGCAGATATAGTCGTCGCCCGGGCGATTGCCGAGGCGAATACGTCATTTTAGGTCAGCCAGCACTGGTAAATCAAACCCGTGTTGCTCAGATCGGTGGTGCGCAGAACCTCGGTGAACGACCGGTTGTACAGGCTGGAGGGCGGTAGATCGATGATCTTCCAGCCAACGACCGAATAGCTCTCGTTGAGAGCCTGAACCGCGCAACTCGCCGTGCGGTTCACCGGCAGCGCTACCTCGAAGGTGACGCTCACGCTGTGCTCATCGATGATGGTGTGCCCGATATCGCGCGCTTCTATCTGAGTGGATGCCCCGTCCAGGCCGGTCCACAGCACCCACGCTCCCAGCACCAACACGAAAACGCCACCGAGCCCCCACAGGATGCGGCGGTCGCGAACCCGGCGGGCCGGGGTGCGCCCGTAGCGCGATTGGATCGCGGCGCTCTCGGGTGCCGGTGCCGGGGCGACGTCAGATTCGTCGAGGCGCTCGGGCTGGCGGCTCGACTGAACTCCGCTGGGCGTGCTGTTGAGGGGCACTGGCGATTTCACACTTCCGATGGAGCGATTAGGCTGGTATCTAGGTTATCTGGCCTAAGGTTATCTGGCATTCCTGAGGAGTATGGTGACGCTGCGATTGATGGCTGTGCACGCCCATCCCGACGACGAATCGAGCAAGGGCGCGGCAACGTATGCCTACTACCGCAGCCTCGGCGTCGAGGTGATGATCGTGAGCTGCACCGGCGGCGAGCGCGGCAGCATCCTGAACCCGTCCCTGACCGGCCATGCCATGGCCGAGCGTGACCTGCCCGGGCTGCGCCGCCTGGAGATGCAGGGTGCCCAGGAGGCGCTGAACGTGCAGCATCGCTGGCTCGGCTACGAGGATTCCGGGATGGACGAGGGCCAGGAGGCGCCACCGAACAGCTTTGCGGCCATTCCGATCGACTACTCGGCTGAGCCGCTGGTGAATTTGATTCGGGAGTTCCGTCCGCAGGTGCTGATCACCTACGACGAAAACGGCGGCTACCCGCACCCGGATCACATCCGCTGCCACGAGGTCTCGATGGAGGCCTATCGTGCCGCCGCCGACCCGAGTCGCTACCCGCACACCGGGCAGCCGTGGCAGATCGACAAGGTGTACTACGACCGCATCTTCAACCTTGAACGTATCGATGCCATGTACCTCGCGCTGAGCGTGGCTGAGCCGGACTCTCCGCTGCTGGAGCCACTCGGCGCAGCCCGCGAGCGCATGGAGAATTACCCCAAGCTGGCCACCACGCACGTTCCCGCCGGTGATTTTCTTGAAGCTCGAGATGCCGCCCTACGCTCGCACGCGAGCCAGGTCACACCCGACAGCAGCTTCTTCTTCTGGCCCAACGATCTTGTCCGCGAGGCCTGGCCCTACGAAGACTTCCAACTCGTCGAATCGAAAGTAGACACCGCAATGCCCGAATCCGATCTGTTCGCCGGAATCCAGGACGACGCATGACCTCGCTGCTGACCGTCGTGCTCGCCGCAACTCCCGACCCCGACTTCGACCCCAACACCGTCACCCCGGGCGTCGTCGGTTTTCTGGTCTTTTTCTTGATCGCGTTGGCAACCCTGCTGCTCTGCCTGGATGTGGTGCGTCGCATCCGTCGTACGACCTATCGCGCCGAGATCAAGGCACGCCTCGATGCCGAGGTCGCCGCCCGCGATGCCGACCCGAGCGCACCGCCGACGCCGAGCGACAAGCCCGAATAAGCCGTTACGGGTAGAGCGGATGCGTGGCGATCAGCAATATCGCCGCGAAATGACACAGAAACGCCACGACCGTCAAGGTGTGGAAGATCTCGTGAAAGCCGAACACACCGGGAACCGGGTTGGGCTTCTTCAGCCCGTAGACGACCGCGCCGACCGTGTAGCAGAGCCCACCGACGAGGATGAGCGTCATCATGGCCGCGTTGGCCTGGAAGAAATCCACGATGAACAGCAGCGCGCCATAGCCGAGCACCAGGTAGAGCGGAACGTACAGCCAGCGCGGGGCGTGAATCCAAAACACTCGAAAGAGGATGCCCAGCCCGGCTCCGCCCCAGACCAGCCAGAGCAGCAGAGTCGCCTTTTCCGGCGGCAGCGCGAGCACCGTGATGGGCGTGTACGACCCGGCGATGAGCAGAAAAATATTCGCGTGGTCGATGCGCTTGAGAATGATGCGGGTGCGCGGCTGCCAGTTGAAGCGGTGGTACAGCGCTGAATTGCCAAACAGTAGCATCGAACTGAGTACGAACACGGCCGAGCTGATCTTCGCCGCCGACCCCTCAGCGAGCACGAGCAGCACGATGCCGGCAGCGATCGTCACCGGAAATGTGCCAGCGTGAATCCAGCCGCGCCAGGTCGGTTTGACGTCTTCAGGGTGGGCGTCAGCCGCCTCGATCAGCGGCAGATTGGGGATATCGTGCTCGGTGGCCATGCTGCAAGGATACGGCAGGGCGTGGCCCGGGTGCCGCGAACGCCCGGGGAGTGGACTAGCGTAACTGTGTGCAGAAACCCCAGGTACCCTCGCCGCGTGGCATCCTCTATGGGCTGTATCAGCGCCGGCTGAGGCGTGGGCTCACTCCGGCACACATGCCTCACCACGTTGCCATGATCATCGACGGCAACCGGCGTTGGGCCCGGCAATTGGGGTTTCAAACCGCCGCGCACGGCCATCGAGCTGGCGCCGCCAAAATGCGCGAGTTTCTGGAATGGTGCGACGACCTCGGCATTTCGGTCGTTACCCTGTACCTGCTCTCCTCCGACAACCTCACCCAGCGCCCGAGTGATGAACTCGCCGATCTGATCGAAATCATCGCCGATCTCGCTGAGGAGCTTTCGCACTACCGCAACTGGCGGGTGCAGCAGGTGGGGTCCAAGGCCGGCCTGCCCGAGCCGTTGGTCGCGGCTCTCGATGCAGCGGATGCCCGCACCAGCGGCCATAAGGGACTGCACGTCAACCTCGCGGTCGGTTACGGCGGCCGCACCGAGATCACCGACGCCATGCGGAGCATCGTCGCCACCCACCACGCGCACGGCGGCACCCTGGAAGACCTCGTAGAGACCCTCACGCCCGAACTCATCGGTCAGCACCTGTACACCGGCGGTCAGCCCGACCCCGACCTCGTCATCCGTACCTCGGGCGAGCAGCGGCTGAGCGACTTCATGCTCTGGCAGAGCGCGCACAGCGAGTTCTACTTCGTTGAAGCGCTGGGGCCGGACCTGCGGCAGATCGACTTTCTGCGGGCTTTGCGCGACTTTTCCCGCCGGCAGCGGCGCTTCGGGGGGTAGCCACCCTGTGTTTGACAACCGATTGGAATTGCGCGCATGAATTCCCTGCTCAGCTTCACCGACGGTTTTCGTGAGGAACCCGGCTACCTCGACTTCGGTCGGGTCGGCCCGCTCTCCGAGGCCGTGGTGGCTGAGACTCTCGGCCAGACCGAGGTGTTGTCCCGCGCCCGCCACGGCAGCCTCGACCATCTGGTCGACCAGGATCTGCGTGCTCGCACCGCCGTGTCAGAGCTCACCGGCTTTGCCGCCGATCAGATCGTGCTGCAGCCCAACACGAGCTCCGGACTCATGCAGGCCATGTTTGGTCTCACCGGATCCGTGCTGCTCTCGGCCGGTGACTTTCCGAGCGTTCCGTTCGCCGCAGTGCGCGCCGCCGAAGCCCTGCACGTGGTGACTCCGCTCTGGTTGGAGACGGATCACGGCCGCGTCACCCCCGGACAGATCCGCGACCAGCTGACCCCGGCCGTCGCTGCCGTCGCCGTCTGCCTGGTCGATTCGCGCACCGGGTATCGCACCGACCTCGAGGGCATCCGCCAGGTCATCGGCGATCGCCTGCTCATCGTCGACGCGATTCAGGGCTTCGGCGTCGTCGATGCCGCCTATGAGGCAGCGGATGTCGTCGCTTCCGGTGGTCAGACATGGACGCGGGCCGGCTGGGGCACCGGGTTTCTCGCCCTCAGCGAACGGGCACTCGAGCGCCTGGTGCCCGTGATTTCCGGTTACGTCGGTACCGACACGGACGATCCCTGGGACGAGGTCACCCCGCCCAGTCACGCTGCCCGAGCCTTTCGGGTGACCAATGGGGACGCCATCGCGCAGGCGCGGTTCGCTGCTGCGCTCGAGCAGAGTTTCGACGTCGGTGTCGACGTGATCCAGAAGGCCATGAACGAGAATGTGTCGGAGATCATCGAGCTGGTCGATGAGTTCGTCGTCGATATCGTGTCGCCGCGGGATGTCGTCTCACGGGCCGGCATCGTGGTCCTGGAGCCGCCAGCCGAACTCCTGACCACCCTGGTAGCCAGCCTGCACAACCACGGAATCACCGCAACCACCCGCGGCCGGACCGTGCGATTGTGTGTGCACGCGGCCCTCGACCCCGACACAGTAACCATGCTGAGGGGTGCGCTCACGGCGTACGCACTCTCAGCAAACTACTAGGAGTCGGCGCCGGCGTACCCGTCGTCTGCCTCAACGTCAGGTGAACGACAAATTTCGGTGGGCGTGTCGGGTTTCTTTTTTCTCCCGTAGGTCGTAGCGTCGCTTTCATCAGGTACGGCACCTGATCGAGACGGCCATATAAGTACGGCTCGAGAATTGCTTGATGGCCAGCTCGCCAAAGTGATCCGCGTCCTCGTGACGCAGGGTGGGAGTGGCCATGACCGCTAATCGAACCGATCGCAAGGCGACTGACCGGGTGGAGACATCCGCTTCGCAAACCGAGCGCACCTACGTGCTGGACACCTCGGTGCTTCTGTCCGATCCGAAGGCGATTTTCCGGTTTGCCGAGCACGCCGTGGTGTTGCCCGTGGTGGTGATCAGCGAACTGGAGTCCAAGCGAAACGACCCGGAGATCGGCTATTTCGCCCGGCAGGCGCTGCGCAACCTCGACGAGTTGCGGCTCAAGCATGAGCGCCTGGACTTTCCAATTCCGGTCGGCGAGGGCGGCAGCCTGCGGGTGGAGTTGAACCATTCCAACATGTCGGTGCTGCCGTCTGGCCTGCAGCTGGGTGACAACGACTCGCGCATTCTGGCTGTGGCGCTCAACCTCGCCAATGAAGGGATGACCGTGACGGTCGTCTCCAAGGACCTGCCGCTGCGCGTGAAGGCCGCGTCGCTCGGCCTCGCCGCCGACGAGTACCGGCACGAACTCGCTGTTGATTCCGGGTGGACCGGCATGGACGAGATCACCCTCAGCGCCGAGCAGATGAGCGTGCTCTACGACAAGGAAACGCTCGATTCGCGCACGGTGCAGGACATGCCGATCAACACCGGGCTGGTCATCCACTCCGATCGGGGCTCTGCCCTCGGACGGGTGACCAGCCGAGGCACGCTCAAGCTGGTGCGCGGCGACCGGGACGTCTTTGGGCTGCACGGACGGTCGGCGGAGCAGCGACTCGCCATTGACCTGCTGCTCGACCCGGAGATCGGCATTCTGTCGCTGGGAGGTCGAGCCGGAACGGGGAAGTCGGCGCTCGCCCTCTGCGCCGGTCTGGAAGCGGTACTGGAGCGTCAGCAGTATCGCAAGATCATGGTCTTCCGGCCGCTGTATGCGGTCGGCGGCCAGGACCTCGGCTTTCTGCCGGGGGACCAGGGCGAGAAAATGGGGCCCTGGGCGCAAGCGGTATTCGACACCCTCGGCGCGATCGTGTCGGAGAACGTGGTCGAGGAGGTGATCGAGCGCGGCATCCTCGAGGTACTCCCGCTCACTCACATTCGCGGCCGGTCCCTGCACGACGCCTTCGTGATCGTCGACGAAGCGCAGTCCCTCGAACGCAACGTGCTGCTGACCGTGCTGAGCCGCATCGGTCAGAACTCGCGCGTTGTGCTCACCCACGACGTCGCCCAGCGCGACAATTTGCGGGTCGGCCGCTTCGACGGCGTGGCCAGCGTGATTGAAACGCTGAAGGGGCATCCGCTGTTCGCGCACATGACCCTGACCCGGTCGGAGCGCAGCGCGATCGCGGCGCTCGTGACCGAGATGCTGGAGGGCAACGAGGTGATGTAGTTTCGGCGGGGGAGTGGATGTCTGTGGTCGCTGGTCGCCGTTGGCGACAGCCCACGCGGCAGGTCGTTTGATTTGCGGCTCATGTGGGAGCATTCTTTGATGCCTGCTACTACTCGACTCATTTCCGCCGATGATGCGGAGCGCCTTGCCGTCCTCCAGCGAACTGGTCGAATCTTCTTCGCTCCGTGGGAACCAGTGCGCCCAGATCCCTACTTCACGGTCGCAGGTCAGCAGGCAGAGGTCGAAAATGTTCTTGCTCGGCACAGCCGAGGCGAGGCTCTGCCACACGTGATTCTCGACGAGGACGCCCAGGTCGTGGGTCGGATCACGTTCAGCGGGATCACCTATGGGGCATTTCAGTCGTGCAACATGGGTTACTGGGTCGCTGAAGAGAACAACGGACGCGGCTACGCCACTGACGCAGTTCGAGCAATGACCACGCGGGCATTCGAAGAGTTGGGGCTGCACAGGGTGCAAGCCGAGACGCTGATTCCGAACGTGCGCTCCCAACGGGTGCTTCAACGTGTGGGCTTCGTACGTTATGGATTGGCGCCCGCATACCTCAAAATAGCGGGCCGGTGGCAAGACCATCTCATGTATCAGCTGTTGGCCGATCCCCGCTGAACGTGAACTCCGCCCTGATCCCGATGCGTCCCGCAGGGCATTCCCGTATCGGGACGACAGCGACGATCGGTCTATTGGTGGCGGTGAAGAAAATGAGTCGCGATGCCCGCGGCGTGAGCGGTTAACGACAGCGAGTGTTGCCGATAACGCCTGAGGCGCATCGGCAACACTCGCTGTCGGTCGTGCGGTTACTTCTTTTGCGGGGGGCGCGTCATGCTCAGCACGTCGAGCGCGGTGTCGAGCTCGGCGAGCGTGAGGTCGCCGCGTTCGACGTGGCCGAGCGCGATGACAGACTCACGCACGGTGAGGCCCTCGGCGACAGCCTTCTTGGCCACCTTGGCTGCGGCTTCGTAGCCGATGACGCGGTTGAGCGGCGTTACGATCGACGGCGACTTCTCGGCCAGGGCGCGGGCGTGCTCAAGGTTGGCTTCGAGACCGTCGACGGTCTTGTCGGCGAGTACCCGGGTGGCGTTGGTGAGCAGGCGGATCGACTCCAGCAGGGCGGTTCCCATCACCGGGATTCCGACGTTGAGCTCGAACGAGCCCGACGCACCGGACCAGGCGATCGTGGCATCGTTGCCGATGACGCGTGAGCAGACCATGAGCACGGCCTCGGGGATAACCGGGTTGACCTTGCCGGGCATGATTGACGAGCCGGGCTGCAGATCGGGGATGTTGATCTCGCCGAAACCCGTGTTCGGGCCGGAGCCCATCCAGCGCAGGTCGTTGCAGATCTTGGTAAGCGAAACGGCGATGGTGCGCAATGCCCCGGATGCGTCGACGAGGCCGTCGCGGTTGGCCTGGGCTTCGAAGTGGTCGCGTGCCTCGGTGATCGGCAGTTCGGTTTCCTGCACCAGCAACTCGATGACCAGCTGCGGAAAGCCATAGGGCGTGTTGATGCCGGTGCCGACCGCGGTGCCGCCGAGCGGAACCTCGGCGATGCGGGGCAGGGCGGTGCGGATGCGCTCGATGCCGAGGCGCATCTGGCGGGCGTAGCCGCCGAATTCCTGGCCGAGGGTGACCGGCGTGGCATCCATCAGGTGGGTGCGGCCGGCCTTGACGGCCTCTTTCCACAGTTCGGCCTTGGCCTCGAAGGAGACGGCGAGGTGGTCGAGCGAGGGGATGAGCTCGTCGATCAGGGCGCTCGTGACGGCGATGTGCACCGAGGTCGGAAACACGTCGTTGGAGGACTGGCTCGCGTTGACGTGGTCATTCGGGTGCACCGAACGGCCGAGCGCGCGGGTCGCCAAGGTCGCGATGACCTCGTTCATGTTCATATTCGAGGAGGTGCCGCTGCCGGTCTGATATACATCGATCGGAAACTCGGAGTCGAACTGCCCGGTGATGACCTCGTCAGCGGCCGAGGCGATCGCGTCAGCGATGTCCGCATCGAGCACGCCGAGCTGAGCGTTGGCGAGAGCCGCCGACTTCTTGATGCGGGCGAGAGCCGCGATCTGCGCGGACTCAAGTGTGGAGCCGGAGATCGGAAAATTCTCGACCGCGCGCTGGGTTTGGGCACCGTAGAGAGCGTCCGTCGGAACGCGGACCTCACCCATCGTGTCGTGTTCGATCCGGTAGCCGGTTTGTGCGGAGGTGTCCACCACTGTGTGCGTTCCCTTTCGGTGCTGTATGAGAGTCGTGCTGTGCGCAACGGGTGCGCCGGTGAGCTAAATATCGCCCACCACGATGTTGGGGTCGGCGTGCCCTTCGAAAAGAACGTAGTTCGCACCGACGATAGCCAATGTACCGGCTGCGATGGCCGCGCTGATCACCTCGGACTGTTCGAGCAGTTCGGTGACCGTGTCCTTGAGGTGTTCCCGGCCGACCTGGCCGGCGTCGACCCGGGCCGGGTCCAGCTGAGTGGATGCCGCCTGCCCGCTGACCCGACGCACGGCCGGCACGATCTTCTCGATAATGCTCGCGATATGCACGGGCAAAGCCGGGGCATCCGCTGTCTGAGAATCGATCGCAGCACGTACCGCTCCGCACTCGTCGTGGCCGAGCACGAGAATGAGCGGAACGCGCAGCACGGCGACCGCGTATTCCAGCGAACCGAGCACGGACGACGAGATGACCTGGCCGGCGTTGCGCACGACGAAGAGGTCGCCGAGCCCCTGGTCGAAGATGATCTCGGCGGCGAGCCGGGAGTCGCTGCAGCCAAACAGTGCAGCGTGCGGTGTCTGCGCTCCGACGAGTTCGGCCCGCCGGTCAACGTCCTCGCGGTGCCGGGGGGTGCCGGCAACAAAACGCGCATTGCCCTCGCATAGTTCGTTCCAGGCCTGCGCCGGAGAAGGGACGGCCGTCGATGACCGGTTCATTCCGCCCCATTTTGTGCGATGTTGGCGGCCAGCGCGGTGGCGAGGGTCTCGAAGTCGTCGGTGGGCGCCGTTCCGATCAGCAGATAGGTGCTCGGGCCGGCTGTTGTCACGAGCGCGTAGTCGAAATTTCCCCGGTCAGCGGCCGGCGCGCTGTTGCGATAGACGTCCCAGGTGACGCCAGAGATACTGACCGTGTCGACGACGGGGGAGCCGGGCAGCTTCTGGGCCAGCCAGGTGGGGTTGGCGTCGAAGGCCTGGTTGAAGCCGATGAACTGGTTTTCGGGCGTGATCAGGCCGATATACCAGGACGGAACCTGGTCGTTCGCTCCGGCCCGCCACTCGGCGTCGTTGGCGCTCCAGCCGTCTGGCAGCTCCGGGCTGGCCAGGGTGTGGTCGACGACCGGAGCCAGCTGGGCGGCGATGCTTGGATAGTCGGCGTCGCGGGTGATCGGATTATCGTTGCGCGGCACCAGCAACACGAGCACGAGCACGGCTCCCACCGTCACCAGCAGCGACAGCACGAGGTTGTTCACGGTCTTGTGCGACCGGTACTTGCGCGAATTCTCGGCAAGGCGATCGGCGGTCTCCTGCGGAGTCTCCGGTCGGCCGAGCTCGGCGACGACGCGCGGCGGCTTGGGGGCGCGGCTCATCTGGTGGGTGTGGCGTCTTCGGAAGGTGTGGTGGCGGCCAGGCGGGCCGCGTCGAGGCGGGCTTTGGCACCGATCAGCCATTCCTCGCAGCGACGGGCCAGAGCTTCGCCGCGTTCCCACAGCGCGAGCGACTGCTCCAGGGTGCTCGACCCCTGTTCGAGTTCGTTGACGACGCGAATGAGCTCGTCGCGGGCCTGTTCGTAGCTGAGTTCACTGATGGTGGGGGTAGGCGAGGTCATGGCATCCATTCTAATTATTTCGGCGCGGCGGCGTTTGTGGTGACGGGCACGGTGCCATTAGCCAGGGTGAGCAGCAGCGCGGTGCCCTCGGGGGCATCCTCGGCTCGGCGCAGCACGTGGCCGCCCGGCAGCTGGGCGATCGCATAGCCGCGATCCAGGGTGCCCTGCGGCGAGAGCGCGCGCAGCTGTGAGCGCAGGTCGACGACGACGCTGCCGGCGCGCTCCAGAACGCGCCCCGTCAACTCAGCGCCGCGGGCGACGTAGCGGGTGAGGTCTTCGCTGCGGGAATCGATGATCCAGCGCGGGTCGACGAGCGCCGGGCGGCTGCGCAGCTGAGAGATTCGGTCGATCTCCGACGAGAGGATGCCGGTGAGCCGGCTGCTGAGGCGTGCCCGGGCCTGCTGTACCCGGTTCAGTTCGTCGCTGACGTCGGGAACGACGCGCTTGGCGGCATCCGTTGGTGTGGACGCCCGCAGGTCCGCCACCTCGTCGAGCAGCGGCCGGTCGGCCTCATGCCCGATCGCGCTGACCAGCGGCGTCACGCAGGCGGCGGCGGCGCGCACGAGACTCTCGTCGCTGAAGGTGAGCAGGTTTTGAAAGTCACCGCCGCCGCGGGCGACGATGATGACATCGACCTCCGGGTCGGCGTCGAGGCGTTGGATGGCGCTCGTGACCTCGCCGACGGCACGGTCTCCCTGCACTGCGGCGTGCGCGACCCGAAAGTTCACGGCCGGCCAGCGCAATTGCGCGTTGCGAATGACGTCCTTCTCGGCGTCGGAGTCCTTGCCGGTCACGAGGCCGATGCAGTGCGGCAGAAACGGCAGACGCTTCTTGTGGGAGGCATCGAACAGCCCCTCGCTCGCGAGCTGCTTGCGCAGCCGTTCGAGCCGTTCCAGCAGGTCGCCGAGCCCGACGTGACGCATTTCGAAGGCCTGCATGGTGAGCGTGCCGCCCTTGACCCAGAAGTTGGGTTTGACCAGTGCGACGACGCGGTCGCCGGCCTTGAAGTCAGCGGTCAGTTTGGCCCGCACCGAGGACCATATTGTGAAACTCACGGTGGCGTCTTCGGTGAGGTCTTTGAGCTTGCCGTAGACGTTGCCGCCGCTGGCACCCCACTGGGTGATCTCCCCCTCGACCCAGACCATGCCGAGGCGCTCGATGTAGCCGCGAATCTTGCCCGAGAGCAGGGCGACCGGCCACGGCGTTTCGACTGTGGCGGGGGCATCCGTCATGCGGCTGTCCTTGGCGTTGCGCTGGCGTGGGGCACAGGCTGGTCCTCCCAGAGTTCTTCGGTCGTGCGTGCGTAGACTGAGGCGGTGAATACAGCGCAAACGAAGAGCACTCCGCCCGTTATCGGCTTGGGCATGCCACGCATTCCAAGCGCCCGCAACAGGCTCAAGGATACCCCGGTGGTCGGACACAAGCGGGTGCTGCTCGCCGCCCCCCGCGGCTACTGCGCCGGAGTCGACCGTGCGGTCATCGCCGTCGAGAAGGCGCTTACGCACTACGGCGCGCCGGTGTACGTGCGCAAGCAGATCGTGCACAACATTCACGTGGTCTCCGAACTCGAAAATCTCGGTGCCATCTTTGTGGACGAGGTCGACGAGGTTCCACGCGGCGCGCACATCGTGTTCAGCGCGCACGGCGTCTCTCCGGCCGTCGTCAACGCCGCCGCCGAGCGCGGCCTGCAGGCCATCGACGCCACCTGCCCGCTCGTGACCAAGGTGCACCGCGAAGCTGTGCGCTTCGCCCGTGACGACTTTCAGATTCTGCTGATCGGTCACGAAGGCCATGAAGAGGTCGAGGGCACCGCCGGTGAGGCGCCGGAGCACACAACGTTCGTCGGCAGCCCGGATGCCGCCGACACGGTCGTCGTGCGCGATCCCGACAAGGTGGTCTGGCTGTCGCAGACCACGCTGAGCGTCGACGAGACCATGGAAACTGTGCGCCGGCTGCGGGCACGATTTCCGAACCTGCAGGATCCGCCGAGCGACGACATTTGCTACGCCACTCAGAACCGTCAGGTCGCCATCAAGAAGGTCGCCCGCGACTCCGACCTGGTGATTGTGGTCGGCTCAGCGAATTCGTCCAACTCCGTGCGCCTCGTCGAGGTGGCGCTGGAATACGGCGCGAAGGCCGCCTACCGCGTGGACTTCGCGAGCGAGGTCAAACAGGAGTGGCTCGACAACGCGACGACCGTGGGGGTGACGAGCGGGGCATCCGTTCCCGAAGAACTGGTCGAAGAGCTGCTCGAGGCCCTCGCTGATGCCGGCTATGCCGACGTTCAGCAGGTCAAGACCGCCGAAGAAGACCTGGTCTTCTCGCTTCCCAAGGAGCTGCGCACCAACGTCTCCGGCGAAACGGATGCCCGTGCCTTCGGTGGTCGCTCCGCCCCCGCCGAGTAGACGGCCGGGGCGGTTCAGCCGCTGAAAGCTACTGGCGGCTGAGGAACTCGATCAGGGTCGGGTCATTCAGCATGGCGGCGAGCATGAAGGCGAACATCGTCACGGTCGACACTGCGCCGGCGATCAGCGACACGTAGAACGCACGGCGGCGCCGCAGCAGCAGACGCACCGACACCGCGGCAGCGGCGAGCCAGATAAACACCACCGCAATGGCCCCGACCGAGGTCAACGGGCCAATGCTGGCACCGGAAGTGTAGGTGCCCAGGCCCTGCTGCGTGTAGATGAGCTGCATGGCATCGGGGAGTGCGCCGAGCGAAAACGCGCCATACAGGGTGGCCAAAAGACCGACGGTCAATAGCCCGATAGTGAGCGGCCGGTCCCAGCGGGGCACGGTGCGCGAGGAGGGCTGGTGCGGCTGCCCCGTCTGGAACGGCTGCCCCGTCTGGAACGGCTGCCCCGTCTGGAACGGGGGTGCCGGAACGGCGGGCGGCTGCGCGGTCGGGTGCACGCCTGCTCCCGCCCCAACGGTGGGGGCGGGAGCGTCAACCCGGTCCTGGTCCTGCGGAGGTTGCCAGGTCCAGCCCTCAGGGGCGAGTTCGCCGTACTGGGGGCGGGGACGAGGTTCTTTCGCGGGGGGAATGGAGTCCGGATTCTCTGTCATGGTTTAACCGCTGTCATGATCTAACTGCTGTCAGTGCTCTAACTGTTTGAGTGCCCGGCGGAGCCGAGCTGGCGGGTGGCATCGACGACGCGAGCGGCCATGGCCGACTCGGCCACCTTGCCCCAGGCGCGCGGGTCGTAAACCTTCTTGTTGCCGACCTCGCCGTCGACCTTGATCACGCTGTCATAGTTCTTGAGCATGTAGTCGGCGATCGAGCGGGTGAAGGCGTACTGGGTGTCGGTGTCGATGTTCATCTTGACGACGCCGTTGGCGACCGCTTCGGCGATTTCGGCATCCGTTGAGCCCGAGCCGCCGTGAAAGACCAGGTCGAGCGGCAGAGCAGCGAGCCCGAATTTGGCCGAGAGGCCGGTCTGGATCTCCTTGAGCAATTCCGGGCGCAGCTTGACGTTGCCGGGCTTGTAGACGCCGTGCACGTTGCCGAATGTCAGCGCAGCCATATAGCGGCCCTGCTCGCCCAGGCCGAGAGCCTCGACCATTTTGATCGCGTCGTCGAGCGTCGTGTACAGGTTCTCGTTGACGTCGGCCTGAACGCCGTCTTCTTCGCCGCCGACGGCGCCGATCTCAACCTCGAGAATGGCGTTGATCGCGCGGGTGCGCTTGAGAACGTCGGTCGCGATGTCGAGGTTCTTGTCGAGCGCGATGGCCGAACCGTCCCACATGTGCGACTGGAAGATGGGGTGGCCGCCATCGGCGACCGCTGACTCCGAGGCTTCGATGAGCGGGATAACGAAGTCGCCGAGTGCGCCTTCGGGGCAGTGATCGGTGTGCAGCGCGACGGTGATCGGGTAGTTGTCCGCGACCGCGTGCGCGAAGCGGGCGAAGGCGAGTGCGCCGGAGGCCCGGTTCTTCACGGTGTGGCCGGCGAAGTAGTCGGCGCCTCCCGTGGTGACCTGGATGATGCCGTCAGATCCGGCCTCGGTGAGGCCCTGAAGTACGGCGTTGATGCTCTGCGACGAAGACACGTTGAATGCCGGGTAAGCGAACCCGCCCGTCTTCGCTTTGTCGAGCATTTCGGCGTACTGGTCCGGGGTTGCGATGGGCATTGCGTCTCCTCGAAAGTGTGCGGGGGTGTGAATCGAGTCTAGCCACGCCCGCCTAACGTCAACTCCATGGTTCTACTGCGGGGAGGAGCCCTTCGGCACACGACTCGGCCGGAACCGGGCACAATGGAACACATCCGGATGTCGGACAGCAGCTATCTGATGGAGATCCCGTGGCACGCAAATCCCTCGTCAGCGTTGTCGCCGACGATGTTCTCGACCAGATCATTCGCGGCTCCCTCGCCATCGACGCCGGGCTTCCCAGCGAGGCGGAGATCGGTGACACCCATGACGTGAGCCGCATGACCGTGCGCGAGGCCATGAAAACGCTGCAGGCTATGGGCGTTGTGCGAGTCGTCTCCGGAACCGGGAGTTTCGTCAACCCCGTGGCCCGATGGACCTCCCTGGACGCCGTGTTGCGCGTGGCCGCGGTGGGGACGAGCGACGTCGACGTGGCCGTACAGCTCGTCGAGGTGCGGCGCATGTTCGAGACCGGCGCGGCGGCGCTCGCCGCGAGCCGGCGCACCGAACACGACCTGCAATCCCTCGCGACCGAACTCGAACTCATGCGGGACGCGCACGAACGCGGCGATGTCGATTTGTTCGTTCGGGCGGATCTCGCCTTTCACGATGTCATCCTGCATGCGTCCGGCAACGTCATTCTGGGGGTGTTGTTCGAGCCGCTTACCCGGGTGATGGCCGAACGGCGCACCGAAACGTCCAGCGTGGTTGAGATTCAGGCGCACGCCATCGTGCAACACCAGGGCGTGCTCACCGCACTCCGGGCAGGCGACCCGGAAGCAAGCCGCAAGGCGATGGACAGTCACATGGATCAGACGCTCGCCGACCTGCGGTACTACGTGCTGGACTCCCGCAGGGCCTAACGACGGCGTCGTGTGGATCTTGACTTCCGCTCTGCAATCTGTAAGCTGTCAGACAGCTGACATCTGGCAGTGATTTACAAGGGAGTAACGAAAACATGGACGAACGCGAAATTCTCGCTGCCTATCCGGTCGCCGTGCGAGTGCCGGCCGCTGAAGTCGCGGCGCGCGTGGCCGAGACCGAGCGCATCCTCGTTGTCCTCGATGACGATCCCACCGGAACGCAGTCAGTCTCTGACCTCCCGGTGCTGACCCGTTGGGCGGCAAGCGACTTTGAATGGGCTTTTGACCAGGGTGCCGCAGCGATCTACGTGCTCACCAATACCCGCAGTCTCGATGCCGAGGCTGCGGCCGCCCGCAATCGTGAGGTCGTGCAGAATGCTGTGGCAGCTGCGGCCCGGACCGACCGGAGCATCGGGTTTGTCAGTCGCAGCGATTCCACGCTGCGCGGCCACTTTCCGCTTGAAACCGATGTCATCGCCGAAGAACTCCTTGCTACGACGGGTATCGCCGTTGATGGCGTCGTCATGGTTCCTGCCTTCCCCGACGCCAATCGGGTGACCATTGGCGGCGTGCACTACATGCGCCTGGCGACCGGGCTTACCCCGGTCGCCGAGACCGAGTTCGCCCGCGACTCCACCTTCGGCTTCGTGCACTCCGACTTGCCCGGCTACGTCGAGGAGAAGACCGGGGGCCGGATTCGGGCCGCCGATGTCATTGTGCTCGACCTCGGCATCATTCGTTCCGGTGCGGCGGCTATCGCGCCCGCTACCCACGCGACGCCGATCTGCGCTGACGCTGTCACCGAAGACGATCTCCGAATGCTCGCCCTCGGCCTGGATCTGGCCGAACGTGCCGGCAAGAAGCTCCTCTACCGGGTCGGCCCGCCGTTTGTGCGGGCTCGCATCGGCCAGGAATGCCGCGCACCCCTCATCGCGGCTGAGGTCTTCCACCGCGGTGATCCCGCACCGGGTGGCGGGCTGGTCGTGGTTGGCTCTCACGTCGGCGTCACCACCCGGCAGCTCGCGGCACTGGTCGCTGCTCGCCCGACCGCGACAACGATCGAAATCGATGTTGCCACCGTGATCGATGCTGCGGACCCGGTCGCCTACCTCGATACCGTCGTCGCTCGCGTCGCCGACCGGCTCAGCACCGGCGACGTCATCGTGCACACCAGCCGCCTGCTCGTGAAAATGGATGACCCGGCGGCGAGTCTCGAGATCTCTCGCCGGGTATCGGCTGCGGTCGTCGCCATCGTGCAGGGCACGCTCGCGCTGCGTGCACCGCGGTTCGTGATTGCCAAGGGCGGGATCACCTCGAGCGACGTGGCCAGCGAGGGGCTCGGCATTCGTCATGCGATCGTGCGCGGGCCGATGCTGCCCGGCATCGTCTCGCTCTGGGAACCCATGGACGGCCCGGCCGCCGGTATTCCCTACATCGTTTTTGCGGGCAACGTCGGCGACGACGACTCGCTCGCCCACGTGGTCGCGACTTTGAGCACCACCACCACTCGTACCGAAGAATTGACTGGAGTTCACCAATGACAGCTGTCACCCCCGCTACCATCCCCACGGACTACCGGGTCGCCGTGCTCGGCCTCGGGGCCATGGGGCTGCCGATGGCTACCCGACTGGCCACTGCGCTGACCGTGCACGGTTTCGATATCGCTCCGGCCCGCCTTGCCCTGGCAGCGGATGCCGGCATCACCCCGTTTGATTCTGCCAGGAGCGCTGCTCAGGGTGTCAACGCCGTGCTGCTCGCGGTGCGCAACGGCCAGCAATTGCGTGAGGTCCTGTTCGGTGACGCCGGCATCGCCGACGTACTCACACCGGGTGCCGTGGTCATCATGACCAGTACGGTCGGTATCGATGATGTCGTCTCGGTCGCGGCCCGGCTCGCCGAGACCGGCGTGCAGCTCGTCGACGCGCCGCTCAGCGGCGGCCCGATGCGTGCCGGTCAGGGCGACCTTCTCATCGTGGTCGGCGCCGAGCCGAGCGCGCGCGCGAAGGCCAGCCCGGTGCTCGATCTGCTCGCCTCCACCCTCAGCATCATCGGAGACAAGGCCGGCGATGGACAGGCGTTCAAAACGGTCAACCAACTGCTCTGCGGTGTGCACATCGCTGTCGCCGCCGAGGCGCTTGCCCTCGCAGAATCGCTCGGGCTCGACGTGGAAAGCACCCTCGCGACGCTGTCAGCGGGTGCTGCAGGTTCGTTCATGCTCTCCAACCGAGGACCGCGCATGCTCGACGCGTACACGGAAGACGGAGCCGAGGTCCTCAGTCGTCTAGACATTTTCGTCAAGGACATGGGCATCGTCACCGCCGCAGCACGTAGCTTCGGCTTGGCCACTCCCGTCGCCGCCGCGGCGGAGCAGGTATACCTGCTGGGGCAGGCCAGCGGTCTCGCTGCGCACGATGACTCGGCGGTAATTCGCGTTATCGCTCCGCGCAGTTCGGTGTAGTTCTCGCGCCCTAAATTCGCACGATTACTCGCGTTCACTTCGTAATTCACTCTCACCTCGTTCGTCAAAGGAGACCCCGATGGAAACCGCCGTACTCTTGGGTATCGCAGGGGCAGGCATAGCCCTGCTGCTCGTTCTCATTATCAAATTCAAGGTGCAGGCGTTCGTCGCGCTTCTGCTCGTCAGCATTCTCGTGGCGCTCGCCGCTGGCATCCCGCTTGCAACCATCCCGGCGACCGCCGATGCCCCGGAGCGCCTGGGTATCATTCCGACGATTGTCGCCGGTATGGGCGGAACCCTGGGCACGGTCGCCATCCTGGTCGCTCTCGGCGCCATGCTCGGACGTCTGATCGAGGTGTCCGGGGGAGCGGCGAGCCTAGCCGGCCGGTTCACGACCCTGCTTGGGCCGAAGCGCGTCGCCGCGGCACTCACTGCGGCTGCCCTCGTGCTGGCGATTCCCGTCTTTTTCGACGTCGGATTCATTATTTTGGTGCCGATCATTTATGGTTTCTCCAAGATCGCCGGTCTCGACCCGGTCAAGTTCGGGCTTCCTGTCGCGGCCATCATGCTCACCGTTCACGTGGCCGTACCGCCGCACCCCGGAATCGTGGGTGGATCCGCACTCCTCGGCACCGACCTCGGCTGGGTTACCATGCTCGGTCTTGCTATCGCCTTGCCCCTCGGCCTGCTCGCCCACTATGTGGCAAAATGGCTCAACCGTCGCGATTTCATCATGCTGCCCGCTACTGCAAAGCAGTTCGCGTCGTTCGGTGCCTCTGATTCGAGCGATTCCACGGGATCGACCCCGACCGGCGCGATCGGCCGATCGGGCGGAGTCGGCACGTTGACCAAGACCGAAGCGCCGCCCACGGCCGGAACGATCCTCACGCTCATTCTGGTTCCGCTCGTGCTGATCATGTCCGGCACGGTCGCCTCGACCCTTCTGCCCGCCGATGCCGGGCTGCGCCCGCTGTTCGCGTTCATCGGCAATCCCGTGTTCGCGCTGCTGGTCGCACTTGCTCTCGCGTTCTACCTGCTGACCGTGCGCCGCGGCTGGTCACTGTCGCACACCGGGGACGTTCTCGAAGCCGCCCTGCCGCCCGCCGCTATCGTCATCCTGGTCACCGGTGCCGGTGGCGCATTTGCCCGAGTGCTCACCGAAAGCGGCGTCGGCACGGCGCTGTCGGACACTCTCGCCGAAACCGGTCTTCCGGTGCTTGTGCTCGCCTTTGTGATATCGCTGGTCTTGCGGGTATCGCAGGGGTCGGCGACCGTCGCCATCCTCACGACCGCCGGATTGGTAGCGGAAACGGTGGCGTCCGCGGAGTACTCTCCGATCCAGGTGGCACTCATCACACTCGCTATCGCCTTCGGTGCCCTCGGGCTGTCGCACGTCAACGACTCCGGGTTCTGGGTGGTGACGCGATATCTCGGATTGAGCGTCGCTGACGGATTGCGAACGTGGACCGTGCTCACGACCGTCCTTGGTGTTGCCGGCTTCCTGATCGTGGGAGTGTTGTGGATCCTCGTTGGCGCTGCGGGGGCCTGAACCGCAGTTCCCTCCACCGGCGTGCGAAGGCCGTGACAGCCTCCGTACGCCGGTCGCGATAAGGTGACTCGGGCGGACACTCCGCGCGACCCGCCGCGCATCCGTCGTAATCGAAGTCGAACTTACGTCCGGGAGGACCTTTTGAACAGCACTGAGACCGCCACCCTGTTTCAACACCCCGATCGTAACCTCGCCATGGAGCTTGTGCGCGCCACCGAGGCCGCAGCCATCCGCGCCGTGCCGTTCATCGGCCGCGGCGACAAGAACGCCGCTGATAAGGCCGCCGTCGACGCCATGCGCGCCTTCCTCGGCACCGTCAACTTCGATGGCCTCATTGTCATCGGCGAGGGCGAAAAAGACGAAGCCCCCATGCTCTTCAACGGTGAGCACGTCGGCAACGGCCGTGGCCCCGCCTGCGACATCGCCGTGGACCCTATCGACGGAACGAGCCTCACCGCCGCCGGCCGTCAGAACGCCGTCTCCGTCATCGCCGTGTCTGACCGCGGCACCATGCTCGACGCTTCGTCGATCTTCTACATGGACAAAATCGTTACCGGTGGCGCCGGTCGTGGCGTGGTCAGCCTCGACCAGTCCATCGGCGACAACCTTCGCGACCTTGCCCAGGCACTGAAGAAGCCGGTCGGTGAACTGACGGTGGCCGTGCTCGACCGTCCGCGCCATGCTGGCCTGATTGATGCCATCCGCACGGCCGGTGCCGGCACGCGCCTCATGCTCGACGGCGATGTGGCCGGCGGCATCAATGCTGCTCGCTACGAGACTCGCATTGACATGTGCGTCGGTATCGGCGGAAGCCCGGAAGGCATCACGACGGCCTGCGCTCTCAAGGCCCTCGACGGCTACATGCAGGGGCGCCTCGCCCCGAAGGACGACGCCGAACGCGCCCGTGGCGTCGCGGCCGGACTCGACATCGACAAGCTGCTTGAGATCGACGACATGGTCAGCGGCGACAACACGTTCTTCGTGGCGACCGGTGTGACCGATGGCGGACTCGTCGACGGCGTGCGTCGCAAGGGCCCGATGATCCGCACCGAGAGCATCGTGCTGCGGTCCCGTTCGGGCACGGCTCGTCGCGTCATCGCGGAGCACCTCGCGGCGAAGTGGCTGTAGTCGCTTCGCACTAGGTCTTCACACAATTGCACGTCTCGGGTCTGTTCATTCAGGCTTGGGGCGTGCTTCTTTTTGTGCCGTCTGCAGGTAATTACCCGCACAGGTCGGATTCGCAAAGCGTCTTATTTTTGATCGTCTAATTCTGGATCGTCTAATTCTTGCAGGCGAGCTTTGATGGCGCTGTGCTGAGCCTCGTTCAGTTCGGCACCGTCCAGGTCAACGGGAAGATCCAGCGTGTCGAGTTCTTCGGCCGGCGTCTCCAACTCGGGCGCGGTTAGTTTGCGCGGTGAATCATGAATGATGGCTGGTTCGGTGAGCAGCCCGATCTTGGTCTGGTCGATCCCCGGAAACTGCCGCGCGGTCACGAGCACCCGGGATTCGAGTGAGTTGGCGAACTTGTTGTAGCTGTCCACCGTGCGTTCGAGCGCCTTGCGCAGTGAGTCCGCGTGGCCGGACAGCGCACCGAGCCGCTGATAGAGGGCATTGCCGAGGTCGAACAGTTTCTGGGCCTCGTCGGTGACCGCTTGCTGCTGCCAGGTGAACGCCACGGTCTTGAGCACGGCCCACAGGTTCACCGGTGACGCCAAGGCGACTCGTTTGCTGAACGAGTAGTCGAGGATTGACGGATCGGCTTCGAGTGCTGCCGACAGCAGGGATTCGCTCGGGATGAAGGCAATCACGAACTCCGGGCTGGCATCGAAACCTTCCCAGTAGGTCTTCTTGGCCAGAGCGTCGATGTGGGCCCGTACGGCCTTTACGTGCTTGTCGATCAGCAGCTTACGGCGGGCGCCCTCCTCACCGGTGGCCGTGAACGGAATGGTGCTCGCCTCGATGTAATGCTCAAGCGGAACCTTGGCATCGATGGCGATCGACTTGTTCCCGGGCAGGCGAACGACCATGTCCGGTCGGCCGAGCCCGGCATCCGTCGTGATATTGGTCTGCGTGTTGAAATCGACATACTGGGCTAGTCCGGCCGCTTCGACCACGCGTCGCAGCTGCGTCTCGCCCCAGACACCGCGGGTGCTGTTGGAGCGCAGGGCACTCGCGAGCGATTCGGTGGTCACCCGCAGCTGCTGGTCGGAGATCTGCGCCTGCTTGAGCTGCTCCGACAGTGATCCGTATTGTTCGGTGCGTTGCGTTTCGAGCTCGGTGACCTTCTCCTGCATGGTGCGTAGGGTCTCGCGCACCGGGCTGAGGGCTTCGAGCACGAGGTGCTCGCGTTTTTCCCGCTCGGACTGCAACTGCTGGTCAGACCGCGCCCGTTCCGCAGCCTCACGCGTCGACGCCCGGTCGTGGTCGATCTGCGAACTGAGCCCGTCAACGGTCGCGAGGGCGGCAGACAGCTCGCTCTGCAGCGCCGCGCGCACGGTCGCCTCGCTGGCTCGCGCCTCGGCGAGGGCGACCTGGTGGCGGGCCTGGAGAACGTCGGGGTCGACCGAGCCTTCAGTCTCGCCCTTGCTGCGGCGACGTTGCACCAACACCAGGGTCAGCAGGGCGCCCAACGCGGCGCCGATGACGAGACCGATGGTCAAACTCAGCAGTGGTTCCATGCTTGAAGTTTGCCAGCGACCACCGACATTGCCGGAATGACACTCGGATCAGGCTAAATGCACGCTAGTTGAGCGCCATTGGCCCGTGCATCGACGCGTGTTCCTGGGTAGCCACCGGCCCGATCACGCCGACCTTGACCCGGGTGATATGGGCAAGCTGCTCGAGCGTATCGACCTCGTGACGCTTTGCGGCGTGGATCATGATGGCAGCGCAGGCTTCAGCGTCTGCGAGCGCATTGTGGTGCGAGAAGTCTTCGAAGCCAGCCGCCATGGCTGCGACCGGCAGGCGATACGACTCCAAGTGATAGGTGCGGCGAGCGACCTGCAGGCTGCAGACGTAGCGAAAGTCCGGCACCGGCTGGCCGGTCACGATCGACGCCGTCTTGATCACTCCGAGGTCGAAACCGGCGTTGTGGGCAACGAGATAGTCGTCACCGACGAAGGTGACCAGCTGCGGAAGCTGCTCGGCCCAGGTAGCCGCGCCCACGACATCCGCTGCAACAATGCCGTGAATGCGGGTGTTCCACTCGGAGAAAGCGTCGTGGTCGGGCGGCGGCTGGATGAGCCAGTAGGCCGAATCGACGACCAGGCCGTCACGCACTTTCACCATGCCCACCGAGCACGCCGAGGCGCCCGAGGAGTTGGCGGTTTCGAAATCGATCGCGGTGAAATTCAGCACGCCTTATGGTCTCACGGGCCACCGACATGAGCCTCCGACAAGGGCCGCGGTGACCTGGCCGGTAGAATGGTCTCTCGTGGCTCTTACTATTGCAATCGTCGGACTCCCCAATGTGGGCAAGTCAACCCTGTTCAACGCCCTGACCAAGAACAACGTGCTCGCCGCGAACTACCCGTTCGCCACGATCGAGCCCAACGTTGGAATCGTGAACCTTCCCGATTCGCGCCTGGCCGACCTGGCAACCATCTACGGCAGCAAGACCCTGCTTCCGGCGCCCGTGTCCTTCGTCGACATCGCCGGCATCGTGCGTGGTGCGAGCGAAGGAGAGGGACTCGGCAACAAGTTCCTCGCCAACATTCGCGAAGCGGATGCCATCGCCCAGGTTATCCGCGGATTCGCCGACCCCGACGTCGTGCACGTCGACGGGAAGGTCAACCCGGCCGGTGACATGGAAACCATCAACACCGAGCTGATCCTCGCCGACCTGCAGACCCTCGAGAAGGCCGTGCTGCGCTTCGAGAAAGAGGTCAAGGGCCGCAAGATGGCGCCGCTCGTTTTGGAGACCGCGCTCAAGGCGCAGGCCATCCTCGACGGTGGCCAGCCGCTGTCCTCGGCCACGCTCGACATCGAGCCGATCCGCGAACTCGGCCTGCTCACCGCGAAGCCGTTCATCTATGTCTTCAACGTCGACGAGGCCGTGCTGCAGGACCAGTCCAAGCTCGACACCCTCGCCGCCCTCGTCGCACCGGCGAACGCCGTGTTCCTTGATGCCAAGCTCGAGAGCGAACTGAGCGAGCTCGACGCCGAAGACGCCGCCGAGATGCTCGCGTCGACCGGTCAGGCCGAGAGCGGTCTCGACCAGCTTGCCCGCATCGGTTTCGACACCCTCGGCCTGCAGACCTACCTCACGGCCGGTCCGAAAGAGTGCCGCGCCTGGACCATTCACAAGGGCTGGACCGCACCGCAGGCCGCCGGAGTCATCCACACCGACTTCCAGAAGGGCTTCATCAAGGCGGAGATCTTCTCCTTCGAAGACCTCATGGCCGCCGGCTCGATCACCGAGGCCCGCTCGAAGGGCAAGGCGCGGATCGAGGGCAAGGAATACGTCATGCAAGACGGCGACGTAGTGGAGTTCCGTCACTCCTAAACATCTGGCGGACCCGCGGGTTTCTGCGGATCAATGCAAGGAAAAGCCCCAAGCCGGTGTTCTGGCTTTGGGCTTTCTTGTGTGTTCCGGGTCAGGCTGCCGCGGCTTCGTTCTGGGTTGTATGTCTCGATGCTCGCGTACCGGCCAAGTCTGTAAACCGGACGGCGCGGAGCTCATCGCGTGACCGGCTGCGCGCGACGCCTCGAGCTCTCTCCCGCCGAACTAGCCGGAATCTTCGGGTTTATACCCTGTCTTCGGCCAAAATTTCGCTGAAATTCGCTCCGACAGTTTTCTGCCCACGCGTTACGGCGATTTCGACGTGCCGGAAGAGGCGAGGATCCCTAGCGTCCAAAGGCCGACTCTCTGTATGATACTCAATCACAGTCTGAAACGAGGATGCTCATGCCTACTGTAGAACTCCTGACCCACGTCTCCGCCGACCTCGATCTGTCGAGGCAGCTGATCTTCGGAACTCTCCCGGCCGGCGGGCTCAACACGATGACGCCGGACGGCGTCGAGTTCGTTTTGTGCGCTTCGGCCCTCACCGCGCAAATGTAGCCGATTCCTCGATGACTGGTCCCGTCCCGCTGCCGGGACTGAGTATCGCCGAGCGCCGCGAGTTGTTCCCGCTTCTCCTCGAGGCGGCAGCATCGGGTGCGGAACTAGTACAGGTAGCTTTCAGGGAGCGAAGCGGGTGGCTCGTTCTGCATGCGGCGACGGCGCGTGAACTCCTGCGGAACTCTCCGCCGAAGGGCCGCGGGGAAATCTCGCGCTCGGCAGTCGGCGGCTACCCGTCGCACGACGGGGAGATATTTCGCCGCCGCCGCCGGGACGTTGTCGCCGCCCTGAGCCTGGCGGGCGCGGACATCGACGGCATGACCAATTCTCTCGGTGGGGGCAGTCCTTCGGCTGCCCCCACCGCCTTGCCGCCGCGTCGCGAACGCAGCGCATACTTCACAGCGTGGATGATCGGGCACCTTGCGGGTGCTTCGGCGGGCGGGTTCGACACACACACCCTCACCCGCGGGATCGACGATGTCATGGACGCCGCAAAGCGGGCCCAAGCAGGAGAGCCAGCCGAGGAATCGCCGCACCGGGACCTGCTGGTTTTGGCACTGTCCAGTCTCCTTTCCACAGGCCGCTCACCGTTCCTCGACCACCTGCGCGACGCGGGCTGGCGCGACAGGGACATCGTCGGCGAACTCGTCGTGCTCGCCGCCGCGGGTTGGGAATCGACCGCCGCGGTAGTCACGAGCGCGGTGGCGCTCGGCATGTCGTCCCGCCCCTCCACCGGGGAGGTCGACGAGCTGTTGAGGCTCTTCCCCGCAAGCTGGCTCATCGTGCGCGCGCTAACCGGATCCGAACCGTGGGGACAGCGGGGCGACCTCGCCGTGGTCAGCCCCTGGCTGATCCACCGTTCGGACGAAAACTGGCCTGATGCAGGGGTGTTCGACCCGGAGCGATTCGCTGAACAGCGCCCCCATCCGGGATATATGCCATTCGGTAGTGGCCCCCGGCGATGCCCGGCCGACTCGTACGCGCGCTCACAGGTAGCCGTCGCGATGGGGCGTTTCGGTGGCGGCCCCGACCAGCAAGCCGAGATCGGCCTCCTCGACTGCAGAAGCTCCGCACTTATCCCTACCGACGACCGCGACGAGAAGGCCGATGGCTGAACTGAAGATCGAACTCGAGCACGTGCTCGGGACGAGGCACCTTCCCTCCACTGCGGCGACGGTCGACGAGGTGCTTGCGCAAAACGGTATCCCGCGAACTATGGTGCAGACGTACTTCCTCCGGGGCGAACGAATGTCGGTCATCCCCGGGTGGACGCGGCTGGACGAGGTTCCCGCCGATGTCGACGTCGTGCTGGTCCGTGCCCTCCGAAACACCCTATTCGACACGATCCTGCCCTGGGCGCCGGGTCCGGCGCTCCCGGCCGGGTACGGGGTGGGATTCCAGGCGATCGCGACCGAGCCAGGAGGGCGGGCAGTGCGGCACGGGACGGTACTCGACGAAACCGCCGCCAAAGCCCTCGTTTCGGGCGAGGTGGGAGAATTCGTCGAGGAGTACGCCGTCGCCGAGCGCGGGTGCGTGTTCGGGGTCTCCGGCGGGGGAGACAGCAATGCGTTGGCGTATGGTCTCAGCGCCGCCCTGCCGCCGGAGCACCTCACCGCGTTCACCCTCGTGTTCGCCGACGTCATGACCCGAGCTGCCGCGGACCGTGCGACCGTGCTGTGCCAGGACCTCGGCATCGACCACCGGGTGTACTCCGAAGTGGATACTGCGCTCCTGCTGGGTATGACCACCTCGCTCGACCAATTGTATTCGGACTTTAGTGACGCGTTCGGAACCGAGGCACTGCACTTCTTCGGGACCTTCCTCATCCTCAAGGCCGCTCGGGCGATCGGCCGGCAGAGCGGATTCACTGACCTCGCCTTCGGGTACAACCGGGAAGACCTCCTCGCGGAACTGCTGTTCATGATCATGAACGGCCGGGCGCCGCTGTCGTACCCCGTCCGCCAGATCGGCGAACAGCGCATCGTCATGCCGGTGTGGAAAGCGCCGAAACTGCTCCTCGACGCCTGCCACCCCAGTTTCAGCATGGAAAACTACCGCGAACGCGACGCGCACACCACCCGCCAGCGATCCTTGGCGTTCTACCTGGGACATTCTCTCGATTCGGTATACCCCAGTTTCGGGACCAGCTTCCTCGACGGCGCCAGCCGCGCTTTCGCGGGCCATTTCGGGGAACTCCGCCATTACCGCGAACTTGACGTGTTCGTCACCAGTGACGCAACCCCGGAACGCCTCGATCGCGTCGCCGCGGTATTGCGCCGCCACTTCCCAGGGGAGCAAACCGCATGACGCAGGCCCGAGAATTGATTCCTCTGCCCGACGAGTGGTTCGATCTCGCCCCCCTCGCCGGGAACGAGCAGTCTCTCCGCACATCGCTGCGGCATCCCGCCGCCGACGCCATCAATGCCATCGCCCACACGCCGTCGCCCTCCGGAGCTCGCTTGGTTGCGGCCGTCCGCGACGCGCGCGGCGGGCACCAGCGCTTCAGCTACCCCGAGGGCCACGGCGCCGTGCACGCCGTGGCCATGTTCGCCTCGTGGATGGGACTATCAGGCGACCGGGTGCACGAGGACCTCGGCGGCGCGTTCACGATCGTGCGGTCTGGCCTGGGCCACAGGCACGACCAGGCATGGCACACTGACAGCACGCCGTGGCGCCAGCCGAACGTCCTAACGCTGCTCGGCCAGGTCCACATCGCCGCCGGCATGGAACCGCCCGCCACCGGTCTACTGCCGATCGCCTCCATCGAACAAAGGCTCGCCCTGGACCCCGCTGCGCTCCACGTGCTGCGCACCCAGGCGATACCTTGGCGCAGGAACTTCCCCCACCTGCCACAGTTCTCCGCCCCCATCCTGGCCGTTGACGTGCCGCGGTGGGTCGGATCCGTCATCCACGACCTGCGGCCGGAGCTCGCCCCGGACATGCTCCGCGCGATCGCCGTACTGGAGGGGACCCTCGACGGACTCCCCGCCGTCGAGGCGACCGTGCGGCCCGGCGAGCTCGTGATGTTCGGCAACATGGCAAACCTCCACCGCGGCCCGAAGATCGATCAGGACTACGAGCGGCGACTCGTCCGGGTCAAACTCGGAGGACGCCCGGAGTAAACGTCCTTGCCCCAGCGACGCCCGCTGCGCGGGGCGCTGATTCCGGAATCGGACGTCGCCCTCCCGTTGGGTCGGCTGCCGGTACGCCCGAGGAGGCACACCTTGCTGCGGGGTATGCGCGCAGTCTTGGGGGACAATATCGAATTTAGGCGGATCCTCGGAAAAAGGTTGCAGCGATTGCGCCGTCATATCGGTCATGCCGTGAAGTTGCGGCCGGCATTCGGCGATCATGGTTTGACACATACAGCACCGAAGTCCATGCATCCCGAATGGCTGCCGAAACCCGACGGCAGGCGGATGACTCAGTGTCCGGCTCCACCCCATACAAGTCGAAACCCGAGGTGTAAACCGCCATTCCGTCGCGGTGCTGCCAGCGTGTCGTCTTCCACCAGTACATTGGCCAAAAACGATTAGCATCCAGTACCGACTTGCGATGTGTCGGTTTGCGCAGTCCGTCGGGTTCGACCGGCACTGACACCTGACTCGGACTCGGACTCGGACTCGGGGCAGCGTGTCAGCTGAGGAAAGGAAATTGCCTCAAGTCGGTCTTTCCTATTACTCCGGTCCGGGCGTCATGATGGACGGCCGGCGGGTGTCTTCTGCGGGGTTATTTCCGAGCTGTTCTGCAATATTCATCAGGACGATTTCGGGCATCGCCACCTCGCCGATGGTGTAGTTCAAAATCAAGCCATCTGGGACTGCGTCGCCCGGTGATTCGTCGAAGATGCGAACCTCTAATTCGACCTTGACCCCGTTTTTCAATGCTGCTTTGGCCTCTCTCTCAAACACCCTGAACAAAGCTTGGTTGAAGTGTTGCTGCTGGGCGAACAAATTGGGTCCAGTCGGGTGCCCCCCCAGGTCTAGCCCTATCAGATGGCCACCGTGATAGCCGTTCGTCGCGCCTCCAGCCGCCGCGCTGGCCTTCGTCTGCATTCCCTTTTTGCTACGCAGCGAATGACTGTTTTCGACGAGCCGCAATTCGCCGTGTACGTAGGCTGTATGGCCGTGCTCGTCCGTAACATAAACGCTTTTCTCATAGACATAGGCAGTCTCGGGCTTGAGCGTTGTCGGGTTGACTTCGTCGAGAGTGAGATCAATTCGATTCGTGACCTTGAGGCCCGCGGGAAGCTCCTGTGGGAGACTCGCCCGCAATTCGAAATCTTTGATTTGGTTTGGAGTGAGCGCGGGTCGCGCGACTAGCGTCGGGCCGGTCGACGGAACTCGGGCGGTCACCCGTGCGGGCGGTTTAATGCATGCCATCTCGGGTCCTCTCCGCGCGGCTCAGCCAATGCCCAGATGTTCGGCCATCGCTTGGTTCATCCATATCCAGCATTTTTTGAAATCTCCCGCGGAGGTTGCCTCGTAGCCAGCGAATTCGTGTTCATCATCGGTTGCCCGGAGGTCCGCAACATAGCCGTCGACGGTAAGGACGACGCGGTCGTCGACTACGTAGGCGGCTGCCGATCGCCACTGCGGGGATCCCTGCGCCAGGTCGAGGAGCCCGATTTCGTTGAAGGTCCCGTCGAGAGAGCGGCCGATGATCATCGCGCCGACCCCATCGACCGCTTTCAACGCACGGGGCGATTTGCCGAGAAATGCGAGCGACACGACCGCGACGTCGTTGTCCCCGTCCGGGCCCGACTCCTTCCCCAAGAACACGGTCCGCGTGTCAGCGGGGCCGGTCATTCGGTAGGCGCCGATCTGCCATGCAGTCTGGGTGCCCGAGGCATCAATGGCACCTGGCCAGCTGCCCGGGTCGAAGACGCTGTGCTCGCGCAGCTCCGATCCGTCCTCGGACACAGTGATCTGGAATACGGACCCGTTCGCGGTCGACTTCAGATAACGGCGTTCGGTATTGATCGGGGAGGGCTTTGGCACGCCTGCAGCGTCCGGTTCGCCCGCGTGGGCCGGGGGTGTCAAATAAGTCAGCTGGATGCCCGATTGTTGGGCTGGCTGCTCGATCAGGATGGGTACCGATGATTCGGAATGGGCGGCCAGTTCCACGCGGGGCAAAGCAGCTTGCGTGCGCGCCACGAGTGTGTCGAAGGTCGCCGGGGCCGGTGCCTCGATTGCCCAAACCGATCCCGCGATCTCCGATTTTCTGGAGACGCCGGTGAGCCCGTCGGCGACGGAATCCCACGTCGTCTTTTTCTGAAAGGCCAGGAAGCCACGCGTGTCGGTGAATGTCATCGTGTGCGCCCATGTGGTGAATGGACCAACCAGGTGCTGTATCAAGGCCTCGCGCTGGCCGAAGTTCCGGGGAATGGCCAGCCGCCCCCTTTTCTCGTTGTATCTGAATTCGGATCGCGTGGCCGGGTCGAACGCGTCGAGGCTATTCGTCACTTCCTTTTCGGCCGGGTACCGACCGCGTCGGGAGGGGAGTTGCACGGCGAATGTCGGGGCGGCGAGTTCCAACCGTATCGAGGCGAGGGCCGCGTTGACGTTTTCTGCTGTTCCGCTGACGACGAGTTTTCCTGCTCGGGTTACGGCCACGGAGACGTTTTGGTCCCGCTTCACCTTCTTCCCGACTTGCCCGCGGAGGAGGGTTGCCGACTGGATGGGGATGTCGGCCTCGGCGATCATTTCAGTTGAACGTACGGCGATGCGCCTGCTGGTCTCCCACAGCATCCAGGTATTGCGGTCGGTTCTTGCGTTGCCGCCGTCGAGCTGTAGGAGCTCGTCCCGTTCAATCTCGGTGAGCGGGGCAGGCCCGCTGAGCCACAGCTGGCCCTTCTTCTTCATCTGGAGCCTCCGCGAGCCTTTTTCGGCGATGGCTTCGAGTATGCCGGCGGGCCATTTGCCGGAGCGCCGGGCCGACATGTCGTATTGCAGGTTCAGCTGCATTCTTGTCCCCGGGAGGACTGCGATGGATGCCTCTTCGAACTTTTTGACCGGGATCAGTATGCGCGGGGCGAATCCTCCGTCGTTCCGAGGAATAACGTGGCCGAGGGCGTACCAGTTCCCGTTTCTATCGCGGTAGCGCTCTGCGAGAATCTCGCACATCACCGCTTGAAGCGCGCCGGCGCCCTTAGGGCCGCTCGATAGGCGCGCGATTGCGGCCTGCGCGAGGCTCAGTCGCAGCGGGTCGCGAGCCCGGCGTCCGGGGAGGACGAGCGCGTCCCAGATGGAGCCCTCTGTGATCGCCTCGGGATCGGCGCCGACCCTGTCGTCGACGAGAGAGTTGAAGGCGAACTGTTTGGAGATCGGCGGGATGGACCCTCTGGTTGCCGCTGCTCGGAACACCCGGCCCTGTGCGTAGTGGGTGGTCGCGAGCTCGCCGGCGACCACCGATATCTCGCTGCCGACGTCGGGCCAGTCGTCCGGTTGCGCGGGAACCATCTCGACCAGGAGGCGAGGCTGCCCGTCGTCGAGCAGGTACCCTGCGACGAGGGCGTGCCACGGCTGTTGCCAGTCGGGTTCGGGTCCGCGGACTGTCATCGCGGGCGAGGCGTCAAAAGTCTCGAATGTTCCCCACGCTGTGTCGGCTGTGGCGTTCTCTGCTGACGCGAAATGTTCCAGTTGCTCGTGTTCGAGTTCAAGAAGAGGGAGAGGGAGCAGCCGTTGTTCCTCGTCGGGAATCTCTGCCACCGCGCTGGCGACCTCGGCGAGGTCCCCGGTGGATCGCGCGGCTTTGCCGGCAACCTTTCGGGATCTTGCGATTTCCGGCTCGGGGTCGGATTCCGGGAACGGATCGCTGTCCGTGATTTCGTAAAGGTCGAGTGCTTCGGTGTCGGCGGCGTCGGCAGTCTCTGTCTTATAGACCAATACAAGCGAATCGCCCGTTGCGCCGTCCGTCATATCGTCGTCTTCCGGAAGCTCGTCGACCATCTCGATTCCATCCGACGTCTTCGTGATGGCCGGGGGTGCGCCGTTCGACGAGGGGGTGATCGACAGTCTGGCGCCGACTGGGTAGTGCTTCCTTAACAACCGCGTCGGGTCGGACGGGGGCCCGTCTTGACGAGCGCGGTCGCGCACGCGCCGGACAAGCTCGAAACTGTCGGGATCGCCATCCGTCGCCCATGGTACGGCGGCGACCAACCCGTGGATTGTCCCTGCCCCCACCTCCCAGCCCCACGCCGACGCCTGCTCGCGGTAAAGCGAAATGACGGTGTCGGCGGGCGCCACAATGTGCAGAGGGGGACTGGCGACCGGTCGGCTGTCAGGGTTCGAAGTTGAGTGCCACAGTCCGGTAGGCGCCCTCTCGAAACGGAGGTTCGGCAGTGCTCGGGAGATCGCGGCGCGGGCTCGGACGACGAGTGCGAGCTCGAGCGGCCGAGTAGCCTCCTTGTCCATACCCGGGGCGAACGATTTCATCAGCGCGCCGGCGGCTTTGGTCGCAGAGCGTAGGACGTTCTCGTTGATCCACCATTGACGGCACCAGCGTCCGGGGTCAGGGGACCGAGCCCAGCTGGAGAAAATTCGCACGACCAGTTCCAGGTCATCGGCGCATCCGTCCGCGAGGGCCTCGTGGCACCGGCGCGCGTGCGCGTTCCGATCGTCCGTCCATCGCGGGTTTGATGCTAAGAGGCCGTCGTCGCGGGATCCGATCGATGGCGTAACGAGTGGACCGGACTGCAGCACGACGAGTGCTGTGGCGACCTCGGGCAGGCACGCCAGCCGGTCGGCGAATATCAGCGCGACAGCTTGCTCGGCGGGCACTCGCGAGCGTGCGAGTTCGAATCCCAGGCTGGTTAACGCCCGCCCGTCGGGAGTGACCGCGCCGCTTCCCCGCAGCGCCGACATCGCGCGGCGGTGTTCGGCGCGGAACCTGTCGGCGCCCTCTGACGCGAAGGAGTCGCGAACGAGCCCTTCGGCTGCGAAGTCGGCAGGGAAGGCCAGGAGGTCGGGATCCTCTCCGGCAGCGAGGAGCTTGAGCATCGTCCCTTCCAAGTTAGTCTTGGTCGTTCCCGCAGCGGTGTCGCGGGGGAAACCCGAGAACTGGGCTAACGAGTAGAGGGGGAAAACCCAGCCGTGCGAGGTGCGGCCGACCCTGCCCCAGCGCTGTCGGACGCCGGACTGGCTGTGGGGTTGAGTCGGATAAAGCTTTAGCGCCAGTTCCGGATTCCATTGCTCGTCGACGACGAGTCCGGAGTCGATCACGAATCGTATTCCCTCGATGGTGAGCGAGGTCTCGGCGAGGGTGCTTGCGACAACCACTTTGCGGCGCCCGGCCGGGCTCTGCGCCAGAGCCGCCTTTTTCTGGTCATCAGGCGCGGCTTTCATCAACCAGTACACGTCGACCGTGTCCCCCCACTCGCGGTCTTCGAGAACGGAGTTAATTAGATCGCGGGTGCTGAGGATCGTCCTCTGGCTGGGCATGAAAACCAGTACGTCGCCTGAGGTAGTCGCGTCTAGGATGGCGACGGTCTGCGCCGCGCCGGCTTGGTCGACTTGTTGGGGCCAGTCGGGGGCCGGTAGACGCAGTCCCAGCATCATGTTTCGCGTGATGTCGCGGAGGCTGCGCCAGCCCTCGTCCGGATTCGGAGCGTCCGGCCATCCGGGCAGCAGGAAGAGCGGCTCGCCGACGGGGTCGGGCGCGGCGAAACCGTTCTCGAGGACCTCTTCGCTGAAGTCGAGATCGGAAAAGAGCGGGACGCCGTACCCAATGGTTTTCCTGGCCTCCACGAAGACATGGCCCACTTTGACGGTCGGGGTGGTCTGAAAGAACCGGATGAAGTAGTTCTTGTCGATCGTCGCGGAGGCGATAACCACCTTCAAGTGTGGGTATCGGGGGAGCTGGGCGGCCAGAAGCGTCAGTATGTTCTCGATATTCTCGCTGCGCTCGTGAGCTTCGTCGACGATTATTGTCCCAATTCGCGCCAAGTCGCCGTTGACGATCCAGTTGATCATGGTCCCGTCGGTGACGTAGACGAGGCTGCAAGCGTCGTCCCAGACTTTGATTCCTTCGCACTGGTACCCGACGGGGTAGCCTGGGCCGACATGGCGCGCGCACTCACGCAGGTCGTGCCCGAAGCACATCGCTTCGCCGACAAATTTGGCCACACTTTTCGTTGCGATGATCCTGGGCTCAGATACCACGATCTGTCCCACGTCCGTAGGTCGGTACGCGGCCCCGGGCGGGGGATTCATAAGTCGGAATGGGGCGAGCGTCGACTTGCCGGTGCCCGTACCGGCTTCGAGCACAACGACCTGGTGGGTCGACATTATTTCGAGCAGTCGGAGGATGTCTGCGTCTGTCATACCGAGGGCGAACGACCGGAGGTCGACGGATTCCGTGCGGCGCGAATGTGTCTGGGGCAGCGGGCCGAGGCCGCCGAGAGGTCCGGTAGGGCCCTGGCGAGGATCGACGACGTAGGTGGAGGCCTCACCGATTGCCGTCACGTCGACGTAGGCGACCGGGAAAGCAGTGATTTCGTTGCGGTGCCTGCGGCGGCATTCCGGGCAGCGATCTGAACGGGTCTGGCCGCGGTCGGTCACACGAGACGAGTGCATATCCGAGTACTCAAACTGCTCCTGGCGAGGGTCGGACTTCTTAGCCTTCCGAGAAGTGGGCCCGGCCTCGTCGGCGAGTTTTCGGTTCTGGCAGTCTTTGCAAAGCGCGCTCCATGTCGATAGATGCGATGTCGTCGACGCTTCGTTCACTGGAAGTTCCACGGGGTACCCTTCTCGAAAGAGTTGCCGCCAGCGAAGAACTGGGGCACGACGCACACCGGGTAGCCCAATCCGAGCCGGTGATAATCGACCAGCGCGCGATAGAACGCGAAGTTCGCCGCTTCGAGGCCGGTCTGGTAGAGGTACAGGGTGAAAGGCTCTGCTGAGGCCAGCGACCTGAGTTGCGCCAGCGTCTGATTGTGCGCAATCTCGTCGGTCTGGCCTCTGGGGCGTTTGACGCTGATGTCACGGTTGCGGAACCACGCCCCGTCGACGGTCGAATCCATCTCGAAGTGCCGGACGGAAAGTAGTGTCATCTTCAGCAGCTCTCGTCCGTCAGAGGGTTCTTGGTCGAGAAGGGGCAGTGCCCGAATTGGGTACGCACGCGCGGGTGATCCGTCGTGGTAGACAACGGGAACTTCGACGAGCGGGCCGCTTCCCGCCATCGTGTGGCGCCTGAGCGCGCAGGTCAGTGCCTTGTTCTGGATCCCGCTCGGATTGAGCGGAGACAGGCGGTCAGCTGAATCCGCGGTGCTGTTCGCCCATGCCTCCAGCTGCCCGTCGAATCGCTCGAATGTTGCGGCGGTACGGCTCGCCTGAGGATTGCTGGAGCGCCAAATGGCAGCCGGCTGTCGGATTGCGCCCCGAACGTCCGAGTTCTCGGCGGTGCCGACCTTGAATGGCCAGACGACCGTCACCGTGTCGGGGCCCGGCGATGGTTCTAGCACCGCGCCGATAGTGAGGCCCTCATAGGCGAGCCCTTCGAGCTGGCTCGCGATCAATTCGTACCGGGCTGCCGCGCCCCGGTCGTCGGGCGTGGCAAGGTCGAGGTGGAATTGCGCCGTCGAAAGCTGTCGCCTCAGGACCGCGGCCCGCTCGGCGAGGTCCGGGGGAATCCTCACGTGAAGCTCCGCTTCGGCGCTCACTCTCGACCGAGTCTCGCGGCGAGAAGCTTGGTGTCAATTTGCACGTCGAGGTCGGCCAGTCGAACGGGTGCGCGCATGGTCTCCGGGACTGGCCCTCCTGGCCCATCCTGCGCTGTCAAGACCATGACTGTTACGCCCTCGAATCCGGCGCTGGCCGCGAGCTTCGACGCCACAATGTAGTCCGCGGGTAACGGGTGGGGTCGAGGGAGGACAACGAGGCGGCCGGAGCTTTCGGCTCCAGCGCTCCACGGCACCCGGCCGGGAGGGAATCCCCGTACCGCGATGGCGGCGAACTGATCCAGTGCCTGCCAAATGACTCCGTGTGTGGTGTCCTCGAACAGCCGCGCAGTCGTCCCGTCGTCCCCCGCTGTGTCGCGAGAGTCGAGGCGGTCGATGAGCATCTCCACAAGCAGGGCGGCGCGCATCAGCTCCATCTCAACGCCGCGGGCCGCGCGGTTGTCTACTGCCGATCCGCCGAGGAGTATTGCTGTGACGCGCTGCAGACTGCCGGCTGCCATCATGAAGTCCAGTGCCTTTGCCGTCCAAATCGGTGACAGCAGCGTGTAGCAGAGTCGCTCTACGGAACAAATTCCGCCGTCTACATAACGCCGTGCGCGCACGCGGAGATCGTCCGGCATCGGGGTCACCTCCCAGAACAGCGCCCGCGCTTCCGCCGGCGAGATACTGGCTCCGCCGGGGATTTCCGCTCCCAGGACGAGTCCGAGCGTTCGCCCGTAGCGGCGGAGCGAGGCGGGAACTCGATGCTCCGGGTGGCCGTCGAACCGGATCTCCATCGTGCCGCCGGATTGGAAGGCGTCGCACAACATTAGGGCGCTGAGCGCTCGGGATCCCTCGGAGGCACCCACGTGGGGCACGTCGCAGGTCTGCCAGAAACGCACCGCGGTAGCATCCGAGCGGACGTCGCGGCGAAACGCAGCCAGGCCGATGATGACGTTCTGTGATGCGAGCTGGAACGGGCGAAGGTCATGCGGTTTGGGCGTCTCCTCGGCGTTGACGAATTGCTCGTGGTAGTGCTCGGCGAGTTCGATGATTCCGCGGTAGCCGGATTCCCAGGCGGGCCCGTGCTCTTCGAGTAGTGACTCGATAAACAGGTCGAGGTCGGTGTCGATCCGGCGACCCTGCTGCACGGCCGGGATGTCGTCGATATGCCATCGGACGATCTCTCCGGGGGTCCAACCGTATGTATCGTCCTCGGACGAGACGAGGCATGCGATGGAACGGTCGTCGATCCACGTCACCGGCAGCAAGGCGGGCGGGGCGGGGATTGCCGATGTGCGGAGTAACGCCTGGGCGTCCGAAAACGATGTCCGGCTGTCGCCGGACTCCGGCCGGTAGATCCTGGTCGAGACCGCGGTGCGTGGGTCGGACCACCAGCGGCGCAGAGGCTGCGGCGTTTCCATTGCGGCTGTGCCCGGATTCACGACGGTTCGGGAAGAGCTGGGGTGCACGTTGGCCTCGCACTCTCGCTCGGGTTGTCCAAGCTTAGGGGTTTCTGGCATGTATCGACGAGGCGATTTCAACATTTTTCCAGCACTGGCCTGCGGGCCGAACTCCGTCGGTGACTAGGACGAGCGCCCGCGGGACAGCCGGTAGATTGAGCTGCCGTCTCGCAAACCGTGTCACTTCTACCCCGACCAGCTCCGAAGCCCTCACCGTCCTCCTCGACGTCAGCGGCCGCGCCGCCTCCTGCATCATCGTCTTCGGAGGCCGGACGGTTCTCCGGCAGGAGTTGCTTGCACGCCAGTCGGTGGAGTTCAGGTTTAACGTCTAGCGTTATTGACGCAATGCGTTATAGACTGATCGTGTGATCAGGTCGTTCGGTAGCAAGGACACTGGAAAGATCTGGCATGAGCAGTACGTCAAGGGTGTCGACCGCGCGGTGCAGCGAGCGACCCTGCGGAAACTCGTGTTGGTCAATGCGGCCAAGGATCTTGAGGACCTTCGGATCCCTCCGGACAATCGTTTGGAACAGCTGGTCGGGGACCGTCGAGGTCAGTACAGCATCCGGGTGAACGTCGAGTGGCGCATCTGCTTCGTCTGGAGAGAAGGAGGAGCAGACCATGTCGAACTCATCGACTGCCACTGAGAACGACTCGATCGAGTCGATCCATCCGGGAGAGATCCTGATGGAGGACTTCATCGATGGATTCGGGATCACGCAGAACAAGCTCGCGGTCAGCATTGGGGTGCCGCCGCGCCGGATCAATGAGATCGTGCACGGCAAGCGGGGCATCACGGCCGACACGGCGATCCGCCTGGCGCGGTACTTCGGAACATCGGAAGAGTTCTGGATGAACCTGCAGTCCAACTATGAGTTGCGTCGCGAGCGCCGGGCGCTGCGGGACAAGGTCGCATCGATCACACCGCTGAAGGTCGCGTGACAGATTCTTCGATTAGGGTCGTTGCGCACAATGCGTTGGGGGCGCGAGACTTCGCCCAACTGGGGCGGCTGTTCGAAAGACGGGTCCCGTACCAGTGCGACGTCGGACTAGTCATCGCGTCAATGCATCCCTGAATGCGCGTGCCGCAGTCTCCGGACTTCATGCAGGCAGCCGTTGGAACGTGGTCGAGTTCAGGTTCAACGCTTAGGCTCAAGTTTCTTGCGATATTCGTCACGAGAGCATCAATCGAAGGAGACCATCGTGCCTGTCATCGCCATTATCGGAGCCGGACCGGGACTCGGCGCAGCGGTTGCGCGCCGGTTCGGGCGCGAGGGCTTCTCGCTTGCCCTGATATCCAGGAACCAGTCGAAGCTGGACGCTATGGCAGCCGAGCTGACCGATGCCGGCTTCACCGCGAGTGGTTACGCTGCGGATGTCCGCACGCCCGCGTCGCTCGAAGCTGCCCTTGCACGTGCCGCGGCAGAGCTCGGGCCCATTACTGCGCTGCAGTACAGTCCGCTCCCGTCGCGCGACTACCTGAAGCCGGTGCTGGAGATGACTCCTGAGTTGGCGCTGGAGGCATTGCAGTTCTCGGCCCTCGGGCTCATCCACGCCGTGCGCACGGTGCTGCCGGGAATGCGTCTGGCAGGAAGCGGCAGCATCATCCTGATCAACGGTGGAACCTCGGTGCAGGCGCGCGCCGGCTTCGCCGGCACGTCGATCGCCTTCCCGGCCGAGAGCGCCTACGGCGAGATGCTGCACGATGCCCTGGAGGGTGACGGTATCCGGGTTAACCAACTGGTGATCCCCGGCGGCATCCCCCAGCTTCAGCTTGCCAACGGCATCGATGGCGTCGCTGATCGCATCTGGGACCTCCACGCCGTTGCCGGTCCGTTCCGCACCATGCTCATCCCGCTCGAGGACGGCCGGGAGTAGCGAACTCGTTGCCCCGTCGCACGATGGTCAGCCAGACTGCACGCCGAAGTGAGGCTCGGCGCGGTCTGCGCGTGGACGCAGTGCCCCAAAAAGAAGTCCACCGCCATCCGAGCGGCCGCTCGTCCGATGGAATTGCGTCGGTTGACTGCGTCGAGTGTTAGCGTTCTGGCATGACTGAGACGGCCAAGCAGAGATCCCGTACCTCCCGCACCGGGTCGATCCCACGCACGGCGGCACGGATCGCGCTCGGGCTGGTCCTGGCCGGTGCCGGTACCACCCACCTCACGGTCGCGCGTGACGATTTCCAGGCACAGGTGCCGGAGTGGGTACCGCTGAACGACGACCTCGTCGTGCTCGGCTCCGGGGTGGTGGAGATCACCCTCGGCGTGGCTCTCCTCGTCGCCGCGAAGCAGCGTGTGCTGGTCGGATTCGTGGCAGCGGCCTTCTTCATAGCCATCTTCCCCGGAAACATCTCGCAGTACCTGACGAAGACCGACGCGTTCGGCCTCGACACCGACCAAAGCCGCTTCATCCGACTGTTGTTCCAGCCGCTTCTCGTGCTGTGGGCACTGTGGGCGACCGGGGCGAGCGCAGTACTCCGTCGGGCGCTGCGTGGACGCCGATAGCCCCGTCCGCCGTGAACCGGTCCGGACCGGGTCGGCTGCACAGGGTGGCGGTGGCAGACTGATTCCCATGACGACGCTGCACATCACCGGCGATGACACCTCCGACGCCCTCCTCAGCGAGAATCCGTTCGCGCTGCTCATCGGAATGCTGCTCGACCAGCAGGTTGCGATGGAAACGGCTTTTGCCGGTCCGGCCAAGATTCGCGAACGGATCGGCACCCTCGATCCGAAAGTGATCGCCGACTTCGACACGGATGCCTTCGCCGAGATGTTCCGCGCGTCACCGGCCGTGCACCGCTACCCGGGTTCGATGGCGGCGCGCACCCAATCGGTGGCCGGGGCCATCATGAGCAACTGGAACGGCTGCACCGCCTCGATCTGGACGGAGGGAGATCCCGACGGCAAGGAAATCTTCCGTCGACTGAAGTCACTGCCCGGGTTTGGCGAACAGAAAGCGAGGATTTTTCTCGCACTCCTCGGTAAGCGCCTCGGAGTCGACGCGGCCGGCTGGCGCGAAGCATCCGCTCCCTATGGGGAGGAAGGGTCATACCGATCGGTGGCCGACATTGTCGACCCCGAATCGCTCACTCGCGTGCGGGAGACCAAGCGCGCCGCTAAGGCAGCCGCGAAGGCGTAGTCTCGCGTGGTGGGCCCTCACTTCAACGAACAGACATTCGACTTTCTCGACGAACTCGAGCATCGCAACGAACGCGACTGGTTCCAGGAGCACAAAGCGATTTACGAGCACGAGTTGAAAGAACGGATGCTTGCGGTCATCGAGCGAATCAACCTTGCGTTGGGCGACTTCGCGGCCGAGTGTGTGCGCCCGCCGAACAAGGCCATGATGCGCATCTATCGTGACGTTCGATTCTCGAACGACAAGTCGCCGTACAAGACTCATCTCGCTGCCCACTGGCCACCCCGTGGATTGGAGAAGGCCGGGGGAGCCGGATACTTTCTGCAGGTGGGTGTGCGCAGCGTCATGGTGGCCGGCGGTGCCTATAGCCCGCAGCCGCCGCAGCTACGGGCCATCCGCGACTACGTGCTCGACCACCACGGAGAGCTGCGCTCTCTGCTCGCCACGCCCGCGCTCACACAACTGGCGCAACCGTTCGGCGGCAACAAGCTCATCCGCCCGCCGCGCGGCTTCCCGGTCGACCATCCGGCGGCTGACCTATTGCTCAATCGCAGCTGGGCACTGGTCGGCCACCTGCCCGGCGACGTCGCGCTCGACGAGAATTTCACCGACCTCGTCATTGAACGGTTTCGGGCGTTTCAACCGGTAGTCGACTTTCTCAACGTTCCACTGGCCGCGGCCACCCCGCTCGAGCAGGAAGCAGCCGTAGGCCGCCGTCGCTCTGCCTGACCACAGCCAGCCTGGACCCGCGCCGTATCAGGCCAGGGCCCCGGTAAGTGCCGGTCACACTTTGTCCCTGTGGTGGTGCACAATCTAGGCGCCGTTTCTCACAGCAAAATTCTGACCTGGGGTGTCTATCCGATCGCGTACCTGCTTCCGGCCATCGGTGTGAGCGGTGGAGACGCCTGGGTCGGCAAGCAACTCGGATACTCGATAGCCGACATTCTGGCGAAGACGGTCGATGGGCTCATCATCTTCCAGATTGCGCGGATGAAATCCTTTGCCGACGACCCGGCATTGGCGCTCGCGGAACTGTCCGTCGAGGACGCCGGGGAATTGTTGCGGTCGATCAAGCCCGCCGACGTCGTGAAATAGGGCGAACGTCATCGGGGCCCGGCCGAGCGAACGTCTGCTCGGCCGGGCCCCCAATGCACCCTGGGCCTATGACATCGAGGTGACAACGGATGTCTGATGCCGCACCCGACAAAGGCGCCGCCTAGTCCAGCGCCGTAATACGGCTCAGCACCTGCTCGGGAACCGCCTGGCGCGGCACCTCGCCCACCAGAAAATCGCCGTCGGGCAGCAGCGTGCCGGAGTCGGACGACCAGAACTCCGCGCCGATCACCGCTCCGCTCAGCTGGCTGCCGTGCAGCTCGACGTGGTCGTCGTGTCGCTGGCCGAGCGCCCACCGGTAATGGTCGGTCACGTTGGCGACTGGAGAATAGGTCGACAAAGGTACCCCGCCGACAGCCGGGCCGCGGTCGTCGAGCAGCACGGCGATCAGCGGCAGCGCGGCGAACCCGCGCAGCCAGTCGGCAACATACATTGACGCGTTTTCGGCGTTGTCGGCGTCGAGCCCGGACACATCGTTCGACCCCGAAAATGGATGCGTGAGCGCCAGCCACTGCATCGGCGACGGAATCTGCAGCACGACCGGTACCCGCTGGGTCTGGCTGAAGAGGGTGGCCAGTTCAATCACGTACGCCGTCGTCTCGGCATCACCGAGCAGGGTACGCAGGGCATAGCCGGTGCGGGTTTTGGCGCCCATCGCTGCCTGAAGCGCAGGGTCGGCGGCGACCCGCTGGGCGTAGAACCGGTCGAGGCTGAGCAAGGCCAGGTCGGACTTCAGCACGCCCTGCACCTGGCCGAAGAAGTTCGCGAAGGCCATCGGCTCCTGCCAGGGCACCGGCTTGCCCTGCAGAAAAACGGATTGGGCATATTCGTGGCTGTCCAGCACGACCGCGCGACGGCGGCCCGACGTTGGCTCGGCCAGCAGGTCATTCAATGAAACGGTCACGGTGTCTCCCATCGATCAATCAAGAAAATCGACCCGGGCTGCGGGACCGTAAGGAGACGGTCCCGCAGCCCGGGTCAGCTGGTGAAAATTAGGACTTGTGCAGGGCCACTTCGCCGTACTTCTGCTCCAGTTCGCGCACGCGCGCCTCGAGCTTGCTGATCTTGAGCACCCGACGATCGGGAACCATGATGAGCGGCAGATCCTCGAGCTTGCCCTTGACGCGCTCCGGCTCGAGTCCGCCCCAGTGGGTGGCAATCAGGTTTTCGTCGTCGTCCTGCCCCCAGGAACCGAAGTACAGCAGGTCAGCCGGCGGCTCTTCCTTCACGAAATCCTTGATGAATTCCTTGTAGGGAGTGCCGCGGTTGATGCGGTCCTGGCGCATCTTCGCGCGCAACTCGATGGTGGCCTGCTCGTGCACCACGTAGGTCTCCGGTTCCCAGACCACGCCGTACATGGTCGACGCGGTGTGGGCACTGATCCGGTCGAGTTCGAGGTCGGTGACCACGAGCTCCGGGTCGCGCTCGAGCACATCGCCGTAGCCGCCGCCCGCGCCCTGGGCGATCATGTAGAGCTCGCCCTCCTTCGCCACGTCGAACTGCAGCCCCATGTGGGCGGACTGGTAGTCGCCGCCCTCGAATGGCTGCTCGTTCATCACGCGCTCCATCGAGAGGTTGAACTGCGACGGGTCCTTCTGGATGATGTCGTAGATATTGACGTTCTTCACCATCGCGAGCGGGTAGACCGGGCACCCGTAGCCGCCGAACATGCCGGGTACAGAGGAGAACTTCGACCCGCTCGTCACGGTCATGAAACCCCAGCTCGGGGTGCCGCGGGAGGCGACGATCATCTCGTAGCCCATGCCACCGCGAAACTTGCCGAAGCCCTGGTTGTCGCGAACGAGACGCTTGCTCACGAGCTGCAGGAACGGAACCTCTTCTTCCATGACTTCCTGCTCGCCGATGTCGGCCATCGCGCAGAATAGCGGGGCGACGGCGTCTTCACCGTCGCGAAAGGCCTTCGCGCCGCCGCCCATGCCGTTGAGGTCGGCGCACAGGTTGCCGACCTGCTCACCATTTTGCGTGGTGCCGCCCCAGAGAAAGTCGTTGATCTGGTTAAACCAGGGGGCAACGACGTTGGAGTACTTCTGTGGTGAGGAGAACTGCATCTTGGCAAAGGCCGTCTGCAGGGCTGAAAAACCGCGGAAGGATGCCTGCAGTGACTGCCCGACGGGAGCGTCGTAGCCGGCATCCGCCCAGCTGTGTTCCTCGGTGATGACTTCGATCGGTGACAGCGCACCGGTCGAGCGGGGCAGGTCGGGCCACCAGTACGACAGGATGGCCTGGGCCATGAATGACTTCGTTGAGGCGAGCGGCGAATTGATGGCGCGGTTGAGAATCTCGGGGCCGGTGCCGGTGAGGTCCACGATCATGCGTTCGCCCTTGATGGTGATCTTGCAGGCGAACTTGATCAGGATGTTTTCCTTCAGCGTCGAGTCGACGAACTGATTGAAGGTGACCGTGCCGTCGGGAAGCTCGCCGATACGGCGGCGTACCTCGGTTTCGACGTCCTCGACGGTGACTCGCAGGGAGGCCACGAACGTTTCCTGGCCGACCTCGTCGATCAGGCGGTCGACGGTGTCCATAATGCGCTTGACGGCGCCCATCTTCACCTTGATGTCGGCGAGCATGAGCTTCGGGTCGCGCGTCGAGTGCTGCAGGAAGGTGAGCAGGTCGCGGCGCAGGTGGCCCTTTTCCACGATCTTGATCGGCGAGGCGCGCAGGCCGTCGTCGAACGGTGTCTCCGAGCCGCTCGGCATGCCGCCCGGCTCGCAGGCGCCGTTTTCGCCCTCGTGGATGGTGGCGCCGACCCAGGCGATGATGATGCCGCCGCGAATCACCGGCACCAGCATCGACTGGTCGGTGTTGTGCACCATGCCGAAACGCGAGTCGTTGTGGAAGAAACCATCACCCTCGTTGATGCCGACGGTGGGTTCGTCTTTCCAGTTCTTCATGATGTAGCGGATGGGGTGGTGCAGCACCGCAGAGAACGCGATCACACCGCGATTGGAGAGGTACGTCACGTCGCCCTCGGCGGTGTAGACGGCACAGGACAGGTCCGCCCACTTGGCGCCGGGCGCTGCGCCCATGCTCTCGCACATTTCAAACGCCTCGTCGAGGGCCCCGGCCAGGCGCTTGCGGATGCGGTCGATCTCGAGCGGGTTGATGCCGTTCGCGATGCACTCCTCCTCATAGGCGGTGCGGGGCATGATCTCGTGGTGGCGCATAATAGCCGGGTCTGGTCCGAGAAAGAGGGTGGTTTCGTCCATGAATTTGTCGACCCACTGCTGTTCCTGGTCGGTCAGTAGCTGGGCTGCGTCGTCGTCGTTTCCGCTGGTGGGTACAAACTGGTCAGTTGTCAGTGTCATGGTGTTCAAGCTCCTTTGCTTGCGTTAGCTACAGAAAAAGTGGTCAGTCGCTGAGCAGCCATACCGCCCCCTGCAGGGTCGGCTCCAGGCGCCAGCCCGGCTCGACCAGGTACGTGGTGTTCTCGGTCGTCACGATCGCCGGCCCGTGAATCACGTACTCGTGTTTGAGCGCCTCAGCGTCGTAAACAGGGGTGTCCACCGCGCCTTCGATGCTCGTAAAGTGCACCGACCGGTGCGACACGGGGGCCGGTTTGGTCTTCTCGCCGCCGATTTTGATCGACTCGAACTGAATGACTTCGCCCTCGATGAACGATGCGACCCGAATCGTCTGCACCCGGATGCCTGCCTCCGGTGCCTGGGTTCCCTCGCCGTACCGCTCGCCAAAGATCTCGGAGAACGTCTTGATCAGGTGCAGCACATCGGCGACCCCGTTGACCCGGTTGATGTCGAAGGCGACGGCGGTGGTGACGAGCTGGTTGCCGTAGCGCATGTCCATCTCGAGTCGGTAGCGCACGTCGGCGCGGTCGTAGCCCTGGCGCACGAGGTCTTCGGCACCCTTGGCTTCGAGCTCCTCGATGTACCCGTTGAGCGCGTCGTACTGGTTGTACAGGCTGCGCTTGATCGCTTCGTAGAGCACGACGTAGGCGCTGCGTTCGTGAATGTGCAGCGGTCGCATATTGCCGGCGCCGAGCGCCGAGAACACCGACGCGAACGGTGGAAACAGGATACGGCTGATGCCGGCGCTCGCCGCGATGCCACAGGCGTGAAGGGGGCCGTTGCCACCGTAGGCGAGCATCGTGTAGTCCTCGATCAGGCCGCCGCGCGAGCGCAGCTCCTTCTCGATGCCAATCGCCATCTGCTCATCGACGGTCTTCTTGATGACCTTGGCCACCTCGACCGCGTCCAGATCGAGCTCGTCGCTGAGCGTCTCGTCGATCACGTAGATCGACCGCTTCTTATTGAGCTTAATGTGCCCGTTGGCGTAGTTGTCCGGGTCGAGATAGCCGAGCACGAGGTCGGCGTCGGTGACAGTGGGGCGCAGGCCGCCACGGTCGTAGCAGGCTGGACCCGGGTCGCTTCCGGCCGACTCCGGTCCGATCTGAATGGCGTGGTGGATGCGGTTGTAGGCCGCGATCGAGCCGCCGCCAGCACCGAGCGTGTTCAGGTGGATCATCGGCGCCGAGACCATCCAACGTCCAATGGTGGGCTGGAAATCGTAGTGCCGCACACCACCCTCCGGAACCAGCCCGATGTCGAACGAGGTGCCGCCCATGTCCATCGACACGACGTCGCCAAGCCCGGTGGATTCTGACAGGTGCTGGGCCGCGCCGACGCCGGCGATCGGTCCGGAGTGAATCGTTTGTAAGGCATCCGTTGAATTGGGCTGCGCCATGCCGCCCGAATTGTGAATAACGAGCATCGGCTTCTCATAACCCGAGTCACGCAGGTTGTTGGAGAGCTGATTGAGTGCATGAAACATTGTCTGGTGCAAAAAAGCATCGACGACGGTGGCCATTGCCCGCACGTACTCGCCCTTGCGGCCAGAGACCTGGCTGCTCAGCAGCACCGGAATCGACCCAAGCTCGTGCGTGGGGTACTCGTCGAGAATGATCTCCAGAATGCGATCCTCGTGCACCGAGTTCTCGGTCGCGTTGGTCAACGCGATAACGATGGCCTCTGCACCGTTGTCGACGAGTTCGCGCACCTGGGTGCGCACGTCGTCGTACATCAGGGGCACCAGTACCTCGCCGACCGAGTCGATCCGTTCTTTAACAGAGCGGATGAGGCGGCGCGGCACAAGCGGGTCTGGTCGCTGGGCATCGGGCATATCGCCCTGCTTGACCCCGTCGAGTCCTTCGCCGTAGCCGCGGCCACGGGAGAGCGGGATGGTGTCCTCGAACCCGTGGGTGACGATCGCCGCGACCCGCGGCCCCTTACCCTCGATCAGGGCGTTGGTGCCGAGGGTGGTGGCGTAGCGCACCGAGTCGACCTCCTTGAGCGCGGTTTCGCGGCTGATGCCGGCGCGCTCGCAGGCCCGGTCGAGGGCTTCGTTGAAACCGAGGGCGAGGTTGTGGTGGGTGGTGAGCGCCTTGGATTCGATGTACACGTCGTCCCAGACGAAGAAGCAGTCGCTGAATGTGCCGCCGATGTCTACGGATATGCGTTTCACGGTCAGTGCCCTTCGGAGTTGTCGGCGTGCGAGTGGGAATGTGCGGACACGGAATCAAACCGGGCGCTGAGGTCGGTCTCGGCGTTCTCGCCGGGGCCGTAGTTGACGACCTCCTCGGGGTTGCCGCCGTGGGCTTCCCACTTTTCGCGCAGGGAATCGATGTCCCAGAGCATGTCGACGGTCGGCGGATGCCCCGGCGGCAGGTATTCGGCCTCGATCTGGGTGCCGCAGGTGGGGCAGTAGAACTCCAGGATGCGGCAGAAGGTCGGGTCCGGGGAGAACGTGAACTCGTACTTTTCCGGGTCGATCACCGGGGGGTGAATCTCCCGCGGGTCCCGGTCGTAGACCAGAGTTCCTTCCTTGTAGTTGCCGCGGGCGTCGCCGAAGTCATGGGCGCAGACGCGGCAGATCCACCGCTCCGTATCGAGGTCGATGAGCAGATATTCGGTCATGGGAACGCGCATTGTGTTTGTACCTTCCTGGGGAAACAAAAAAGTGGGCTAAAGCGTGTCGGCGAGCTGCAGGTCGCCAGCCGTGGAGACCGTCAGGGTCCAGCCGAGCGGCACGCGCGCGGTGAAGAACGGTCCCTCGACGATGGCCGGTCCGGCCGCCGTGGCGCCGGGCTTCTGGTCGTCGAGTTGGTAGACCGAGACGCTGTCGATCTGGGTGGGCGTGGAGCGCACCTGCCGGGTTCCGGCGGCCACGGCGGCGCTCGCCGCAGCGGGTACCCCGCTGGCGATGGTCGGGTGCGGCAGCCGGAAGGTGGCCTTGAGCGAGAGAATCTCTTCGCCGTCTTCGACAATGGTCGACCAGTCGAGTTCGCACTCGCTCAGGTCGTGCCCTTCCTGGAACATGTCCTTGCCGGCATCCGCTTGCATCGACGTGCGCACCGCGGTGATCTCGGCCTCCGAGAACCCGGTGACACTCGTTTCGTAGGACTGGGCGATGTCGGAGAAGCTGATTCCGTAGGCCGAGAACACCGCGGCGAGCCGGGGCACGAGCACGTTGTGCACGCCGGCAATGCGTGCGGCGGCGCAGGCGTTCATCGGTCCGCCACCACCGAACGCGGCGACCGTCGTGTCGCCCGTCGCGCTCACGAGGTCGGCGAAGGCCCGCGCCAGGTGGCTGGAATAGCTGGCTTCCATGCGAATCAGGGCCTCGTCGAGGCTGATTCCGAGCGGGTCGGCGACGGTCTTGGTGATGACAGCGCGCGACCGTTCGGCGTCGAGGGCCATCTCGCCGTTCAGATAGGTGGCGGGGTCGAGCACGCCGAGCAGCAGGTTGACGTCGGTGATCGTGGCCTGCGTGCCACCGAAACCGAAGCAGGCCGGTCCGGGGGCTGCCCCGACGCTTTCCGGCCCGACGGTGATCTCGCCGTCGTGCACGGCAATGATCGAGCTGCCGCCGACTCCGGTCGAGCGCACATCGCTCATCTCGTAGGAGATGTCGACGCCCTGGATCGATCCGCGCCGGTCGACGGCGATCGTGGAATTGGCGACGGCGCCGACATCCGTTGTGGTGCCGCCGACATCGATCATGAGCACGTTGTCGAGCCCGTACGCCTCGGCCAGAGCCCGGGTGCCCTCGAGGCCGCCGCGCGGTCCGGAGGAGTAGGTCTTGAGCGCGACCGACTTGGCCACCCGGGAGGAAGCGCCGTCGTTGCGGTAGATCAGCAGCGGGTTCTTTACCTTGTAGGCGCGCAGCCGGTGTTCGGCGCTGTACAGAAAACGCTCGACCGTGGGGTGCAGAAAGGAGTTGAGGATGCCGGACCAAACCTGACGCTGGCGGGAGGTATCAGAGGCGAACTCGCGGGAGAATAGAATCGGCACCGAACCGAGCAGGTGTCGGGGAAAGTTCTTGAGCATGGTGCGCTTGAACAGGTGTTCGCGTTCGGCGCTCAGGCCGGCGACGACGAGACGCTCCGCTCCGGCGGTGGTCAGTCGGTTGATCTCGGCGACGAGCTGGCGGGAGAGTTCCTCGGGACTGCCGTCGGCCGTGATGATGCCGATCCGGGCACCGATCAGGTCGGTGAACAACGCGGCGGTGTCGTCCGAGTGGCCGAGCGAGTCCGGCAGGGTGGGATCGTCGGTGATGAGCCCGATCTTGGGCCCCTTGCGCTGCACCAGCGCGTTGGTGCCCTGGGTCGATGAATAGCGGATGTGCTGGGTTGAATGCAGCAGGTCGGCTAGATTCGCTTCGCCGAACAGTAGAGCGGATGCCTTTGTCATCGCGTCGAAGAGACACTGGGACAGGTCGACCGGAGTGGTGAGGGTCTTGGTGAACGTGAAATCCGTGCCACTGGCGACAACAATGTCGGTGAGGGTTCCACCATTGTCAATGTTGATCAATCGTTCCATGAGCGCTCCTTTGCGGTTTGTGGTGAGTGATCGAGGCCCTCGGGGAGCCACGTCACCAAGAATGACCCCGCGTCCGAGGTAGAGCGTGTCCCAGATTGGGACACCGCACGACTAGCGCTCGCGGGGTCGCAGCGGGCATGCTTGCAGAGTCCACAAGGGAGTCGATATGCACAGAGTCGCCGATCGGCGAATCAAGATAGCGGCTGCGCGCGCCGATTTTCTGCGATTCGGACACGCTGAAACCCAATCGGTTCCTGGCGTGGTGGCCGCCTCCTGGCAGCGTTCCTTCTCAGCGGGAGTGGATGCATCCACTTCTCAGGCAGTGTTTCACAACGACCTCGATCTGACCGGCCGTCTGATGCGCTGCTCGGAACCGGTCATCGCCCGGCTGAGCGATGAGATGGCCGAAATGCCGCTGTCGATCGTACTCACCGACTACAAGGCACGAATTCTGAGTCGTTCCGAAACCGACAAGACCATCGGAACCCTGCTTGATGACGTGTCGCTGGCGCCCGGCTTCAACTACGCCGAGGCGAGCGTCGGAACCAACGGAATCGGCACCGTGCTCGAGTCGGGTCAGCCGTTGTACATCGTGGGGCCCGAGCATTTTCTCGAGCATCTGCAGCCGTTCGCCTGCGCCGGGAGTCCCATTCGGGACGCGATCACCGGGCGGGTGGAGGGGGTGCTGGATATCAGCTGCCTCATCGAAGATGCCAGCCCGCTCATGCATTCCCTGGTGCGGTCGGCCGCCCATGAGATTGAGCGCAACCTGCTCGCCGATCGCAGTCAGCGACAGCAGGCACTGTTTGAGGAGTATGTGCGGGTGGATTCCCGCAACCGGGGCGCCGTCATGGCCATCGGCGGCACCGTGGTGATGGGCAACGCGGTCGCGCAAAGTTCGTTTTCTCCCGATGAACAGTGGACCATTCAAGAGCACGCTCGCTATCTGATGATTTCTCCTGGTCAGCCGGTCGACCAGATCGAGCTGTCCTCGGGCAAGGTCGTGCACGTTCGGGGCAAACGTGTCGTGGTGGGCCCGGCCGTCGCCGGCATCGTTGTGGTGGTCGAAATCGTCTCCGAGCCCGCAGTGGTACCGGTGCCCGCATCGAGACTGACCCTGCCGCCGCTGCGGAGGCACCGGTTGAAGAAACCCATTCCTGCTGACACTTCGGCGATTCTGCACGATGCGGAATCATTGCTCGGCAAACGCGCCTCGAGCGGAGTGGTCACCGCGCTCACCGCCGGCGCGCCCCTGCTCGTGCTGGGGGAGGCCGGCGGTGGCAAGGTGTCGCTGATCGCCGAACTATATCGCCAGATCGTTCCGCTGGGTCGAAGCGTCGTGTTCGGTGCCGAGCAGATTAACGAGCACGGCATGCACTCGGCCATTAATAACGACCTGATCAGCGCCCTGGCCCGGCCAACGCTGTACATCTTTCGCAATATCGATCGGTTCACCGAGGCGGCGACCGCCGAACTCGAGGCGTTTTTGGTGACCCGCGAAGGCGGTGCTGGCGGCCTGGCCGTCACCGTGTCGCAACCCGATCTTCAGGCTGATTTGGCCGCTGCCCGCCCGTACACGGCCCTGCTGCAGCACTTCACAACCTCGGTCACGGTGGCGCCGCTGCGGCACCGCCAGGGAGACCTGCCCGACATCGTCACCCGGGTGCTCGCTCGACGGGCCGGTTTACGTCCGGCCACTGTGAGCGCCGGAGCGATGCGGGTGATCTCCCGCTATCCGTGGCCGGGCAATATTCGTCAGCTCGAAGAAGCGCTCGACACCGCCCTGCTCACGCGACCGGTCGGCGCCATCCAGGCCGAAGACCTGCCCGCCTACTGCCACGGCGGTGCACCGCGCCTGTTGTCGGCGATCGAAGCGGGGGAGCGTGACCTCATCGTCGGTGCCCTGCACAAAGCCGACGGCAATCGGATGCGCGCGGCCGAGTCCCTGGGAATAGCTCGGTCCTCCCTCTACCGCAAGCTAAAAACCTTCGGTATCACCGTCACCGACTCGTAGCCGGGCTGCGGCATCCGCTTACTGGCGGTGTGTGGCACGCAGGCGAATCACAGACCAGACGACCACGACGGCGACGAGTGCCATGGCGCACAGTCCGAGTCCGGAGTAGCCGGCCAGCGCCAGGATCGGCCCGGCAATTGCGCCGCCGAGAGCTCCGGCCGCGTTCATCGAGAGGTCGGAGAAGCCCTGCAGCGAAGATCGATCCTCGATCTCGACGGCCTCGGCGACGAGCGCAGAGCCGGCGACAACGGATGCCGACCAGCCCAGGCCCAACAGCACCAGACTTACCGTCATCGTGCCCTGCGACCCGTCACTGAGCCAGGCCGCTCCCAGCGCCCCGAGCAGCAGGGCCTGCCCGCCGAGGATCACTCGAAGCCGGCCGAACCGGTCGGCGAGCGCCCCGAACGCCGGGGAGAGGGCGTACATGCCGGCCACATGCAGGCTTATCGTCAGCCCGACGATGGTCAGGGTCGCGCCGTGGTCCCGCAGGTGCACCGGCGCCATGGACATCAGGGCCACCATGGTCGCGTGGCTGAGCGCGATCACGACAACGGCATACCTGGCCGCTGTGTTGCCGCGCAGAATAGCCAGACCGCCCCTGGCCCGACGGATGCCCACGCTTGTCGTGCGCGCCGCCAGCGCGGTCAGCAGCGGGTCGGGTCGCAGCCCAAGCGCGTAGACGAAGGCGGCGGCGACCGTGGCGCCGAGCGAAAAGGCGAACGCCCCGGTCATCGCCGGAAGCCCGAGGGTGGCACCGAGCGCCTCGCCCGGTCCGAACAGGTTCGGGCCGAGCACGGCGCCAATGGTGGTGGACCAGACCACGATGGACAGGTCCCGCGCTCGAAAGCGCTGGCTGGCCAGGTCGGTCGCTGCAAAGCGGGCCTGGAGGTTCGTTGCTGAGCCGGCGCCGAGCAGCATCAGGGCCAGCAGTAGCAGGGGGAAGTTGTCGACGGACACCGACATGATCGCGAGCACCGCGCCCGTGCCGGCCATAAGCGAACCGGTCGCGAGCGACACGCGACGCCCGCGCGCCTGCGCCAGGCGGGCGAGCGGAACGGCCACGATCGCGGCCCCGAGGGTGCTCATGGTGGCGGCCATGCCCGACCAGGCGCTGGACCCCGACAGTTCGGCGGCGAGTAGCGCGCCCAGTGACAGGGTTGCTCCCATGCCGATACCGCCCAGAATCTGCCCGGCGATGAGCACTCGCACGACGCGCTTCTGCAGGTTCGGTGCGGGTGACGAGGTCGTCGTGCGTGTGCTGGCGTGCTTCACTGTCTGTTCCCCCAGTTGGTCGCACCGTCGGGCGTGCGACTCGAGTGCTCGCGAGGCTCACTCTACCGAGCGGCCGACCGGTCTGATCGACGCCGGCCGCGAAAGTTGCGCCGTGCCGCCACACCGGGCATCGTGGGATCATGACGAATCCCGGCGAGCACACTGCCGCACTGCACGACGAGCCTTCACAGGATCCCGCAACCTTCTGGGAAAACCGCTATCGCGAAAGCGATCGTTCCTGGAGCGGGCGCGCGAACGCGGCGCTCGAACGCGAGGCCGCCGGCCTCGCGCCGGGCACGGCGCTCGACCTCGGCAGCGGGGAGGGTGGCGACGCCCTCTGGCTTGCCCAAAACGGATGGTCCGTCACCGCCGTCGACATCTCCCCGACCGCGCTCGCCCGCGGCCAGGCCGCCGCCGAAGGGGCTGGCCTCGCTGAACGCATCCGCTGGATCGCCGCCGACCTGGCCACCTGGCAGCCGGACGGCCCGTTCGACCTCGTCACGGCACACTTTCTGCAATCACCGGTCGAGCTGCCCCGCGAGGTCATCCTGCGCCGCGCCGCCGCAACGGTCGCCCCCGGCGGCGTGCTGCTCGTCGTGGGCCACGCCCAGTTTCCGCCGTGGTCGAAGCACAAGCCAGACGGCGTTCCGTTGCCGACCGCCGACGACGTGCTCGCCTCGCTCGAGCTGCTCGCCGAGCACTGGGAGATCGTCACCAAAGCTGCTGTTGAGCGGGAAGCCATCGGCCCGGACGGCCAGGTCGCCACCCTCGTGGACAGCGTGCTGACCCTCCGTCGCACCCACTCGATCTGAGCCGGTCACTCTACGCCTGCGGCAATGAGAACATTGGGTAATGACCGGAACACTCGTGGCCAAGGGCCTGGCCGGCGGCTACGCGCACCGCACCCTCTTTGAATCGCTCGACCTGACCGTCGCCCCCGGTGATGTGATCGGCGTGGTCGGCGCCAACGGCGCGGGCAAGTCCACCCTGTTGAACCTGCTGGCTGGGCTTACCGAGCCGCAAGCCGGCACCATCGCGCTCAGCCCAGCGGATGCCTTCGTCGGCGCGCTCCCGCAGGAACACGAACGGGTACCCGGGGAAACCATCGCCGGCTACATCGGCCGGCGCACAGGCTGCGCCGAGGCGACCCGCGAAATGGATGCCGCGGCATCCGCTCTCGGAGCCGCTCAGCCGCGCGCCGGAGGGATCGACCCGGCCGACGCCTATTCGAGCGCGCTCGAGCGTTGGCTGGCCAGCGGTGCCGCCGACCTCGACGAGCGGCTGCCGATCGTGCTCGCCGACCTCGGCCTCACCCTCGGCAGCACACTCACCGCCGATAGCCTGATGACCGCGCTTTCCGGCGGCCAGGCTGCCCGGGTTGGCCTGGCCGCCCTGCTGCTCTCTCGCTTTGACATCGTGCTGCTCGATGAGCCGACGAATGATCTCGACCTCGACGGGCTCGAACGCCTCGAAACCTTCGTCACCGGGCTGCGCGGCGGCGTCGTGCTGGTCAGCCACGACCGCGAATTCCTCGCCCGCTGCGTCACCCGGGTGCTCGAACTCGACCTCGCGCAGGGCGCGAACCGGGTGTTCGGCGGCGGCTACGACTCCTACCTCGAGGAACGCGAAACCGCGCGCCGGCACAACCGTGAGAACTACGACGAGTTCGCCGCCAAGAAAGCCGACCTTGTCGGGCGGGCCAGAACTCAGCGGGAATGGTCGAGCCAGGGCGTGCGCAATGCCATGAAGAAGGCACCGGACAACGACAAGATCCGCCGCAAGGCTTCGGTCGAATCGAGCGAGAAGCAGGGCCAGAAGGTACGGCAGATGGAGAGCCGTATTGCGCGCATGGAAGAAGTCGAGGAACCCCGCAAGGAATGGCAGCTCGAGTTCACCATCGGCGCCGCCCCGCGCTCGAGCGCCGTCGTGGCCACCCTCAATAACGCCGAATTCCGGCAGGGCGACTTCGTGCTCGGCCCGGTATCCCTGCAGATCAACGGCGGAGAACGCATCGGCATCACCGGCCCGAACGGCGCCGGCAAGTCCACCCTGCTGCGCGCTCTGCTGGGACGTCAGAAAGCGGATGCCGGCAGCGCTCACCTCGGCGCCAGCGTTGCGATCGGAGAAATCGACCAGGCCCGGGCGCTCCTGGCCGGCGCCCGGCCCCTGGCCGCGAGCTTCGAAGTTCTCGTGCCCGAGCTCTCGCCCGCGGAGGTGCGCACCCTGCTGGCTAAGTTCGGCCTGAAAGCCGACCATGTGAACCGCCCGGTCGACGATCTGTCGCCGGGGGAGCGCACCCGGGCCGGGCTAGCGCTGCTGCAGGCGCGCGGCGTGAACCTGCTCGTGCTCGACGAGCCGACCAACCACCTCGACCTCGCGGCGATTGAGCAACTGGAACAGGCGCTCGACAGTTATGAAGGCACGCTGCTTCTGGTCACCCACGACCGGCGCATGCTGGCCAACGTGCGCACCGACCGGCACTGGAATGTCGAAGCGGGCCAGGTTCTCGAGGGCTGACGGTCGCGTCCGAACAGCTCACCCGGGCAGGGCCATCAACTTCTTTTGGTGCCGCTTTTCGTGGGTGACCACGATCATGTGCGGCACGGTGAGGCCGGCCAGGCCGATGAACAGCACTTGCAGAATCTGCTCCGGCACATCGCCGCTGGGGCCGATGACGAACAGCAAAGCACCGGCCGCGAGGATCGGCACCACGGTATACGCGACCACGATCAGGGGCGGTAGTCGCCCTCCGCCACGTTCTTCGGCAAACCCCGCCCTCAAATGCCGAAAGCTGTGCAGCGCACAGAAATACACCAAAAAGAACACCAGCGGTTCGCAGGCCAATGCGAGCACCGACGTGAGCACGATTTCCACGCTCTCATGCGGCCGATGCCGCATGGCGGCGACGGCCGCCACCAGCAGCCCGGCCAGAGCGAGCGGTGCCAGTCCTGCCTGCACGTCCGACACCATCGCGCCGTCGGCACCGGCAAGCACCACGTAGGCAGCGCCCACCTGATCCGGATGTGAGAAGGCCGGTACGCTCAGCAGTCCGAATCCGGCGACAAAGCGTAGCCACAACCCACGATCAGCGTTCCAATCAGACCCGAAATGCAGCGCCGACACGATCAGGAACGCAACCAAGCTCAGCACCGGGGCGACCAGCCAGAGCAGCACGACACCGACCACAATCACGAGGTATACCGCGTTGAACGCAGCAAAACCCAGCGGGGTTCGCCAGACGCCGGCGCGGCGCGCGATCAATGGATCGAGGGCACCGTGCGGCAGACCCAGCACGGCGACGAGCACGCCGAGAAGTACGACCTGAAACGTAAGTGAGAGCATCGGCAGGCCGAACTCGAGCATGGCCAGCGTGGTCAGTGCCAGACCGGAGAACACCACCGTTTCGATGGGGACGTGGCGGATCCGGGCCGTTGCGCGGGCGGTACCGACTCGGGGCGCGGCGACCTGCTCCATCATTGTGTCTCGCCCGAGCACACGGTCCCAGTGGGCGTGGCGACGAGTAAGGCCTGTGCAGCCGATGCAGACGTGAAGGCTGTGGGTGCGGCTACCTGGGCGATAAACGGGCTCCAGGGCAGGCTGAATATGATTTTGGCATAGTCTGCGGCCCGGGCGCCGTCACTGAGGAAACGCACCAGGGTGGCCGGCGGCACACCGCGGGCCAGAGCGAGAAAATACTCTGCAGTACGTTCCGGATGCGCGCGAACGGCCTGGAGAAAGATGCGGTCGAAGGTGCGACGCAGCCACGGTTCTTCGGGATGCCCCACCGCTTCCCGCCCCGCCAGGAGGCGATCCGTGCACACTTGCGCCCACCGTTGAATGCGCAAGAATCCATAGCCTGAGGCGGCTCGCAAGGCACCGCCCGCATTTCCGGCAAGCACCACCCCGGGTATCTCCGGCGCGGTCTGACGGCCCCGTCCCATGGCCAGCACCCCACCCTCGGTGCGCACCCGACGAACGTCATCCAGACCCAGGCCCGTTAAAACGTGGTCCAACTCACCGGCCAGAAGTTCCCGTTTGATCGGTGTTGTGCCGAAGCGGGTCCACTCCACGATGGCCCGGTTCGGACCCAATGGCAGCGCGTAAACGAAGCTCAGGCCTTCCTCATTGGCGGCAAGCGACCCCATCAATGTCACCTCGGTCGGGTCGAACGGATGCGGCCCGTCACACTCGAATTCAACTCCCACAAAACTTTGATAGAGCATCGCGGCAGCGGGCCGTGGTCGCGTATCGATCACCTGACGGGCCAGCAGTGTGCCGCCGCTGGTTTCGACCCGCACACCGTCCGGCACCGCGCTCACCATTTCGGCGCGTACGCCGAGACGCAGGTCTACACGCGGCGACTGAGCGATGTCGGTCTGCGCGCTGGAATAGAAGTCGATGCCACGAATGTACTGGTATGACAATGCCGGAACCTCGTGCCGAACCGCGCTACCTGCGGCATCAGTAAAGGTCCACGTCGGCCAGCGTTGGGAAACCAAGTGCGAGAGTTCGTGTTGTTCTTTCTGCCAAAAGCACCAGCTGCGGTCGTCCTGGTACGCGGTGCGCGGTTCGACGACGACAACGCGCGGCCCGGCTGGCGCGCGCGCCAGCCGGGCCGCCAGGCTGAGCCCGGCCAGTCCCGCACCAAGCACCACAACGTCAACGTCTTCGACAGAGTTCATTTGTGCTCTATTTCTCTTAACCACATGCTGAGGTGTGGTGCTTCTGTGGACCGATCGAGCCGGCTGCAACAGCTGAAGAAATCTACGGATGAATCACTACTACCTCTGAACGTCGATTTGGAGTAGGTTTCCTAATATACCTAGCTAGGTTACCTAAGTACGTGCTTTATCTCCCGTACCGTCAGCGATTCTCGAGCATCAGAGGCTATTTTGATACCTGATTCACTAACCCAAGTGCAGTACGACACCATCTACAATATTTTCTCCCTCGTGATTGCCTCGCAGCTTTTCACCTCTATCTTTCTGGTGATCAGCCTTCCGCGCGTATTGCCGAGGTATCGCCAGGCATTGACTGTCGCGGCGATCGTTTGTGGCATCGCGGCGTATCACTACTTCCGTATTTTCAATTCCTTCACGGAAGCTTTCGTGACCGAGGCGGTCGGCGGCCGCGGTGATTATGTTCAGGTCGCGGGAGCGTCGTTCAACGAGGGATACCGCTACGTTGACTGGCTGCTGACGGTTCCGCTGCTTCTCCTTGAACTCGTGGCAGTTCTGGCGCTGGCCCGGAAGGTGCAGAGCAGCCTGCTCACCCGGCTCATTCCTGCTGCTGCCCTGATGATTGCCTTGGGCTACCCCGGCGAAATGGCGTCGGACAACCTCACCCGTGGCATCTTCGGTCTGCTCTCTTCTCTTCCCTTCGCGTATATCCTCTACGTGCTCTTCGTTGAACTGACCAAGTCGCTCGACCGCCAACCCGCCACGGTGCGTAAGACCATCAGCCTGCTGCGACTGCTCCTGCTGGCAACGTGGGGCGTCTACCCGATTGCCTATCTGCTGCCCGGACTGGGTATCGACGGGTCCGATGCATGGGTCGGACTCCAGATCGGCTACTCCGTAGCAGATATCCTGGCCAAATGTCTGTACGGCCTGATCATCTTCCGGATCGCGCGGATGAAGTCCTTCTCAGACGACCAGGCCTTTGCCGAGGTCGAACTGACTCTGGAGGAGGCGACGAGCCTCAAGCAGCCTATCGTTCAGAATCGGCGGAAATAATCGACGAAGCCGTCGATATGAACGGGACCTGCCAGACCGGTAATCGGTCCTGCGGGTCCCGTTTTGGCCGCCACGTGCATTGCTAAACAAGCGTCGCGAATCAGCGCGACTGGCGCTTCTTCCCGAGCTTCGGCTGGCCCTTCACCGCGGGGGCGCGGCCCTTGCCCTTGTTGGCCTTGGCCTTACCGCCGCCACCTGAACCGCCTGACCGGCGCGAACCGCCGCCAGCCTGCGCGCCGCGCCCGGCGGCCTCGGTCAACTCGAGGCGGGCGTCGTCCAGGAAGGCAGCCCCGATCTCAGTGAGCGTCGTGCTCTCGGCGGCACGATCGAACAATGCATAGCCGAGTTCGGCTTCGACTCGCTTTACCGAGGCGCTGAGGGTGTCGCGGGAGACGCCGAGTGTCTGCGCGGCGCGGGCGAAATCGGGTGCCTCAGCGGCGGCCACGAAATGTGCCAGCAGGGTGATGTCCACGTAAAGCCTCTCGTTCGCTGCGCGGGAGGCGAGCAGCCCTTCTACGCTACGCGCCGAAACCGACCGAACCCACCGCTGCACGCACGGATGTCCGACCGCTGCACCCAACGAGTGTTCACCGCGAACACGTGCCTGGGGCTAGGCGCGGCGGCGTCAACGTGGTTCGCTGGGTGTATGACGACCCTGCCGATGTTCCCTCTGGGATCCGTGCTGTTCCCCTACATGCCGCTGCAACTGCGCGTGTTCGAGGAACGCTACCTCGTGATGCTGGCCCGGGTGCTCGATGCCGAGCCGGCCGAATTCGGCATCGTGCTGATCGAACGCGGCCAGGAAGTGGGCGGCGGCGAACGTCGGTTCAGCGTCGGCACCGTCGCCCGGGTTACTCAGCTCGAAGCCCCCGAGGGTTACCTCGGGCTGGTGGTGCAGGGTGAGCGCAGAATCGAGGTGACCGAGTGGATGCCGGAGGACCCGCATCCGCTCGCGACGGTTCGTGCACTACCCGACCTGGAATGGGACGATGCGCTGCTGCCGCGCCGCGAACAGGCCGAGCAACTTGTGCGCCGCACCCTGTCACTCGCGAGCGAGTTCAGCGACCAGGAGTGGTCGCCCGATGTCGCGCTCTCGCACGACCCGACCGCCGCCGCCTGGCAGCTCGCCGCGATCGCCCCGGTCGGACCGCTCGATCAGATCGTGCTGCTGCGCTCGCCCACCATGGAAGCACTGCTCGATAACATCATCGAGCTGACCCAGGCCGCGGCCGCGACCTGGGCCTAGGAGGCTGCTGAATAACATGGGTTCAGCCGGCCCGGCGAGTCTCTAGAGTGTTTTTTTGCTCCGGGGTGGGGCGTTGTGAGATCGGCTGAGCGGTCGGCACCGG